>SZXY01000131.1 GCA_005843805.1 Chlorobium sp.
CATTGGCCTTGAATCAACCATTGTGGATTGTTCCGGCCCGCATCCGATTCTGTTGAGAGCTGGCGCCATAACCCTTGAACAACTGCGGGCTGTTCTGCCGGGAATTGGCGTCAACAAGAGTTCAGATAAGGGAGAAGCACCGAAAAGTCCCGGTCTGAAGTACCCTCACTATGCACCCGGAGCCTCCATTCATCTTGTAGGTTCGGATGAAAAAATTTCCGCTGCTCCCGCTTCAGCCTATATCGGCCTTTCACTACCTCCCGAGGGAGTTGCAAAGTTCAAACGTTGCCGTGACCTCGATGAGTATGGCCGTGAGCTGTTCAGTTTTTTCCGCCAGTGTGACGCCGAGGGTATTGACCTGATTTATTGCGAACTGCCGTCAAACAGCGGACTCGGCAGGGCAATCCGCGACCGGCTCTTGAGAGCTGCCGAAAAGCATTGACGACCCCGCGAACCGCTCAAAAGGTAATAAAACAGCCGAGATGAAATGAACCGGGAGCATTGGTAGCCCGCTCGTCGTTGCCGCTACTGTAGACCTCCCGGTCACTGTACCATGTCTTTTCGAATCTTGCTGAAAGCTCCATCTGTTTCATGGCCTGCCAGGTGGCCAATAGAAAAAACGAGTTGCCCCGACCGCTGTAAAGTCCGAGAGAGGAGGTGAGTGGCAGATCATCCTCATAGGCATAGAGCGCTGCATCGTAATCGTCACTCTGGAAATGAGTGAACCGCCCTTTCAGGCTGAATCCCGGGCTCTCGTAACCGGCCTGCTGGTAGAAGAGGCGTCCATAAAACTGCTGATCTCCGGCCAGATATTGTTTAACCACTTTTTTGAACTCTCCGCGTGACCTGAGATGAAAATGAGTGGAGAGAAGAAGATCACAATCAAGCCGGCAACGATCCGTTACCTGCGGAAGCGCTGTCCAGAGAGGGGCGCTTGAGCTTCCCTGATTGTTCTGCTCCTCTTTCTTTTTATGCTGCAGTTGCAGGTGCCAGAGCAACAAGCCGGATTGTTTCCAGGCAAGAAAGATTCGGGAATCATTGCCATGCGAGGGGTATTGAGTGTGATCGTCGAGCAGAGGAAAGGTGAAGAGGTCGTAATAAGCGCCTATCGAGAGGCGGTCGCTTGCTTTGGCATTAATGCCGACATAGTATCCGTTTTCATTTGATGCGCCCTCACCCCGTTCGGCAAACGCGCTGGCAAAGGGAGAGTAATAATTCACTCCATAGCGCCGCACAGCGCCAACTGCGTTGAGACCTCGAAGCAGCTCATACTCCATGCCTGCTATCCATGAGGTATCATAGGGTTTTCGGGAAAATGCGGCCTCCCCGAAAAGAGTGGCCTTGCCGAGGGAACAATCCGTTTGAATACTGTAGAGCATTGCCGAGGAGATCGTGCTCAGTGCTGCATAGGGCTCAAGCTCATCGAGCGGTCTGGTATAACCATAGGAGAGAACGCTCCCACCTGCCCTGCCGCTGAAGTTGCCGGTCTGAAAATTATAAAGCAGGTTTGCGCCAGACACGGTTTCGGTAACGTTGTCTTTGCGGCTTATCTCAAGCGGAGTGCGGTGGTATCCCGATTCGTCGAAACTGGTAATGACTCCCGAGCTATTGATGATGGCGTCGAGATGGTTGGCCGAATAAAATGCCGTAACCTCAATGGGGTAGAGCTTCACAGTAGCGGCAACACCCTGCAGATAGCCATATTCCGAACTTGAGGTGTAAGGTGATAACTGCCTTGCGGGAAGCCGAACGCTGGTAAAGGAATCTGAACCTTTTGAAAGGTAGCGCCCCTGGCCGATAAGCAGCCCCTGTGCTACATTGAGTTTGTAGTTTCCAAGAACGGCGCTTTTGAGAATGCCAAGGTCATGGATATTGAAGCTGAGAGAGGTGAAATCAGCCACATCCGGCTCTCCGATATCTTTTTCCTGAAGCAGGCTGGCATTGACATGGGGAACCGAAACCTGCAGACGGTGGTAGAGCTTGTAATTTTCGCCGGCATAGATATCTTTGATGATACCTTTCCGCGCCGTTGTTTCCCGGAAGAGCCGACTGTACATCGTTCCTTCAACTGGCACTGCCGCCGCTCTTTTACGAAGCTCCTGCTCTTTTTTCAGGAGAACACAGGGAGCAATCGCGGCTGTTTTCTCCGCTCCAATAATGGGTTCGAGCTCCTGCAGGGATTGAAAGGCTCCTTTGGCGTTTCTCTGGACAATGATGGCATGAGCATCAGCCGCCGTCAGCCAGGGAAGCTGACGCAACTCATTGGCATCGGCTTCGTTGAGTAAAATCCTGTTTTTTTTCAGATCCTCGATCAATTCAAGCAACTGCTCGGCATTCCCTGCAGATTCGGCACTCTCAAGCAAATCCAGAAGAGCATCCTCTTCGCCGTAAAGTGCCGGGGGAAACAGAAGAAAAAGCGCCATGAAGAGTACATACGTCATAACCTGAAAAGTTTGACGATGCTGAAAAAATGGATTATAGATCATAACCGTAAGGGTTTTGTGCTTTAACAAAACCGGGGCATGATGGCTTATCCGTTTTCCGCCAGCTTTTGCAGCTCCTGTATCTCCTTGCGACTCAGATATCGCCACTCGCCCCGCCGGAGTTCCCCGGCTTTCAGACCTGCGTATGTCACCCGTTCAAGACGCTTGACCTCAAAACCGAGACTTTCGAACATTCTTCTGACCTGGTGGTTCTTTCCTTCATGAATGCTCAGCACCACCTGCATGCCGTCGGCAAGCAGTTTTGCCTTGCAGGGACTGACTTTTTCCCCGGTATCTTTCAAACGCATCCCTCCGGTCAGTTGAGGCAACATGGCTGGCGGGAATTTTTCAGCAAGTTCCGCAACGTACTCTTTTACCACGTTTGACGAGGGGTGCATAAGTTTATTGGCAAGCATTCCGTCATTGGTCAAAAGAAGAACACCTGTAGTTTTCCTGTCAAGCCGTCCTACGGGAAAAACCCGTTCCTCGACATCTATAAAATCGAGCACCATCTCCCGATTCTTTTCATCACTGTTGGTTGTAATGACGTTTCGGGGTTTGTTGAACAGAATGTATACCTTTCTCTGCTCAGGCTGGGCAAAGCGCTTGCCATCGACAATAACCTCATCTTTGGCCGGATTGACCTTTACTCCCGGCTGTGTAATAACCGTACCATTGATCATGACCCGGCCATCGAGCACAAGCTGATCGGCCGCCCGTCTTGAGGCTATGCCACATAACGCAAGAAACCGGTTGATTCTGACTTCAACATCTTTACTGCTGTTTTTCATTCTCTTGTATCCTTTCCTCTTGATAGTTGTCAACTGAAGCACTCTCATTGCCGTTCTGTTGGGCGAGGTACTCCTGCTCTTCATGTTCCTGAAGAATTTCCTTGATCTCCCGAAGTTTCGGAAGTTCTTTTAATGATGATAAATGGAAGAGATCGAGAAACTCCCTGGTCGTTCCATACTGCAGGGGCTTGCCGGGAGAATCCGCTCTTCCGCGAACCTCTATGAAGCCTCGAAGCAGAAGCCTGTCGATAGCATATTCAGGGCTCACACCCCGAAGCTGCTGAATCTGGGAGCGCGTAACCGGCTGATTATAGGCAATAACGGCCAGAACTTCCAGAATGGAGCGGGAGAGTCTTCTCCTGATTTTCGGGGCAAGAAGTTTCTTGAGTGTCTCACTGAACTCCGGTTTCGAAAGAAAGCGGTACCCCCCGGCTATCCGGCAAATGTAAAAGCTCCTTCCGCTCTCGGCATATTCGGTATTGAGCTGCTCAACAATTGCATGCAACCGGGATGAATCGAGTTCCATGCCAGTCACCTGCCTGATGATCTGGAGGGTAACAGCCTCTTCAGAAGCAAAAATGACCGCCTCGATATGTTGCTGTAACTGTAGCTCCTGCTTCTGCACGTTCTTCTTTGTTCTTGTTGAGAAGAGGATTATGCCAGCGCTTTTGAAAAAACGCGGCTATTTTTTCCGTGCTGTCGAGAAATTATGATCCAGGCAGATACCCTCTTCAAAATTATACCACAGCTCCTGACAGGGAAAATTGCATTCGTAAAGGGCCTTGCCGATAATGACCGAATCGACACCATAACGCTTGAGCTGATCGAGCTTTTTCATGTCCTCGGAATTGGTGACACCACCCGAAGCGGTAATTTTCATACCGGCTTTTTCAGCAAACCTCTTTGTACTCTCATAGCCAAACCCCTGCATCATTCCGTCGCGGGTTATATCGGTATAAATGATACGTTCTATGCCCATCGCCTTCATCTGAAGAGCCAGATCGTAATCTTTCAGGCCACTGCTTTCAGTCCACCCCTTGATTTTCGGAACGCCATTTTCGGCATCTATACCTACAACGATCTGTGAAGGACGATATATTTTCAGAAGTTCTTCGAGCAGCTTCGGGTTGGTCACGGCTGCCGAGCCGATCACCACACGAGCAACCCCGATATCGAGGTAACGCTTGACCGCATCGACTGAGCGGATACCGCCACCGACCTGGACAGGAATATCAATATTGGTGACGATCTCCCGGATTTTTTCAAAATTGAACATCTCCCCGGTAAGGGCGGCATCGAGATCAACAATATGGAGCATCTTGGCATTCTGCTTGCGCCAGATGATGGCCATATCACGGGGATTGTCGAGGTATATTTTTTTCTGGCTAAAATCTCCACGGGTCAGCCTTACACACTTCCCGTCCTTGATATCTATCGCTGGAATAATCAACATAAGGCAATAACGTTTTTAGCAGCCGGCAAAGTTTTTCAGCACCTGCAAACCGGCATCGGAACTCTTTTCCGGATGAAACTGAACTGCAAAAATACCATTTTTTTCAATGGCAGAGCAAAAGTTTTTTCCTGCAAACCAGGTCGTAGCCGCAACTGCATCCAGACCTTCAGGCTCGCAGTAATATGAATGGACAAAATAAAAAAACGAGTGGTCAGGAATTCCACGGAAAAGAACACTCTCTTTCTGCAGATCGACAGAGTTCCATCCTATCTGGGGAATCTTGTCG
>SZXY01000095.1 GCA_005843805.1 Chlorobium sp.
AAACCTTGTCAGCCATACCTATGACCTTGAAACCTTTGAAACTATTATTACCGATATCCAGCAACACTACACCGCGCTGATATCAGATTTATATACCACTCTTGTCGAAGCCCAGTTATGAGTGAGTTTGGCATTGATGATAAAAACCTGCATCTCATTCGCTCTATTTTCAGCGATTTCAACGTTATCAACAAAGTGCTGGTTTACGGCTCCAGGGCCAAAGGAAATTACAGCGAGCGAAGTGATGTTGATTTGGTTATTTGTGAAAGCAATATTGACCGGAAAACAGTTGGGGAAATTTTACTTGACATCAATAACAGTAATTTTCCATATACCGTCGATTTGCAAATAATGGAAAATATAAAAAATCGAAAGTTGCAGGAGCATATTGCAAGAGTTGGAAAAGAGTTTTATGTGAAGGAACAAGATAATATCTGACAATTTCTTTCAACTCTTGTAACCACACATCTGGTTGTTGTCTTTCAATTTAAAACAGGTTGACGGAGAGGAGCCGAAGAGAGCGCTCAGGCAAGATTGTCCGGAAATTAACACCATTATATGTTCAAAATTTGAACTCCTGCGCATGAGCAATACAATACCCTTGACCCGACGCTACGACCCCGACGTGGAGACAGTCGTCAACGGCATCATCAGCGGCAACCGCCACATGCTGAGCCGCGCCATAACGCTGATTGAGTCCCGGAAACCCGAACACGAACGCAAAGCCCATGAGATCCTCGACCGCTGCCTTGCAAAAAAAACAACCTCAATCCGCATCGGCATCACCGGCTCTCCGGGAGCGGGTAAAAGCACCTTTATCGAAGCGCTTGGCGAAGAGATCATCAGCCAGGGACTCACCCTGGCGGTGCTTGCCATAGACCCAAGCAGCCACCAGTCAAGAGGAAGCATTCTTGGCGACAAGGCACGCATGGAAAAACTTACAGGGAAAAAAGAGGCCTTTATCCGTCCGACCGCATCCTCCGGCTATCTGGGAGGAACCTCACCGAAAACCCATGAAACCATTGTACTCTGTGAAGCCGCAGGGTACGATGTCATTGTGGTTGAAACTGTGGGAGTTGGTCAATCGGAAGTGCTTGTAGATACCATGGTCGATTTCATCCTCCTCCTGATGCTCCCCGGCTCAGGCGACGAACTGCAGGGTATCAAACGTGGCATCATGGAGATAGCCGATACGGTGGCAATAACCAAAACCGACGGAGAGCAATCCGGCATTGCCGCCATTTCGAGAGCTGAATTTGAAGCCGCCCTCCGAATGCTCCCGGCAAAATATCCATTCTGGCAACGTGAAGTCATTCTTACCTCTGCCCTTACCGGCAAAGGAATCGGAGAGGTATGGCAGAACATTACAGAGTTTTTTACGCAAATGCGTCAGCGAAACCTTCTGGAAGAACGGCGCAGCCAGCAGCTCAAACACCTGCTCTACACCGTCCTTGAAGATATGCTCAAAAAAGAGTTTTTCTCTCATCCAGAGGTCATAAGCACAAAAGAAAACATTGAGCAACAGGTACTCTCAACCAGCCTCAGCCCCTTCAGCGGCGCAAAAGCCATGATGGAAGCCTTCACTCGTCGCCAATAAACTCCTTTTCCTCCGCCTTTACAATCAGCACCGGACAATTGGCTTTCCGCACCACCGTCTCGGCAACACTGCCCATAATGAGGCGGCTCAACCCTTTTTTGCCATGAGAACCCATGATGACGAGATTGACATTGAGAGTGTCAATTTTTTCAAGGATCACATCGGCAGGATTGCCAATCTCAACGCCACACTGCGCCCTGAGGCCAGCCTTGAGAAAATCCTGCAGTATAAGATCGAGATCCTCCTGTGCAGCTTTTTCAAGATCATCCTCAAGCGGCACATAATTGAGAGATATATCAACCGCCATAGGACGAGGCTCCACCACATTCAGCAGATAGACAGAGGCTCCCATGTTACCGGCAAACTCCTGGGCATACCGCACAGCCTTGCGGGAAGCATCAGAAAAATCGACAGGACAAAGAATTGCATGAATCTTGAACATGATCGGAATGGTTTAGGTTGCCTCAGAAGAAGCCTCTGGCCTGCCAAAAAACGGTTTGAGCAGGTCAATAGGCAAAGGGAAAATAATGGTAGAGTTATGCTCTACAGAGATATCCTTCAGGGTCTGCAGATAGCGAAGCTGCAAGGCTGAAGGGCTGGCGGCAATAATACGTGCAGCATCAGCCAGCCGCTGAGCCGCCTGGAACTCCCCTTCCGCATTGATGATGGTCGAGCGACGCTCACGTTCAGCCTCAGCCTGTTTGGCCATTGCCCGGCGCATCTCCTCGGGCAGATCAATCTCCTTCACCTCCACCTTGGCGACCTTGACACCCCACGGTTCGGTATCCTTGTCGAGAATGGCCTGGATACGATCATTGATTTCATCCCGCTCAGCCAGAAGATTATCGAGTTCACCCTGCCCGCACACACTGCGAAGCGTGGTCTGCGCAAGCTGCGAAGTCGCAAAATGAAAATCCGCCACCTCAACAATCGCCTTGATAGGATCGAGAACACGGAAATATACCACCGCACTCACCTTCACCGAAACGTTGTCACGAGTGATGATATCCTGCGGAGGCACATCGAGCGTTACCGTACGCAGATCAACCTTCACCATTTTATCGATACCCGGTATAAGAATAATCATTCCCGGCCCTTTGGCGCCGATAATCCGACCCAGACGAAACACCACGCCGCGCTCATACTCCCGCAGGATTTTCACCGACGAAATCAAAAATGCGGCAATCAACAAAAAAACAGTCAACACATTGAATTCAAGCATAACTTTCGACTCCATTTATAGTTACATCAAAAAATCTCTCCACTCACCAACAACGTCTACCTTACCTTAATATAACCATATTTACCCCTCTCTGCCATCCTCTTGCCAGCAGACAATACCATAACCAACAAATATCGATACCCTTTAAGAGTTGGGAAACTCACTCTTCCTGCACTCTCTCTTCTGGTAATGGCGCAAATGAGATTTTAGACTCTCACTGTTTTTTCAAACCTGTTATAAGCAACCGTAATACCAATGGCGAAAACCATTGCCCCAACCCCGAGAAGAACATTAAAATAAGGAGGAGCCGTCAAAGCAAGCCGGACGACCACCGTAGCAACGGCAAAACCTGAATTACGAAAAACAATCTGATAATTTGTACTGTACCGCAAGGAAATCAGCACCAGCAGCACATCGCTGAAAACAAGAACCGTGTAAAATATTGCAAAAAAATCAAACGTCGGATTACTCGCAGTCAGAAAATAAGAGGCATCAATGATCCCTATTCCACTGAAAATAAAGAGAAGCAGAAGGGATACCACCTTTTTGGCCGCAATAAACTCCGCTGCGGCAGCAGAGCCCTGAGTAATGGCTCGATGGGACAAAAGCCTGTAATAGAACCCGATCAAAAGAAAAATCACGAGAGCGCCACCAGCATTGGAGAGAATATGCAGCACAGGGTTTGACGCATCTTCCAGCATGAGAGGCTCCCTGAAGTTGACAAACTCCTCAAATGACTGCCGAAGCAGAATCAGTGAGAGAATTTCAAACTGCTTGCCAACAGAATCTGCAACCGAATTTGCGAGGCTTAAAACCAACCCAAGAACCTCAAGGCACAGCAGCATGGAAAACGCAACATTAATCGCATAATAGTGACTTGACGGTAAAATCGCAGCAACGCCCTCCGGGAGCCATCCCTGACGGCGAAGCTCTATCAAAGCGAGCGTTCCGAGAAAAGCAACAATCAGGACATTTGCGGCAATGCGCTGCGTTCGTTTATGCTCCCAAAAATCCTCCAACGAATTAAAAAGAGTATCCACACGACTGAAAAAAATTGTCATAACCAGGCTCTTGTGTTGGAAAGATTAACCCTTTTAACGTAGAATAAGCTTTACCAAAACTTTCATCAATACGTTCAATATGTACCAGCAATATCGTTTTCAGAAGGTTTTACTTCCAAAATAAGCAGTTGAAGCCGTTTTTTTAATACCCGAACAAAAAGTTTCCATAACTTTACAAATAGCTCCGTATCAAGCAATTATGTTATATTTCATGTTGATGGCAACACCGGGAGAATCCTGACATATTTTTTGTACACAACAATTCCGCTCACATCAATATAAACACCTTCAACCATGGCAAACGAAAACAACGGCGTATTTACTGACCTCTTTACTGCGGTTGGTGCTCCCATCCAGAATGTAGCTGACACCGTGACGGACACCGTTACCAGCGGCATCAATGCAACCACTTCGGTCGTCACCTCCTGCTCCAATCTCTGTGGAACACTGGTCACAACCACTCTAAACACTGCCGTTCAGGTCATTCAGGGCATTTCAACGGCTATCTCATCAGCCGTCGCCCCGAAAAAGTAAAGATCGGGTTCTCATGATAAAAGCACCTTGCACAACCCGGCGCAAGGTGCTTTTATGCTCTATCGGCATTCTCACAGAGATCCACACACTCTTTGACGGCACATCAACGAGAGCACCAGTTCAAGCACACTTGCAGTATCACTCAGATCACTTGTAAAACCCGCTCAAGGGTCTTGCGGCTATTGAACAACCTCTCCCGGGTTCATGGCTTGATGAGTCGTTGCAGAAGAATATCCTCGACATTGCGACGACTATCGAGTACCGCCGAAACATAAATATTGCCATCGGCTATGCGATACAGGACTCTCCATGGAGCAACAATCA
>SZXY01000197.1 GCA_005843805.1 Chlorobium sp.
GTGAGACAGTGTGTTGCCGTAATCGTTCAATTTTGTTGATTCATGTTCACAGCTCCCCCGAAAACGCTTTGTGCAGTATGGATTTTTTCAGGACGTCCAATGCTGTGATTTTTTTCTGATAGATTGATTCGAGAGGCTGGGTTTCTGCACGCAAAAAATCAAGCTGCTCAACTATCTTTTTTTGTTCCGTTAGCGACGGACATCCAATCCACAGAGGTTTTATATCCCTCAAATAAATTGCGGGTTGTGCCGCTGCTTCAGAAACGGTCATCAACTGATTTCTGATGGCTGGCGACTTAAGTGCATATGCAACAAAATGCGAAGAGTAATTTGCCCCAACTTTCAACAAAATAACACTACCTAACAAACAAAATATTTTCCTTGTGTTCACAACACAGGTTCTTCCAACAGTTGCGCCTCTACTGACAATTAAAATATCACCTTGTTCTGGATTACAACGTTTTCTAAACTTCGCAGCATCTACCTCTGATACAAATAAGGAATCCGTAAAAAAAACATTATCATCAAGCACATTTTTTGCTGATAAAAATGGAACACCTCTAACCACCATTTTTGGACGAATATGTTCACCATCTGTTATTTTTGAACAAATCTGCTCAATGGATTTCTCCTCCCACCCTTCGCCTCGTTGGGAGAAAACAGAATTCAGATGTGAGTCAAAAAGCGCACGGGCATTTTTGAGGTTCTTTTCGGCGTTGGCTTTGGCGGTGGCGATGCCCTCAAATGCTTCGTCAAGGATAGCGACAATACGCTGCTGTTCTGGAAAAGAAGGCAGAGGAATGACGACTTCTTTAAGTTTGCTTCCAGACAACTCTTTAAAGGTTGCCCCCGCTCCAAGCGAGTTCAGAAGATCAACAATGCTGACGCAATAATAATACAGAAACTTGAAATTGAGATTGCTGGTGGGAATCAAACCTTTGCAACCCTGATTCGTCGCCATCGGGTCAGTGTTGATAACCAAATGTCCGATTGGAGCACGTGAAGAAAGAATCACTGAGTAAGCTGGCAACATGCTTGCCGAACTGTTACGAAGACCTAAGTCCGTAATCTTTCTTTCAGTATCATCAACAAAGGGGCTTTGACGCTTACCCATCTCTGCTGGCGTAATCCACAAATGCTTACCATCCCAATATTCAGGCACTCCAGTTTTAGGTGTTCCTCCGTTAACGATTTCGCACACATCACCCAGCCTTTTTACCTCCCACCCAGCCCTCATAACAGCCCCTTCTCTTCAATTGAAGTCAAAAACCTTACACCCATTTGCCAATTCTCCAACCGCCGATTGGAGTTTTAACCACACGCCACAGAATTGCCCATTATCCATTGTCAATTGTCAACAGCCCCCTTATCCTTACCAGCACCTCGGCACTCTCCGCATCGAGCGCAGCAATCTCGTTCATGATATCCTCCGGGGTTCGGTGCTCCACATCACCTCCACTATTGGGATTCTTCACGGAGATATCCCATGTAGAGTGGTCAACACCCTCAATGCTGACACTCCATGATTGTGCCGAATCAGCTTTGGTTTTCTGCAGCTCGACAAACTCGGTCAGATCGTTTTCGTTGAGAGGGTTGGTCTTACCCATGTTGCGACCAGGATTGAGCTGGTAGTACCAGATTTTCCGGGTCGGTACCCCTTTCTCAAAAAAGAGCACCACGGTTTTAACACCTGCTCCCTGAAAGGTACCGCCGGGACAGTCGAGCACAGTGTGCAGGTTGCAGCTTTCGAGCAGAAGCTTGCGCAAACTGACTGAGGCGTTATCGGTGTTTGAAAGAAAGGTATTTTTGATGACGATGCCAGCCCTGCCACCAGCCTTGAGAATTTTGATGAAGTGCTGAAGAAAGAGAAAGGCTGTCTCTCCTGTCTTGATCGGAAAGTTCTGCTGCACCTCGGCACGCTCCTTGCCGCCAAAAGGGGGATTGGCGATAACGATGTCGTAGCGGTCGCGTTCCTGAATGTGGGCAAGGTTTTCGGCCAGGGTATTGGTATGCACAATGTTGGGCGCTTCAATACCGTGCAGAATCATGTTCATGATACCGATGATGTAGGCCAGCCCTTTCTTTTCTTTGCCATAGAAGGTGCTTTTCTGCAGCAAGCCGATATCTTTTGTCGTCAGCTTCTCCCCGGCCTTCAGATACTCATAGCATTCGGCAAGAAAACCTGCGGAACCAACAGCGCCATCGTAGATTTTCTGGCCGATAACGGGTGCAACAACCTTGATAATGGCTCTGATGAGCGGCCTCGGTGTGTAGTATTCACCACCGTTACGACCAGCGTTACCCATGTTCCTGATTTTGCTCTCGTAAAGATGAGACATTTCATGTTTTTCAACATTGGTACGGAAACGAAGCTCATCTATCCGGTCAATCACCTCTCGCAGGTTGTAGCCACTCTGGATTCGGTTTTTCAGCTCGCTGAAAATTTCGCCAATCTTGTACTGAATGGTGGAAGCACTCTCCGCAGATGTTTTGAAGGTTTTCAGGTAAGGGAAGAGCTCCCGGTCAACAAAATCCTTGAGGTCATCACCGGTCATCGCCCTGTTGTGGTCTATCTTTCCGTCGGCTGTTTTCGGAGCTGCCCACGATTCCCAGCGGTAGTATGGGCTGAGAAGGGGTTTACAGGGTTTTCCGGAAAGTATGGCAGTTGTCTCTCTGTCTTTTTCAAGGTCGTCAAGGTACTTGAGAAACAGTATCCATGAGGTCTGTTCGATATAATCGAGTTCACTGCCACAACCAGCGTCTTTGTGAAGGATGTCGTCAATATTCTTGAAAGTCTGCTCAAACAACGGGGACTCCTCGGTCATGTTTATGGTTGTGGGGAAACTTGGTTCTTTCAGTTCAAGGGACCATCAACAATAAATATAATCTCTAAGGAGAAAGCCGTGCAAGTAAAAGCAAAAAGGAAGCACACTTCTTCAATGTGCTTCCTTTTTGCTTACTCCACGAGCATCCCGACGCGTCGGGATAACAGTCGCATGGTCACGTATCACAAAACCACCTCGCCTCGGACAAGTTGAATAATCCGCTTTTGACTTTTCCAGCTCTTGACTGTTTTCTCTGCCTGCATTGCCGCCTTCCTTGATTCATACTCTTTTACCAAGACAAGCTTCCACGGACGATAACGTGACGTGAACCCTTTCTCTATAGAGTTATGAAACATGAGCCGCCTTTGAGGGTCTGTCGATACACCTACATAATATTTCTCGGCGCTCTCTGACTTAAGGATGTAAAGCCAGCAGGTTTCAGTTTTTTCCTGCAACATGAGTGCTGTACAGAATTTTTGGGCAAACAAAAAAAGCAGAAGTCCTCTCGATACTTCTGCTTTTTTCTTTGCTCCGCGAGCAGGACTCGAACCTGCATCCCGACCTGTCGGGATAACAGTCGCTTACTCTACCAAACGAAAAAAGGAAGCACACTTTTCAATGTACTTCCTTTTTTTCTTGCTCCGCGAGCAGGACTCGAACCTGCATCCCGACCTGTCGGGATAACAGTCGCTTGCTCTACCAAACGAAAAAAAGGAAGTCAAGCTCGGTTTGTTCCGATGTACAATGAGTACTCAAGCCGATTTTTGAGGAAACAAAAAAAGCAGAAGTCCTCTCGATACTTCTGCTTTTTTTAGCTCCGCGAGCAGGACTCGAACCTGCAACCCTGCGATTAACAG
>SZXY01000085.1 GCA_005843805.1 Chlorobium sp.
CACCCACTTTCTGCTGCAGAACATTTTCCCAGACCTTCAGTTGCTGCTCATGTTTCTTGCCTGAATTGGCATGACTGCAATCAACGAGGAGCGACTGTTCCAGTCCGCCCTTTGCAAGCCATGATTCAGCCTTGGCAATACTCTCAGCATCATAATTCGGTTTATCGCCACCACGCAGCACAAGATGACCAAAGGGGTTCCCTTTGGTTGTAATGACGCTGCTGTGACCTTCCTGGTCAATACCGAGAAAACTGTGAGGGTGCATTGCCGAACGAATGGCATCAACCGCCACATTAAGGCGTCCATCGGTAGAGTTCTTGAAGCCGATCGGCATGGAAAGTCCACTGGCCATCTGTCGGTGAGTCTGCGACTCGATGGTTCTGGCCCCGATTGCAGCCCAACTGATAACATCGGCTACATACTGGGGTGAAATTGGATCAAGAAACTCGGTCGCGGCAGGAAGCCCCATCCTGTTGATTTCAAGAAGCAGCTTGCGAGCATAGAAGAGACCGTGCTGTATATCGTATGTATCATCCAGATGAGGATCATTGATAAACCCTTTCCATCCAACAGTGGTGCGTGGCTTTTCAAAATAGACCCGCATCAGAAGACAAAACTCATGCTGCAGCTCGACGCGCAATGCCGCCAGCTTGGCGGCATACTCCTCGGCAGCCTGCATATCATGTATCGAACAAGGCCCGACAATCACAAGCATTCTTGAATCCTTGCCGGTCAATATATTTTCAACTTCACGACGCCCGGTAATAACCGTTTCGGCAACCTTTTCATCAATCGGCAACTCCTCCTTGAGCGATCTCGGAGAAGAAAGACGGATAATTCGTGAAACTCTTAAATCATGTAACTGTTCCATTCTTTTTACAACAATAATAACGTCATTGAAAGCCATTGCTTGCAAGATAAAAAAAACCACAATATAATAATCGGTTCTACGAGGTGTAAATCACAGGGATTAAGCTACACTTTGCTCATTTTTTCATTTCCTCATCCCTGCAGAAGGGCCGCTGGTGCAAGATTTCTTTAATCTTATAGCCTCAAAAAAAATATATTATACCATAGGTAAAGAACAAAAAAAGCATAAAGCGATTTGCAATCCCTGACTTGTATAATTCCAGGCAATCAATAATCAAGAAAGAACATGAAAGTACTGATCACTGATGGCGTTGATCCACAATGCGGTCAAATCCTCGCACAAAATGGTTTCGAAGTGACCGAAAAAGCGAAAATCAGCAAGGAAGAACTCAAGGAGATAATTGGCGAGTTTGACAAGCTGATCGTCAGAAGCGCAACAAAGGTCACTGCTGAAATTATCGAGTGCGCCCCCAACCTCAAGCTTATCGGAAGAGCCGGGGCTGGAGTCGATAACATTGACATTGAAGCTGCCACCCGCAACGGCATTATTGTGATGAATACACCGGGAGGCAATACCATTTCCGCAGCAGAACATGCCTGTGCAATGATGCTTGCCGCAGCCCGGCGTATTCCCCAGGCAACTGCAGACATGAAACAAGGCAACTGGAACAAGAAAAAATTTACCGGGGTTGAACTTGAAGGCAAAACCCTCTCCATTATCGGCCTTGGAAAAATCGGGCGCGAGGTAGCAACCCGTATGCAGGCGTTCGGGATGAAAACCATTGCCTATGACCCAATGATTCCCGACGAATATGCAACAAAGCTCAACATCGAGCTGCTTCCCCTGCATGAAAATTTCATCCGCGCTGATTTTATCACCATTCACTCCTCACTCAACGAATCCACTCGCAATCTTGTATCAAAAGATACGCTTGACCTGATGAAAAAGGGTGTCATCATCGTCAACTGCGCCAGAGGAGGAATAATCAACGAAGCTGACCTCGCTGAAGCCATCGTGACGGGAAAAGTTGCCGCTGTAGCACTCGATGTTTTCGAATCAGAACCGATAAACGCCGACAATCCGCTTCTAAAACTCGAACAGGTAATAGTCACACCGCATATCGCGGCCTCCACCAACGAAGCGCAGGAAAAGGTTGCCGTTCAGATTGCCGAACAGATTGTCGAATGGAAAAGCAAGGGAAAACTCGAAGGAGCCGTCAACGCCTCAGCCGTCGAGCTGGCTCAGACTCCCGGAGTACAGTCATATCTGACACTGGCCGAAAAACTTGGAGCTGCCCTGGCACAAATGGCGCCCCCTCATGCCAGCAAAATGACCGTCAGAACCTCCGGTGAATTCCTGCACAAATTCAATGAAGTCATTACCGCTGCAGCTCTCAAGGGCTTTCTCGATGTCAGGCAGTCAAAAGATACCAACTACATCAATGCCTTCACGATGGCCAAAGAGTGCGGTATAAGCCTTGAACAGAAGTTTGAAAAGGAAAATCCCGACTATACCAACCTGATCCGAATCGAACTTGAAAATGAAACCGCAAAACGCATGATTGGCGGATCCGTCTTCAGGGAAAAGGATGTTCGTATTGTCATGATTGACCAGTTTCTCGTGGAATTCAAGCCGGAAGGACACATCATTATCTACAACAACAGCGACAAACCGGGAGTCATTGCAAATGTCACCCAGCTCCTGTTGCAGCACAACCTCAATGTTGCTTATGTAGCCCTATCGAGGGACGAAGAAAAGAAGGTCGCCATGACTGCAATAGTGGTCGACGGCGATGTCGAGCCATCACTGCTCGATGAAGTCAGAAATGTTGACGGCGTCAGCGACACATGCCTTGTCTCTCTCTGAACTCAACACTGACAAACCGCACTAAATAAAAAAACCTGCTTTTTCAGAGCAGGTTTTTTTATTGGTTGGAAGCCGAAAATCAAGTACAGCGCTAACCGCGAAATCAGTGAGCCTTGGTGAAATCGATACTGAGCCACTTGTCTTCATAAGAAGCACCTGTAGACTCCATACCGGCAAGGAAAATCGGCAAAACCACAATCTTCTGGTAATCACCAATACGGATGGTAAGATCATCGCCAAGCTTGAGAATCTTTGGTTCAAGACCCATATTCTCCATAAATGGCAACCTTACACGCACCTTGTAGTGACCATCGGAAATTTTCTTGATATCGATCGGATTTTCCGAGAAGAATATCGTGAGAGGATCCAGGTCGCCATAAACTTTTGCACCAACCCTGCGAAGCATATCGATACCGACAACCTCATCATCAAACAACGGCACTTCTGCAATTGGAATAGGAGCAAAAGCTTCCGAAATCTGCTCGATATATTTCTGCTGAATGGCACGCCATTTCTGGAAATAAGGATCAGGGCTCTGGTCAGGCATGACACGGTTGATGGTAATGCGATCAACGGTAATACCATAAAGGTTAAGATAGGTCAAGGCACGCATCGACTCCTTGATAACCATCTTTTCAGGATTCATGACAAGACGCATGGTTGTTCTGGTGCTGTCGGCAAGCAAGTCAATAATCCCCTCGGTTGAAGAGAAAAGATTGTCAACCTTGTCGTACACCTCTACTGGAGCTACGAAATCGTCTATTCTCTTGATTTTCTTGGAAAGAGGCCTGATAACCGGCTTGACCATGAATTTCTCGACATTACGAATCATCTTGATAAACCAGCCGAAAGTTTCAGGCAGGGAAAGAAGACGAAGGGTCTCACCTGTCGGAGCACAGTCAACTACAAGAAGATCATATTCATTCTTTTCATTATAACGCTTGATATAAGAGAGCGAAAAAAGCTCTTCCATACCAGGCAGCACACCCATCTCCTCAGCATAAACACCCTCAATACCCCTTGATTCCATCAGATGAGCAAAATGCTCTCTGACCACATCCCAGTTCAGATTGAGATCACCGAAAACGCTTACCTCCTGGCCCCAGAGATTATCAGCAATTTTCACGGGTGAAGGTCCTAACTGAACATCAAGCGAGTCACCCAGACTGTGCGCCGGATCGGTAGACATAATGAGTGTCCTGTACCCCATATCTGCTGCCTTGAGCGCTGTGGCTGCAGCAATAGAGGTTTTACCAACTCCACCCTTTCCGGTAAAAATGATATTACGCATACGTTTTAATGATTCTCATTTAAAGAATTATTGAATAAAGCAAAATTCCCGACAACAATTATTCTTTCATCAGTGAAACAACCCCGACCTGAAAAGGCTTAAGATAATAAAATTATCATTTAATCGAACATGAGGATAAACAATTGCCGTTGCAAAAAAAATCTATCCGGCAGATTCCACTATACCACATCAGCCCTGATGGAAGCAGGAAATGAAGAGCCGGAAACCGGTCATACTCACCGCCTGGGTTTCCGGGAAGAGGTTACGGCTTTCTTCTTTTTCACTTTTGTGTTTTTGGCAACCTTGGCATGTTTGGATGAAGAACGGGACTTCCCTGCAGAGATCTCTTTTTCAACCTTGATACGCTGACCTGGAACGATAGCCTTGCGGCTGCCAAGATTGTTCAACTCAGCCAGATGCTGAACCGTGGTGCCATACTTCCTCGAAATGGAAGCCAGAGTTTCACCTTTACCAACCTTGTGACGCACCATCACCTTCCTGACACCCTCTGCCTGCGACGAAGAGCTGCTCTCGGCACCCTCGAAAACAATGAGTTTCTGGCCGGGAGTTACATCCGCATCCGTCAGACTGTTCCAACTGATAAGCTGGCTGATATAGGTGCGATAGAGCCTTGCAATGGAACCAAGGGTTTCACCCTGCTCAACGACATGAATCTTCTGCGTTTTTCCGCCAGAGCTTGACTCAGAGGGCCTCGAACCTCCGCTGAACCCTGCAAACCTTGAATAGAGCTGCTCACGTTCAAGACTTTTTGGTGACTTGTAAGCATAGATTTCCTGTTCCCGTTTCTGGAAAACGGGAATATATTTTCTCGGAAGTCTCACAACATTGCCGACAGAGGTGGCCGGGGGAATTATACCAAGCTTGTACTGAGGGTTAAGGAACTGGAGATCCCCCATTGGTACCCCGATAGTCTCGTTGATCTGCTCAAACGACAACATCCGGGAGGTTCTCAGCGTATCGATATCCTGATACAAATATCCCGGTTCAACCGGACGGATATTGTGCTCATTATAATAGCTCATGATATAGTTCACGGCAATAAAAGCAGGAACATAGCCTCTCGTTTCGGCTGGCAGATAATCCCATATTGCCCAGTAATCCTTTATACCTCCTGCCCTCCTTATCGCCTTGTTGACATTTCCAGGACCGGAATTATAGGCCGCAAGCGCAAGGAACCAGTCACCGTAAATATTATGAAGATCCCTCAGATGTCGGCACGCCGCCAAAGTTGCCTTTTCCGGATCGTACCGGTCTTCGATAAAGGATGACGACTGCAGACCATACATTTTTCCCGTACCATACATAAACTGCCACAACCCTTTCGCACCGGCAGAAGAGACCGCTGTAGGGTTGAGAGCCGACTCTACAATGGCGAGATACTTCATTTCGAGCGGAATATTGTAGGCATCGAGTTTTTCCTCAAAAAGGGGAAAATAAATTTTGGTAAGTCCCAGAATCTTGGCCGTCATATTTCTCTTGTCCACGGCATAAATTCTTATAAATCCACGGACATGGTCATTATAGACAAGGTTGAAGGGGGTTTTATGGGCCAGTAAGGCTATCCTTGACGCATAGACCGAATCGCTGTACTGCGGCACAAAATGGGAGGGAAAACCGAACTTTTCCGGCTCTTTCGTCGAAAAGGAAAAGTGCTCATCCTTGAAATAGGTTGCATTGACAAGGCTGTCAAGAATATCTGAAACCGATGACTTTCTGATCGCCGCCCTGTCATTTGCCACCAGATCAGCAGCAGGAAGAGGTCGCGCCAGCATCTGAAACAACAGTGCCGACAATAACACCCTGAAAATCGTCTTATATAGTCTGATGTTCACAAGCAGCACGTTCATTAGGGAAGGAAATGCTGAAGATCCATGCTGAACCAGCAAAAATCAACGTTCATAGGAGTAACATAAAAACAGTTCATGACTAATACAATAACCCTTTACGTAAATAGTGGTGCACAAGTGCCCGTCGAAGCCTTTTATCTAATAGGTAACCTTCCAGAGAAAAAGGCCATTTGGCCTGGCGGGAACAATTGAAGTGCTCATAATGCCGCTTTCGAGCATCCTGCTGAACTCTTCAAGAGAGAGTCCCCCCTTTCCGGCGCTCACCATTGCACCAACAAGATATCGCACCATACTCCTTAAAAAACGGTTCGCGGAAATACGGAAGACTAAAAAGCGCTTGTAACGGTACCAGTCACAGGCCGTTACATTGCAGATCGAACCGGGACTGTCACGATCTTCCCTTGAAAAGGCAGAAAAATCATGGACTCCCACCGCCGAAACCGCAATCCGCTGCATCACAGCAAGATCGGGCTTGCCGAACGCACAACCCGCAAAACGACCGTAAATCGCCGACGGCTCCTCAAGAAGAAAATAGCGGTAATGCCTCTCCCTCGCACTGTACCGGGCATGAAAGTCCATAGAGACTTCAAGAGGGTTGCTGACCCTTATGGTATCGGGCAAAAGCGAATTAAGCGAATGAACCATCCGGGAAAGCTCCATCGGTGAATCAGAAGAAAAGTTGACCACCTGGGCCCTCGCATGAACACCTTTATCCGTTCTTCCTGCCGCATTGAGTGAAATTTTTTCCTGCAGAATCTTTCCAAGTTCCCTCTCAATCTCTCCCTGAACGGTCACTTTGGTGCCGGACTGCCGTTGCCATCCCGCAAAAGAGGTGCCATCATATTCAACGGTAATCCTTATGTTCTTCATAAAGAGAATATCTTTAGATACATTGGTTTTTAATATAATCGTTATCTTCTCGTTATCTTCCCGAAAAACAACAGCATGACGTTGGAAACAACTCACCTCGCATTGCTCCATCAGGCACTGAAAAGCCTGCATAACTCCGTCACCGGCAATACCTACCTGGTTCCCGGTATCTGGAGCGGAAAGGAAACCGGTTCCGAACTGGTCAACCCGTCAGAATACTTCTCAACCATCATTGAAGGCATCATTCAGGGGCAAAAAAAGCCTTCAACCTCTTCCGAGGATGGTGACTGGAGAACTGGTGCCGTAGTCTACAACCTCTTTATCCGCCTTTCCGCAGCCTTTGACCATAACGGAGACGGCGAAATCTCAACCGAACCCCTGGAGTGCGGGTTCAGGGAAACAGGCACCCTCTTGAAAGCCATTGCACTGCTCCCCTATATAAAAAAACTTGGCGCCAATACCCTTTACCTCCTTCCGCTCACTGCACCTGGAAAACAATGTAAAAAAGGCTCACTCGGATCCCCCTATGCCGTTAAAAATCCACGGCAACTTGACACAATGCTCAATGAACCGGCACTTGGCCTTTCAGCCGAAATCCTGCTCAAGGCATTTGTCGAAGCGGCACATCTGCTCGACATGCACGTAGTGTTCGAGTTTGTCTTCAGAACAACCTCAGTTGACAGCGACTGGATAAAAGAACATCCCGAATGGTTTTACTGGCTGCGGGACGATGAATCCACCCGCAACTACGGCCCTCCCGGTTTCGACGGCGATACACTCCATCGGATCAAAGAGCAGGTTGACCGCCATGATATGCTCTACCTGCCCGCCCCTTCAGAAGAATACCGTAACCAGTTCGTTGCTGGCAACGTTACCGTCCATGAAGAGAACGGCCAGCTTCAGGGAACCGCTGCAGACGGAACGCTCTGCCGTGTGGCAACGGCCTTTTCCGACTGGCCGCCAGATGACCAGCAACCAGCCTGGACAGATGTCACCTATCTGAAAATGCACAGTCACGAAGCGTTCAACTACATTGCCTACAACACCATCAGGATGTACGACTGCGCCCTTGAAAATCCGGAAACCTTCAACAGCTCCCTCTGGGACGAAATTGCAGGTATCATTCCCTTCTACCAGGATGAGTACCAGATTGACGGCGCAATGATCGACATGGGCCACGCCCTTCCCTCAGAGCTGAAACGAACCATTGTCCGCAAAGCGCGCGACAAAAAAGCCGACTTTGCCTTCTGGGACGAAAACTTCGCCCCTTCACCCGCGATTCGCGACGAAGGGTTCAATGCCGTCTTCGGTTCACTCCCCTTTGTCATCCACGACATTGTCTTTATTCGTGGATTACTTAACCACCTCAACAGAACAGGAGTTGCGCTTCCCTTTTTCGGCACAGGCGAAAACCACAACACCCCCCGAGTCTGCTTCCGTTACCCCGGAGAAGAGGCTGGCCGCAACCACTCGATGTTTATTTTTACCCTCAGCGCCATCCTGCCAGCCATCCCTTTCCTGCAATCAGGCATGGAACTCTGTGAATGGTATCCGGTAAACCTCGGCCTGAACTTCGAGGACAGAGACCGCGAACTCTATCCACCCGAAAAGCTCCCGCTCTTCAGCGCCTTCAGTTGTGACTGGGAAAAAAGTAACGGCCTTTTGCCACTCAACAGTTATATCAAGAGGATTCTCGATATCCGCAGCCGCTTTCTCGACCTGATACTGTGCGGAGAAAAGGGGTCGATCTCCATTCCCTACGTCAGCGAACCCGAACTCTTTGCCGTCATGAGATCGTTCGAAGGACGCTCACTGCTCTTTATCGGCAACAGCAATCTGTGGGAAGAGAGAAACGGGTCGCTTGAATTCAGCATGAAGGAAGAGGCACTGCTGGAACTGATAAGCGAAACACCCTTTTCGATCAGGGAACACCGGCTTGAAGTGAGCTGCAAACCCGGACAATGCCTGCTCTTTGAACTTCCGCTTCCGCCAGAACAATGAAGCATTGAGAAAGATAACCGGTGAAAAACGTATCTTCCGTAATTTTCCGTTAACCAAATATTCAAGATAATTATGTCCATTCTCATTGTCGGCTCTCTTGCCTTTGACGATATCGAAACGCCTTTCGGACGTTCCGACAACACCCTTGGCGGGTCATCCACCTACATTGCCCTTTCGGCAAGCTACTTTACCGACAAGGTACAGATGGTCGGTGTGGTTGGCTCCGACTTCGAGGATAAACATTTCCAGTTGCTCCACTCCAGAGAGATCGACACCAAAGGAATACAGACTGTCGAAGAGGGAAAAACCTTCCGCTGGGCCGGACGCTACCACTACGACATGAACACCCGCGACACACTCGACACCCAGTTGAACGTCTTTGCCGACTTCGACCCCGTTGTCCCGCACCAGTACCAGAACGCGGAATTTGTCTGTCTCGGCAATATCGACCCTGAACTTCAGCTCAAGGTGCTTGACCAGATCAACAAACCAAAACTGGTCATCTGCGACACCATGAACTTCTGGATCGAAGGAAAACCAGCAGAGCTTAAAAAAACCCTCAAACGTGTCGACATCTTCATCATCAACGACAGCGAGGCAAGAATCCTGAGCGGCGAGCCAAACCTTGTCAAAGCCGCAAGAATCATCCGTGGAATGGGCCCGAAAACCCTCATCATCAAAAAAGGAGAGCACGGCGCCCTTCTCTTTACTGACAGCGGCATCTTTGCAGCTCCGGCATACCCGCTTGAATCAATCTACGACCCCACCGGTGCAGGCGACACCTTTGCCGGCGGATTCATCGGCCACCTCTCCAGATGCGAAACCATCACCGACATCGAGATGCGCAGGGCGGTACTCTACGGCAGCGCCATGGCAAGCTTCTGTGTAGAAAAATTCGGCACCGAAAAAATTGCAGCGCTCAACCTGCTTGAAATCGAAGACCGATTCCAGAGCTTCAGGGAGCTGTCAAGAATCGAGCTATAAAGAGAATACTCACACACTTTTTCGGCAAGTCAGAAAAAAAAATTCCGACTTGCCGAGACTTTTCGATTACGCTGTTCACTCCAGTTCACCAGCGACAGCCAGAACAAAAGATTTCAAGACAACAGAGCTATGGAGCAACTCAACCTCCTTGACTACAGTTTCATCGTCGGATACCTTCTCCTGACGCTCGTTATAGGCCTCTGGTTCTCATCACGCGCCTCGGAAAACGTCGGAGAATTTTTCCTTTCAGGACGCCAGCTCCCCTGGTGGATTGCCGGAACCGGCATGGTCGCCACCACCTTTGCCGCCGATACACCCCTCGCCGTCGCAGGATTTGTCGCCAAAAACGGCATTGCTGGTAACTGGGTCTGGTGGACCTTTGTATCAGGCGGCATGCTCACCGTCTTCTTTTTTGCCCGCCTCTGGCGACGCGCCGAAATCCTTACCGACCTCGAATTCATAGAGTTACGCTACAGTGGCCCTGCCGCACGCTTTCTGCGCGGCTTCAAGGCGCTCTACTTCGGCCTTTTCATCAACGCCGTCATTATTGGCTGGGTCAACCTCGCCATGTACAAGATCATCCGGATCATGGTGCCGGAACTCAACCCCGAACTCACCATTGTCGCGCTGGTTCTCCTCACCACCTTCTACTCCGGCCTTTCCGGGCTTTGGGGCGTCTCCATTACCGATGCCGTACAGTTTGTTATCGCCATGGCAGGCTGCATCATTCTTGCCGTTCTCGCTGTCCAGTCACCCGCAGTGGTCAATGCCGGAGGACTCACCAAAGCACTTCCAGCATGGATGTTCGACTTCTTCCCAACCTTCTCCTCCAAAGGCAGCAGCATAACCGGCGCAGTCGCCCTCCCCTTCATCTCCTTTGCCGCCATGGCCTTTGTGCAATGGTGGTCATCCTGGTACCCCGGCGCAGAACCCGGAGGCGGCGGCTACATCGCCCAGCGCATGATGAGCGCCAAAAACGAAAAACACTCGCTCCTTGCCACCCTCTGGTTCACCGTAGCCCACTACTGCCTGAGACCCTGGCCCTGGATCATCGTCGGCCTCGTCAGTCTTGTCATGTTCCCAGACCTGCCCATGAACCAGAAAGAGGACGGCTTTGTCTACGTCATGAAAGCGGTACTTCCTCCCGGCCTCAAGGGACTGCTCATCGCCGCATTTCTGGCCGCATACATGTCAACCCTCTCGACCCACCTCAACTGGGGCACGAGCTACCTCATCAACGACTTCTACAAACGCTTTATCAAAACTGACGCCAATTCAGACCACTACGTCAACGCGGCAAAAATCACCACATTTCTCACTGCGGCATTTGCCCTCTACATCACCTTCTTTGTGCTCGACACCATCACCGGCGCATGGGAGTTCATCATTCAGTGCGGCGCAGGCACAGGCTTTGTGCTCATCCTCCGCTGGTTCTGGTGGAGACTCAACGCCTGGTCAGAAATCACCTCAATGGTAGCTCCATTTGCCGTTTTCACCTGGATAAAATTCTTTACTGCCATAACCTTTCCCTTTTCAATCTTCATCATCGTAGCGGTCACCATTATCGCAACACTCATTGTCACCTACCTGACAGCGCCAACCGAAACCGCGCAGCTCGAAACCTTCTACCGCACCACACGGGTCGGCGGAGTGCTCTGGAAAAAAATCTCAAAAAACCTGCCGGAGGTAGAGTCCGACACCGGATTTGTCATGCTCTTTGTTGACTGGGCGCTTGGCATCATCATGATCTACACCATCCTGTTCGGCACAGGAAAACTCATCTTCGGCGACACACTCCAGGCAGCGCTCTACCTCGGCGCCGGACTCATTGCCGGAACACTCATTTTTGCAGACCTGAACCGCAGGGGCTGGAACAACCTGAACTGACAGAGAAAAACCATGGACAAACCAGCACTTATTCTGGCCTCACAATCCCCGAGACGCAAAGAGATACTCGCACTGATGCAACGCCCATTTGAAACAATGGCCGTCGAGACCACAGAATCCATCGACCCCTCACTCTCCATAGAAGAGAACGTCACCACCATTGCCCACAAAAAAGCCGAAGCCGCCGCCATCCTGCTTGGGAAATCCGTGCGCAACACAATCATTCTCGCCGCCGATACCGTTGTAGCCAAAGGAAACCGCATTTTGGGCAAGCCGGTAAACTTCGACGATGCATTCGACATGCTCAAAAGCCTCCAAAACCGCTCACACCGGGTCTACACCGGCTTTGTACTGCTCTCGGGCGAAAAAACCCACACCGAATGTGTCACCACCTCAGTAGAGTTCGACCCAATGTCCGACACCGAGATCAAGCGATACCTCCTCTCAGAAAAACCCTACGACAAAGCCGGAGCCTATGGCATCCAGGACCCCGTAATGGCCTGCCACATCAAACGCATTGAAGGCTGCTACTACAACGTGGTTGGTCTGCCGCTGTCGAGAGTGTGCAAAGCGCTGAAACTGTTTTTGTAAGCGCTATTAAAAAACCCGGACAGGCCGCACCCGCAGCTCGTAGGTCTTGTAGTTGCCGCCCTGAGTCCCACTGCCGAAGTGCTGATACCATGCGATATCCGCACTACGCGGCGTAGAACTCCAGTAGCTACCATACACAAAACCGCCAACAGAACCTTTTGTGAGATAGAGCTTGTTCAACTCCTCCTTGCTCGGCAAATACCAGTCGCTGGAACAATCTGCCACAAAATTGTCACATGCTTCTTTTGCCGCATCCCAATTATAATAAGTGCCTGGCAAGTCAGCTTTTGCAGCAATCAGACCATGATTACCAGTAGCGTCGATATAGACAATTTTTCCACCACCATACTTTTCACCGATTTGCAACGCAGATGCCACTGCCGAAAACGTAACAATGCAGAGGCTGGTAACCAGGAACACCCTCCACAGACTGGCAAAGGATACTTTTGCAATGAATTTCATGATGGTTGTGTTAAAGATTAATGGAATCAAGACATTCACTTCGCCGCTGACTCATCGGGGCTTTTATGACACTCTTTCCTGTTTTCAGCACTGATAAATGAACCTGTCTTGAACATAAGATAATATGAAATGAAAAAAGTGGTTAGGGTGCATTTTATCTGCAAAGATATCATGCTTGCGTCACTTGGTCTATCGAGAACCTTAAATTGAAGGCCCCCTGCAGGCCGGAGAAATAATGTCATTTTCCATGTCAAGAACGTCCCCTCTTAATCGGCTGATTGATTTGTCAGGAATAGTCACGTGAATCAGACCCGCATCTGCAGGTTTGACCTCGAAGCGCCGGAAAGCCATAACCTTGCCTTCAGCAATATCCCCGGCCTCCTTCAGGCTTTGCACCAAATCATCAAACACTCTCTTTTCCATTGTATCATAACTTCTTCACAAATTCTCGAAAGATTGCAGTTTCTTTGTGCGGTCAGATTATCCTTTTTCGACTTGGGATACATCAATAACGAGGTGGTTGCTCATCCCGTATTTGAGGTTAAAGCCTTTTTGTGTCAAAAAACCCGGACAGGCCGTACCAGCCCATTGCCATACTTGACGCCGCCGTCCTGGAAGCCATTGCTGAAGATCTGGCTCCATGGGTTGTACGCATCACTGTCCTTCGTAGAACTCCAGTAGTAGCCGTCCGCAAAACCGCCAATTGCACTTTTGGAGAGATAAAGCACGTTCAACTCACCCTTGCTCGGCAAATACCAGTCGCTATAGCCATTTTCCACCAAATCCTCACATGCTTTTTTTGCTGCATCCCAACGAAAATATGGTGCAGGCAGGTCAGTTTTGGCGGCAATCATGCCGTGCTTGCCTGAAGCGTCGATCCATGCAATTTTTCCACCGCCATACTCGTCACCGACGTTCATCATGGTTGTTAATGATGCCGCAGCTTCTTTCACGGCCTTCATCTTTGCAGCTTCCTCGGCCTGTTGCTTGCGGGCATCAACCTCCTGCCTGGCAGCTTCAAGTCGCTCGGCAGCCTCTTTCTTTCCCCTCAGTTTTGCTTCTTCAGCTTGCATGAGAGAATCAGCCTTTTGCTTTGCCTTTACTGCTTCGGCACCTGGAGAAGCCTGTGTTGATAACGCAGCCGGAGCTTGCTCAGCCAGCTTTTTTTCCGGTTTATTGCTTATAAAGCCTCTGACAAGAAGCATAACCATCAGGACAACCGCAACAGCTATCGCGGCCTGTTTTTGTCTGCTTTTGGAAAACAAGTTTTCACTTTTAGCCACTTTTTTGTTGCCTCTCTGTTTTGGGGATTGATAAAGTTTTCTGTTGGTTTGGAGTCGAAGCCGGGGTTGGTTGATGCTGTTGCCGGAGTTGAGGTTATGAGAGGATGCGCGCCAATGAGTTCCTGGAATGCCTGACGAAAAGTGTTGTTTTTCCTGTCAGAGAGATCGGCTGCCTGAATAGTTCGGAATCCAGGTGGAACTTTAACAAAGAGACGCACTCAACGCCTCTGCAATATAATCGCTAAAGTTTCTGCCCTATGGAATCTTTCTGTTCCAACAAACGATCCACCTTCGCTTTTGCGAAAAGCACGAAGAAGGCGAATTCTTTCTTTTTATGGGCACACAAAATTAATACCGTGCAAAACTGTTGATAAACCTCAAGTGGAAAGCCCAACCCCCGACAGATCAATGGTCTCTTTTGGCTACCAGAATGTAACAAATACGGTATTTGTACATCGACACCCATCTATGTGCCATGCCAAAA
>SZXY01000168.1 GCA_005843805.1 Chlorobium sp.
TGGCATCACCGTCTGTTTTCGGGCAAAGGCAAGGAGCTGTCGAGTAAGGTCGGCTGAGCGATTGGCTGCCTTGAGAATGTATTTGAGGTTGATTTGCAGCGTTTCGTCAAGATCCTGCTGCTCCATCGCCATCTCTATATTGCCGAGGATTATGCCAAGCATGTTGTTGAAGTCGTGGGCAATACCTCCGGCGAGCTGTCCTACAAGTTCCATTTTCTGGGACTGTGTAAGTATTGCCTGCATGTCCTGTTCCGACTGTTCTGCACGCTTTCGGGCAACAATATCCCACGCAATGTCGAAAAGAGCGCTTAAAAACCAGGAATCCTCCTCTGTGTAAGGGCAAAGCTTGTTTGCGACTCCGAGAATTGCCATGACCGTGTTTGCGCGAATGACAGGCACTACCAGTTCATGCCTGATTTCGGGATGGCCAACCGGGATAGAAGTGTAATCGTTTTGAATCACCGCTCTCTGTTCCCTTAGAGCATCAGCCCACACTCCGGTTTCGTTCATCGGATAGCGCCACTCTTTTTGTTCCGACTGGCACATGCTTTTTATGGCATTTGTCGACCAGATTTGCAGTGAGGGTGAGGTTGGATCTCTATCTAAAAATTGAACGAAACCGAGAGAGCTCTCTGTCAGTTTTTCGGCTTCGTCGAGTGTGATCTGCATCAGCTCTTCTACCGGGCAGATGTTTGCCATATCGAGCATGCGCAGTCGCATGGCGGAGAGGGCTTCGAAGCGCTTGCGCTGGGTGATATCCTGGATAATGGCATAGAGAAATGCTTTGCCTGTTATTTTGATGGTGTTGACGAATACCTCAACATCACGAATGGAGCCATCAGCCTTGCGGTGTCGAAACGACAACAGGTTTTGATCAGATGATTTGCTTTTTTGAAGTGTGCTTTTTACAACGTCAGGCGGAAGCGTATTGATTTGCTGAATACGCATCTGTTTAAGCTCTTCAATGCTCCATCCGTAAAAATCTGCCGCCGTTTGATTGGCGTCGATGATGTTACCGGTATCTGGTTCAAGAAGAATCTTTACTGCTGAAGGACTTTCAAACAGTTTTCTGAACCGCTCCTCATTTTCCTGCAGTCTCTGCTCTGATTGCTTGCGCTCGGTTATGACATCTATTACAGCGACAAAGTAGCCTTCTTTAATGCTGTAGGCCGAGATGTCGAACCATTCGTTCAGTGAGTCGAGGAAGATTTCAAACCGGTCACTATTGCCGGTAAGCGCAATGCGGGCAAAGCGCTCGAAAAACTCCGGAGTTGACTCATGGATACCGGGCATTACCTCCGACATTTTTCGTCCGACAACATTTTTCAACCCGGTCAGTTTTTCAAAACCTGAGTTGACTTTTTCATGGATAAAATCAACAGGGCGTCCCTCTTCGAAAATTATCCGGCCGTAAACGCAGCCGTTCAGCATATTGTCAAACAGCTCCCTGAGCTGTTCCTCACTTTCACGCAGAGACTCTTCGGCACGCTTTCGTTCGGTAATGTCAATGCCCATGCCAATAAGGAAAGGGTTGCCATCGAGCATGATCCTCTTGCCCGTCATGAGGCGCCATCGGATTTCCGACCCTCCACGAAGGAAAACCCTCACTTCAGCACTCTCTTCCATCCCGTGGTTCAGAACGTTGAGCATTTTGCGGCGAATAATATGCCGGTCATCCGGATGAATAAACTCCAGCGCATTGGTGCTGGCCATCTCACTTTCGGGTTTCCCGATGATTTCGTCGCGCAAATAGGCGTTCCACCCCACAAGGCGCACATGAGAATCAAGCAAATAAAAGGTGCCGGGAATAGCATCGATGATGGCGTTTCTGAAAGCCTGTTCATGTTCTGTTGAGAGCTTGAAGTCAGAGAGACTGACCTCTGTTATTTTGTCGATTTTCTTGTGCTGCATGGCACTCTTTTGCGTTCCGTGCGTTTCCGCAAAAATCAGGCCCGCACGGTTTACATGCGGAATGATGTTCGGGACTGCAGGAATTGGTTATGGGGAGCTTTTCCGGTTAAGGGGCAATGGAAAAGCGGCAACTGTCAGCATCACCTGTCACATACGGTATTCAACGTTACCAGATTTTAAATAATATAAACATTACTTTCTTGTTCCTGCAAAGCTCTTGCCATCGTAACCCATTCAGATATCTGCTTCTTTGCTGTTAACCTTGTTTCGTTATAAATACATTTAATAGAGGGTATTACAGGAAAAAACACATTGAAGTTCTTTTCCTCTACATTAGTCTCGTGGCAGTTGGAGAGTGATGAATCACCGTTTGATGAAAAACCGGAAATCATTTTTTTTGCGAAATCATTTTTTTTTCTATTCTTTAATTTAAGGTCATTTTTTTATATGCCTTCGCTCCCCATATAGTGACAGTGTTTTGCCGTTTGCTCTCGTTATTTGTACCTGAGTTTCTGAAATGAAGTGGCTTCTGCTGCTATCCGATTCTGCACTTTTTTTGAAAAACCACACGGTGTTCTTCCTCTAAAGGATAGACTCCGGATTTATATGTCTTTTAAACAGCTCTTCATTGCTGACGAAAGGGTGCTAACTCTTCAGGGGTCAGACAGTTGTCTTGGTGCATCTCTGGAGTTGCCACGCCTTGTTCAGGAAAATGTGTGGTTCTTGTAACGATTCAACCCGTATTGTCCATGATTCGTACTGCGCTGGAGTTTGTCCGGAAAGAAGTTGAGGCCTACATGGTGATGCGCGAGCAGGATCAGAATTATACGGCAGGCAATGTCGTTGATCTGAAATCTGTCGTGCTTCCGGACGGTACCGTCAATGTTACCGATACGACGCATGTTACCGTTATGCTTGTGGGTGTTGACGAAGAGCGGCGGGAGGGCAAGCGTCCGCACTATGTTGCCGCAGAAGACAAAAGCTTTTATCGGTTGAATCCACCAGTTGAACTCAATCTCTTTGTTCTGTTTGTTGCTCATAACAATGATTATGAAACCGCTCTTCGCGACCTTTCTGATGTCATTGGATTTTTTCAGGCTAACCCGTTTTTTGACAGTTCGAAGTATCCTGCGCTCAATGCTTCTGTCAGCAATCCGGATGAAAAGCCCTGGCAGTTGATCGAGCGCCTTTCTTTCATGCTCTACAGTCTGACCTTTGAGCAGCAGAATAATCTATGGGCGATGCTTGGTTCCAAATATATCCCGAGTGTGGTCTACCGTATGAACATGCTCACTGTTTTCGAGACAAAGAGTAATGAGAAAGTTGCTGCTATCGAAGAACTTAAATTTCTCGGGAGTTCACAATAGTTATGGAGCAAGCCTCTTTTAAATATGCCGAACTCTTCTCTGTTTCGGTCAGGCAACCATACTATGCCAATGGTATCTGTAAAAGGTATCAGGTCGAGCCTGTTGTCGATGTTGAACTGCTTCCGACTGCCGAGTGCCAGGCGTTGATGAAACGGCTTGATTTTGTGTTTCGAAGCGATGATCGTCAAGCAGGATTTATCGTGTTTGCAAGAGTCAAGGGTAATACTGCCGGCGACGATCTTCTGCGTTTTCCTCCGCAAGCGGGTGAAGCATTGACTTTCTGGATGAAGCTCCGCAACCCTGATCTTTTGAACTTCGACGACCTTTCAACTGAAAACAATGTCGAATCGATCTATTATTTTACCAATCAGCAATCTGACGCTTTAGCGCTTCGCAGTGATCTGCATCTTTCAGGCGCATCTTCCGGCGTCAGCGCTACAGTGGACTCTGTTTCGGCATCGTTATCCGTTTACCGTTTCCATCATAGCGCTGAAGTGGCAAAAGAGACGGCGAAAGTCCGCCATATTCCGAGCGGCATGGAAGTGTCGGCAGACTCCATTGTCAACCAGTCGGGTGAGTCTGATCTGCTTTTCCTTTTGTCCTCTCTTCCTCCTGGGAAGTGTCAGCTCATTATTGCCGGGATTGTCAAGGATGAGTTTTATTATCTCGCCAATCCTTCGTTTCGTCCCTTCGGTGTGATAGAGCTTTCGCTTGCCGCTTCACTTGACGCCAATTACCGGATTGTGGAGTCTGATCGTTCACTTGCCAGCAGCAGACCGGCTTATTCCATCCTTTTCCGGAACCGCAAAACCTTCTGGCGCTACACCATCCATTTGCAGCAGAACAGTGCGCTCTCTGTTGAAATGGCTGCATTGAGCCCCTCTGATAAAACGGACTTTCTTGGCAAACTCAATATCATGACCAATGACAGCTCGATCACCTTTACCCTTGCATCGGTTGGTGATTCGGAGCTGGTCTTTGTTTCCGACACGGCTCTCAGCTTGCAGGAGAAATATTTTTCCAGCACCAGCATGACTCATGATCCTCTCGCTCTCAGCTTGAAGAAGTACATCGGTGTCATGGCCAAAGAGGCTATCGTTCGTTCAGATCTGCCTTATGTGCAAACATCACTGATTGACGCGACATCACTACCAGCAATTTATTCCGACATTTTCTTAACTCTTTAGGGAGAAATTACTTATGGCTGTATTAAAACTATCTACCCCCGGCGTCTATGTGCAGGAGATATCGACGCTGCCGCCATCGGTTGCCGAAGTGGAAACCGCGATTCCGGCATTTATCGGTTATACCGAAAAAGCTGATCGTCTTGTTGCCGGAGATCTTGTGATGCTTGCCAACAAAATTGGCAGCCTCGGTGAGTTCGAGCAATTCTATGGTGGTCCGCAAATTGAATCAAAAGAGAGTATTTCGATTACAGTCAAGGATTCCGGCAGTAACCAGTACGAGGTTATTTTTGGTTATGATTCGTCGAAGCGTTCGAAGTACTCACTCTACTATTCCATAAAGCATTTCTACGACAATGGTGGCGGCACCTGCTACATCGTCGCTGCTGACACCTTCAAAACGCCGAGTTCGGTATCCAAGGAGAAGCTCAAGAGTGGTCTTGAAGTCATCGCGGACGTCGATGAGGTTACACTTCTGGTCATTCCCGAGGCTCCGGTCATTGACCAGACCGACGGTGGTGCAGCCTATAAAGAGGTGGTCAATGCAATGATCAGCCAGGCTTACGATCTCAAGGATCGTTTTGCACTTGTCGATCCTTACCAGGTCACGCCAAAAAACAGTGCTGACCCGAATGGGGATATCGATGCCGATGTGCTCATCATACGCAATGCAACGCTCACGGTTTCTGAAAACCGTTATGCAGCGGCCTATTATCCGAATGTAACGACGACCTACGAATTCACTTATGATTTCGATAATCTTGAAATCGACAACTATGATCTTGTTGGTGTGGCCACTCCCTCTGTTGCAGGATACGGCGCAGGCAAGAAGATGAGTGATCTCGGCAGCGGTTCGGTGCTCTATACCAAAATATCGGATGCACTGAAGAAAGAGTATGTCACTCTTCCTCCCTCTCCAGCCCTCGCTGGTTTATATACTCGTGTAGACACCAACAAGGGTGTCTGGAAAGCGCCTGCCAACGAAGCCCTCCTTTCCGTCGTTCAGCCAAGTCTCGGCATTTCAAGCCGTGAGCAGGAATCGCTCAATGTCGATTCGACTTCAGGCAAGTCCATCAATGTCATACGCACCTTCCCCGGTTACGGTACACTGGTCTGGGGTGCCCGCACGCTTAATGGCAACGACAATGAATGGCGCTACATAAGCGTTCGCCGCTTTTTCAACATGGTTGAAGAGTCTGTCAGAAAATCAAGTCAATGGGCGGTTTTCGAGCCGAATACCATCGACACATGGGTGAAGATGGAGGCCATGATCAGAAACTATCTCTTTCTCAAATGGCGTGAAGGCGCTCTTGCCGGAGCCAAGGAAGAGCAGGCGTTCTACGTCAAGGTCGGGCTGGGCTCTACAATGACCTCGACGGACGTGCTCGAAGGCAGAATGAATGTGGAGATTGGAATGGCGGTTGCCCGCCCTGCCGAATTCATCGTTCTGAAGTTCTCACAGATGGTGCAGCAATCATGATTGTTGTTTGCAGGGTCAACAATTTTATAACATTTAACAGAGAAATACGATCATGGCATCAACATATCCTATTCCGGTTTTCCATTTCAAAGTTTCATGGAACAACGAGGACATCGGCTTTTCCGATGTTTCAGGATTGAGTCAGGAGATTCAGGCGATTGAATATCGGGACGGTCTCATGTCCCCTTCGACGCTTCCATTGAAAAGGCCAGGTTTGAAAAAAGCCAACAATATTTCACTGAAACGTGGTATTGTCGAAAAAAACAATGATCTCTTTAACTGGTTCAATAACAACGGTACTCCGAATGTCGAGCGGCGCGACCTGACCATCTCTCTGCTTAATGATGAAGGCTCTCCTGTTATGGTATGGAGCATTTCGCAGGCATGGCCGGTCAAATGCGAGGGTCCGGGTCTGAAAGCGACCGGCAATGAGATCGCGATCGAGTCGATCGAACTGGTGCATGAAGGCATTTCCGTCAAGACGACATAAGCTATGGCGGCATACTATCCACCGGGAGGGTTTCACTTCAAGGTTGAGTTCATCGGTGTCGATGGAATGGATAGCGACACTGAACACCGCTTTCAGGAAGTCGGGGGACTTTCGTTTGAGATTGAGGTGGAGGAACTGCGCGAGGGGGGCGAGAATCGATTCAGTTACAAGCTGCCCAAGCGTGTCAAATATCCAAACCTGATACTGAAACGGGGCTTGTTGCAAGGCTCGGCAGTACTCGATTGGTTCAAGTCGGCATTGAATACCTGGTTTACGGTTGTGATCTATGACTTCAAGCCTGCCGACCTGATGATTACCCTTATGGATGAGGCGGGCATACCGGTTGCAATATGGAATGTCGTGCAGGCCTATCCATTGAAGTGGTCGGTATCGGAATTCAAAGCCACCGATAACTCGACTGCTGTCGAGAGCATGGAACTTGCGTACCAGTATTTTGAACGAAAAATGTAATGCGTTATGCCAGTTCAGATTAACGAAGTGATTATTCGTGCTGTTGTCGATACGCAGCCTTCCGGCTCACCGGAGAGACAAAACGCTGAGGTGTCACCATGCCAGGGCGGTTGTCTTAAGGAAGAGCTTCTGGAACAGGTGCTGGAGATCATACAAGAAAGCAAGGAGCGCTGATGGATACTCAAAGCGCGGCAAAGCTGCCGTTTAATCTTAAAATCATCCAGACGGATGTCAATGGCATACCGAAGCTTGCGGTTCCGTTTATTGCCATGTTTAATCCTGACCAGTTCTCGGTTCGTGAAGAGGTTGAATTGGATAAAACGGTATCCAAAGGAGCCCAGGGGGCAGATCCCAAGCCCATTGGCATAAAACCCCGCGAGTTTACCCTTGAACTCACGCTGGATGGCACTGGCGTCAACACCAACGGGGTAAAGATTCCGGTGACAGCTCAGGTTCTGCTTTTTCGTGCAGCCACGACATCTATTGTGGGCGAGACTCATCGTCCACCCTATCTGCTTGTGCAGTATGGTACCTTCATCTCTTCCTGTACGCTTCGTTCATCCACGGTTACCTACACGATGTTCGATATGTTCGGGCTTCCGATAAGGGCCAAAATATCTGCCAGTTTTGTCGAGCGGACCGTTGCCGCACTTGGTAACATTGTTGGAATGCTCTCTTCACCCGACCTGACGCACCGGGTAGAGGTTAAGGATGGTGATATCCTGCCGTTGCTGACCTTTAAAACCTGCAATAACCAGAACTATTACCTGCAAGTGGCCAGGGTCAATAAATTAAAGAACTTTCGGAAGCTGAAAGCCGGTACGACACTCAGTTTTCCTCCGCTTTCGAAAACGTAACGATACAAGAAGAGGGTTTGCAAGATGAGTTTAAGCAGTTTGCCACCAGGATCGGATGATGCGACCGACGTCGTCAGTCACTCTGTACTTGTCAACGGTTCGCCGTTGAGCGGTGAGATCGGCATATCGCATATCGTTGTCAACAAGAGCTTTAACAAGGTGGCCTTTGCAAAACTTGTTTTTCTCGATGGCTCGGTATCAGACAGGGATTTTCCACTCAGTAATGAGGATACCCTGAAGCCAGGTAACGATATAACCATTCAGCTCGGCTATCACGGCCAGGTTGAGACGGTGTTCAGCGGCATTATTGTCAAACATGCCATCAAAGCCCGACAGCAAGGCCCGTCCCTGCTTCTTGTCGAGGCAAAAGACAAGGCGGTCACTCTGACGGGTGCACGCAAAAGCGCTTATTTTATCAATAAAACCGACAGCGAAGCTATCAGTGAGCTTGCCGCCAATTTGCAGATGGATATAGAATCGACGACGCTTTCTCACAAGCAACTTGTGCAATTCGATGCTACTGATTGGGATTTTATCTGTACCCGTGCTGAACTCAACAGTATGCTTGTGCTGACCGATGACGGCAAGCTGGTAGTAAAAAAACCTTCGACCGGGGGCAGCCCGGTTTTCAGTGCTACCTATGGAGCCAATATTATTGAATTTGAAGCGGAAATGGATGCCCGAAGGCAGGCCGAGCAGATCACGAGTCATTCTTGGGACTATACCCGCCAGCAACTTGAAGAGTCGGATTCCGGCACGGCTTCTTTTACGGAAACCGGCAATCTCTCTTCTGGGGATCTTGGTGGTGTTATGGGCAAGCAGGTTTCGCTGAGCCATCCTGGTCACTTGACCCAGGATCAGTTGCAGGAGTGGTCAAATGCCTGTGCGTTGCGCAATCAGCTTTCAAAAGCGGTCGGGAGGGTACGTGTTGAGGGAAATGCTGCGATCAAGCCCGGTGCCATGGTCACGCTTGCCGGGGTCGGGGAGCGTTTCAATGGCAATGTTTTTGTAACAGGCGTGCTCCATACTTTCGATGGCAATTGGCTGACCGACATACAGTTTGGCTGGAAAGAGGAGTGGTTCAGCTCAAAAGAGAGTGTCATGGATAAGCCTGCTTCAGGGTTATTGCCGGGGATCAACGGGTTGCAGATCGGAACCGTGCTCGATACCAATGATAGTGAAGATGGAGGACAATACCGGGTCAAGGTTCATGTGCCGACAATCACTTCGGGCAACGAAGGTTTCTGGGCGCGTGTGGCGACTCTCGATGCGGGCCCGGACAGGGGTGTCTATTTTCGTCCGCAACCAAATGATGAGGTTGTGCTGGGCTTTCTCGGCGACGATCCCCGTGAGCCGATTATTCTGGGTTATCTGCATAGCAAAAGCAGTAAAGAGTCTCCTCTTCCCGAAGATCCGGGAGCAGAGCAATACGGTTTTGTGACGAAGGAGGGACTCAAGCTCATTTTTGATGATTCCGGCCAGAAGATGAGTCTCATTGTTTCAGCCGGAACGGGGGAGAAGTCAATCGTGATTAATGACTCTTCCGGAGCCATGGAATTGAAGGACGAAAATCAGAACAGCATCAAGATGAATGCCCAGGGTATTACCATTCAATCGAATTCCGGGACAGTTACCATCAGGGGAACTCAGGTCATGATCAATTGATATATGCCAGCCGCAGCACGCATATCTGACAACCATCTCTGCCCGATGGCCAATCCGAATGGCAGTCCGCATACTGGCGGGCCGGTTATGCCGCCGGGAGTGCCGACTGTACTGATCGGCGGGCAACCGGCGGCAACGCTTGGAAACATGTGTACCTGTGTCGGTCCGCCCGACAGCATTGTGACAGGCTCGGCAACAGTCCTGATTGGCGGGCAGCCGGCAGCAAGGATGGGTGATTCCACGGCGCATGGCGGAACCATTATGGCAGGATGTCCTACGGTTATCATCGGCGGATAAAGAGGTGATATTATCAACTTTTTTTGAGCTCTCAAACTTATGGATACAACAGATCGCTCATTTTTAGGTATTGGCTGGAGCTTCCCTCCGACTTTTAGGCGTGAGAGGTTCGGCGTCGAGATGCTGGTTGAAGAAGAGGATGTCCGCAGCAGCCTGCAGATTATCCTTTTGACCCTGACCGGGGAACGTGTCATGTTGCCTCAGTTCGGAGCGAACCTGCAGCCATATCTTTTCGATACCATGAACGTGCAGAACATCACGTTAATTGAAAAAATAGTGAAAGATGCGCTCATCCTGCACGAACCTCGCATCATTGTCGAAGAGATCGTGACAACGCCACAACAGGAAACGGGCATCCTTCAGATTGATATTTCATACAGAATTATCGCTACAAATACCCGGTACAACTATGTCTTTCCGTTCTGTATCAATGAAGCCACGAACATCACACTATGAAGAACTGCAAGTGCAATCATGAACTGCCGCGTGATGGCTCCGGTCAAGCTGGTCGCTATTTGAAAGCGCTCGATCCCTCTTTTGCTCCGATCGATGGCCGAAGCATCGAAGAGCTGCTGGTGTTCGCAAAGCGCTATGCCGCTCAAATCCGTTTCTATGATCTTCCTGAAAGCCGGATCGATGACGATACAGCTCCTGAAAAGGTGAGCTGGCTTGAGTTCTTTCGTCGTGATATGGCGGTCATTGCAGCATCAATCTCGCTTGTCGATACAGCGAAACTGAAAGGTGATTACGATGAGAATCGCGAAAAACTCGAATCTCAACCAGCCTCAACTGGCCTGCATGATCTTTTTCAACAGATCATTGGTATTGTGGTGCAGATCGACCACTGGTATGGCCTGGCAATTCAGGACAATCCGCTTCATGCCGATCTTGAGCTTGCCATCAACTCGACCCTTCGCAATCAGCTCATGAAGATTGTCGCTTATGAAGAGGCCTACAGGTATATCGATCCAAAGCATCCTCTGCAACTTGATTTTTCGGCAATCGATAACAGCGCCCTCTGGGGTCTCGATGATTCGATCGCTCCCGATCCGTCAATTTATCAGGGCTCAAGCCTCGATGAGAAGATTTGTTCTGCTGCGCTCTATGTCGATGATATTTTTCATGTTTTCTTTGGATTTCTCACCGACCTCGTTGAGGTGAAGTCGCCGCAATATATGAGCTTTGCGCTTGAGTCATATCCTGCGCATCAGCCACATTTAACGCTCTTCATTACCTTTCTCGAGCTTTTCCGTATTGCACAGGAGCAGATGAACGGGCTGACCGAGCGGATACTCAGCTTTTATTACAATGACGTTCTTCGGCTTGCGCCACACTCTTCCATAGCCGACCGGGTCTATATTGTCTTTGAACTTGCAAAAGATATCGTTGGCTATGACCTTTCAGAGGGCACGCTGCTCAAGGCCGGAAAGGATGCTTCGGGTATTGAGCAGAGCTATGTGACCCAGAGTGACCTGGTGATCAATCAGGCAAAAGTCAAGGAGCTGAAAACGCTTTTCGTCCAGAAGAGCTCCTCTGGCGACCGTGCAAAAGGGATGATCGATGCGATATTTGCCCGTCCTGTCGCCAATTCGTTCGATGGGTTTGGAGAGCCGATTACGGATCCAAGCGGCAAATGGCCGACTTTTGGCAAGGGCATTCCTGATGCAGTCCAGGCGGTGAACATTTGTCAGAAAATCGATCAATACAAGGAAAACATATCACGCAAGGATCAGGCGCAGATCGGTTTTGCCATTGCTTCTCCCCAGTTGCTGTTGCAGGGTGGTAACCGCCTTATCCTGTGGAGGATGACCTATCTGGAAAATCTCCTGCCAACTCCGGCTGCTGGCAGTTCGGATGCTGTCGAGATCTGGCTCACCGCAGAAAAAGGGTGGCTGAAGATCGACAATGTGCTGGATGAGCAAGCATTCAGTATGCTTGGCCAGGCAAGTATATTCGGTATTTTTCATCCGAAGCTTGCTGAATCGGGGAGTGGTTACTATATCGATCGCACAACCGATACTCTTTTCATCTATCTCTCTGTTGTCGAGAACGCCATTGTGCCGTTCGACGGGAAGCTTCATACCGGTTATAGTTATGACACAAGTTACCCTGTCGTGCAGTTCATGCTCCCCCCAAGCCTCAGTGTTGTTGATGGCCAGTTCAGGGATCTTGATTTTCTCTCCCATAGCCTTTGTGTAAAGGTAGGTTCGATCAATCCATCAAACAGTGACATTGAAGAGTGGCACCGGCAAGGATACACTTTTCCGGAAGGGTTGAAGAGTGATTATTATTTCGATGGACTCAAGACTTTCGTGCTGCAAAACGAGACTGGCCTTCTTTCTGCGGCGAAACCTTTTGATCCTTTTACGCTCTATCCGGGTTACGGGAAATCGTTTTATGTGGGCAGCGAGGAGGTTTTCAACAAGCCTCTTGTGAAGCTTGCTGTCGATATCAGAAAAACCCGGGAATCCGAAGCTGTCATACCGGTACTCAACAACCTCGACAAGAGTTATAATGTCTCGGACTACGATGCTGAGTACAGCCTCAGTCTCCGGGAGAACAAACAGTGGGGCCAGCTTTCAAACGAGCAGGGTTCCTGGCAATTTGCCCGTCAGCATCTCACGAAAAACATTCTGAACAAAACCTCGGTTCTGGATGATGGAATCCTCGAGGGAAAGCCTTTCCTGTTTGAACGAAAGCCCCTCGCTACGGTAACGGAATTCAGGGCTGACTCCATCAAGGGGTTTATCAGGGTCACCAACCTTAAGGAGGTCTATGCATCCGGTAATATTCCGCTGATCCAGGCAAGCCAGAATCTGGCGCCGGAATTGCAGATCAGTGAACTGTCGGTCAGTTACTATTCCGAACTCTGGACGCTCGATCCGCTTGTTGATCAGTTTTTTCATATTTATCCTTTTGGTCTCACTGAGGTGTTTATCAGCAAACGCACCGAACAATCTCTTCAGTACCTTTCGTCGGGTGTGCGTTCACCACTCAGTGACCCCACCAAGAACAAACTCTTTGAGACACTTGACAAGGCGAAGGACTATTTACTTGTCAATGCCAATGGAACCTTGCTGCCACAATTCACCTGGCTCAGTCCGGATTCAACCTATCAGTCGGCTTTTAGCGAAGCAAACAGAGTAAAAGACAAACTTGCGCGCAAGGATATCATGGAGACGCTTGTTCTTGAAGCGAGCGGTGTTCGGCAGACGATCGAGGGAGGCAACAATCAATATTCCGGAACGTTGCAGGAAGAGGGCATGCTGTTTATCGGATTGGAAAAACTGCAACCACTCGACACCCTTTCGCTGCTTTTCCAGTTTGCCGAAGGCAGCGCGGATGATGAGGACAATGATCCTCCTGAAATTCACTGGTCCTACCTGTCCAATAACGAGTGGCGTCCGCTGAAGGCAGAGAATCTGATCTCCGATGGCACCAATGGTTTTCAGACGACAGGCATCATAAAGCTTGAAGTGCCGGAGGATAGCTCCGATCATAATACGATCATTACAGATGGCTTGCGCTGGTTCTGTGCCAGCGTGACAGAAAACTCCAACCGGATTCCGATGCTGGTCAATATCGTTGCCCAGGCTGTCGAAGCGAGTTTTCAGGACAATGGCAATGACCAGTCCCATTTCGACAAGGCATTGGCTGCGGGAAGCATCAGCAAGCTTGCGGTTGCTGTTTCGCAGGTCAGCAAGGTCGAACAACCCTTCGCATCGTTTGACGGCAAGCACCAGGAGGCAGGCAAGGAGTTCTACACCCGTGTCAGTGAACGGCTGCGTCATAAAGCAAGGGCCATTACTCCGTGGGACTATGAACATCTGGTGCTCGACCGCTTTCCTTCCATTTACAAGGTTAAATGTATTACGCATACTGATCCAAACTGTCTTTGCCGCCAGCCAGAAGATGAGAGCGAACGATTGAAAGCCAAGGTTGGCTGCTGCGGTCCACAGATCGCACCGGGACATGTTCTGGTTGTGCCGATTGCCAATCTGCAAAATCGTAACGCAGCGAACCCCTTGCAGCCAAAAACAAGTTGCAGGACATTGCTTGATATTGAGGACTATCTCCAGGAGCGGAGTTCTCCTTTTGTCAAGGTTCATGCAAAAAATCCGGTCTATGAACAGGTACTGGTCTTTTTCAGGGTGCAGTTCATTGCTGGCGCCGACAAAGGATATTATCTCAAAAAGCTCAACGAAGAGATTGTTCACTATCTGACCCCCTGGGCATTTGATGAAAATGCTGAGCTGTCGTTTGCCCGGAAGTTCTATGCTTCCTCAATCATCAATTTCATCGAAGAACATTCATGGGTTGATTTTATCACTGACTTTTTCATGTTTGTCTGCCGCGACGAATGCTGTCCGGCGAAGGTGAATGCATCCGTGAAGAGTGAGGCTGAAACGACGGCTACATTTGCCGATATGCTTATGAATATTACAGGTTGTTGTGATCTTGAAGAGTTTATCGCAAAGAGTGGCAACTTCATCGGCGAAGTGATTGCCGAGCCCTCGACCTCCCGCTCTATTCTTGTGTCTGCGCCACAGCATATCATCCTGCCCTATGAGGCTCCGGCAGAACTTTCAGCTTGCCAGAAGCGCAAAACAGCGGGTGCCAGAGTCGATACGCTCCCAATTGAGGGCATGGCCAAACCGGAACTCCTGATGCTTTTGAAAGAACTTCCTGAGGAGACAATCACGGCCAATACTCAAGTGAAGCCGCCAACGGGGAAACGCAGGAAAAAGTAGTCAACAGGTGTGCAAAGAGAACAAAAGTACGAGACCGACCCAATTGAATGAGAGAATAACACTATGTCAGAAACGATTTCACTGCTCAAGGCAAATCCGCTGCTTCCTGCTGAGGATTACACCGCTCTTCGCAAGCAAGGGTTCAGTTCGATTGAGAAGCTGGGAAGTGCCCTCTGGACGGATTACAACAACTCCGATCCGGGCATTACCATTCTCGAAGCCCTTTGTTATGCCATTACTGACCTTGCTTACCGTACCGGTTTTGACGTAAAGGATCTGCTTGCTCCCGAAGAGTTAAACGATGATACCTGGAAGCAGATTTTCTATACCGCCAGGCAGATTTTGCACAATAGTCCGCTGACGATCAACGATTATCGCAAACTGATCATTGATGTCAAGGGTGTCCGAAATGCATGGATAGAACCGAGCAAGGATTACGAAGTGCCCCTGTGGGTGGATTACAACGCATGGGAACTTCGCAAGCAGCGTGATTGCTCCTCCGGGAGAGCTGCCGAAGCGGTTTGTCGTGGAAAGCTGAAACTCAATCCCTCAACTGCCAGTCAGGCAAAAGCCGAACATGAGAGTTCGGTCGAGAAAATTACGGCGCGCATAAAAAAGATCAAGGATCAGCTTCAGCCGCTGAGTAATAAAATCAAGCGACTGCAGGAGCCGGATACAACAGAACCTGATCAGACTGAACAGCTTCTGCTTACAGCCTCGATTGAAGAGCTTCAGCAGAAGATTCAGGCCGGGCAAATGGAAATAGAGAAGCTCGACTCCTTCTTGCAGGCGAGTGTTGACCCATCCTTCAAACCCTCCAAAATCCTTGAACTTGAAGGGTTCTACAATGTGATGGTTGAGTATGAGGAAGATGTCCTTGAAGAACATCAGCGGGAAGCTGTTCGCCAGATTGTCATAGAGCGGCTCTCTTGTCATCGCAACCTCTGTGAAGATTTTCTCAGTATAAATGCCGTCGATTATGAAGATATCGGCCTTGGTGCATCAGTGGAAATAGAAGATGACGCCGATCCCGATCTCGTGCTGGCCGAGATGTTTTTTTTGATCTATAAATATTTTACGCCATCAGTCCCTTTCCATACCATCGATCAATTGCTTGCGAAGGGGTACCAGGTGGACGATATTTTTGAAGGGCCTCCCCTCCGGCACGGTTTCATCGATCTGGAAGAACTTGACAAAACCGCTCTTTTCCGTGATATACGGCTTTCGGATATCATAAACGAAATATCCGATATCAAAGGTATCAAGGGCATTTTGTATTTGCATCTGCCATTCGAGGGGTTTGACAAAAATACCGATAACTACTTTGATGCTTGGGGCGATGCCTTGCGCAACGCCAGGAAAATCGCACGTATTCAGCCACTGAAGTCTCAGGTGATACTCTGTAAGACAAGGGAGTTGATTACCTATTTTACTGGCAGGCCTGAAGATCGTCGTCCCGAGCGCATGCTCAAGCTTTTCAGGGATATGAAAACGCTTGAACGCAAATACAAGCTTGAAGGCCATGCGACCGATTTCTCCATGCCGGTTGGAGAGAATATGCAACTCGAGGATTATTTCCCGGTCACGGAATCGTTGCCGCTTTGCTATGGTGTCAGCCAGCGTGTCGGCCTGCCGGACGATGCAAAGCGCAAGGCGCAGGTGCTGCAGCTCAAGGGATATCTCTTGTTTTTCGAACAGATTATGTCGGACTACCTGGTACAGCTCAATCACCTCAAAGAGCTGTTCACCTTCGACGGGACGGTTAAGCATACCTTATTCACCAGGGTGCTCAAAGAGCTCGATCAACTTCAGGCGCTGTTGATCGATCATGAAAACCACGGTTCGAAACAGTTCAATCTCGTCAGGAAAGAATTCGCCAGTGCCTTGCAGAATCTGGTTGAGTCCCCCGAAATTTTTGGTATGCGAAGAAACCGTTTTCTCGATCACATGCTTGCCCGATTCAGTGAAGATGTGAGCGAATACGAGCGAATCTCACGCTGGCTGACACCCGAAAAGGTGGATGAGCGATTGATTGAAGATAAAATCAATATGCTGAAGGATGGCCAGTACTACTCTATCAGCAGCAACCGGGGACGCGGATATGATTATACGCAGCAGGAGTTCTGGAATACCACCAATATTTCCGGGACGGAACGAAGGGTAGCTCGTCTGCTTGGTTTTCCCGCTGTCACCCGCCGAACGCTTGCGCCGGATTTTCTGGTGAGCGAAACGGTGATGGAGGTTGATCCAAAGACAAAGATTTCCGTGCCGAAAAAAAATGCAAAGGGGGAGTTGCTCAATACCATCAAATTGTTTGATCCCGACGAGAAATCCAGAGTGTTGCTTGTCAGTGTTGAAGTCATAGATGGCTGCTGTACCGAAAAGCTGATGAGCGAAATTCTAAGCCATGCCGATGATCGTAAAAACTTCCGCCTCAGGGAGCATCTCAAACAACGCAGTCGCAAGAGCGCCGGATTGATCGGGACTTTCTGGTTTGAACTATGGGATGGATCCGATCCCCAAACAGCCGTGCTTCTTGCCACCAGTGAACGTTTTGAGCGCAAAGAGCTGCGAGACAAGGCGT
>SZXY01000144.1 GCA_005843805.1 Chlorobium sp.
CAGCCCCAAAAAGAATACCTGCCTGATTGAAATAATGCACATCTTTAAGTTCTCGAAATACACCGCGATCAAGGTAAGGCTTCATATCAAAGAGACCCCGACGACCATCTTCAATTTCAACATAAATGCGATAATCAGATAACGGTTTGACAACTTTTGCATCCCAATACATACAAGACCTCACAGTGGTGTAATTTTATATGGCTCCTCACCATTAACCGCCAACTCCCAATCAGCCATCAATTCATCACGATGTAATTCAATCCATGCTTACACCAGACGCAGTTGCTTGCGTGGCAGATTGCCAGCCAAAATCTCGCCGTCTTCGATACCCAAAGAAGCTTCAAACTCGCCGTATCTCGCATGAAAGTGCGGGGTATTGTGATGTTTATTATCGAGAAGATACAAACGGATAATGATTCCGTAAAACATTGATATGATTGGCATTGCTCATGTTCTCCTGTTTTATGCCTGACAAACAATCAAACTGATTTGTCTAAACAGAGGATTTTTGAATTATAACCCATCAAAGTTTGGTCTGCTTCCACAAGGGAAACACCACCATTCTTCAAGCGGTGTTCCCAGGAAAGGAAAAAAGAAATGATTTACTCGTGCTTCGCCAGCTCTACTCCTTGTCAAGCTTTTCCTCACGTTTGCCTTTTTTGGCGGGAACTGCACCATCGAGAAACCTCAGTTCGTTCTCCTTTTCATCAAAGGAGATCAGAATCGTGCTGCCTTCCGTAAACCGGCCTTTCAGCATCTCTTCAGCCAGAGGGTCTTCGACATATTTCTGCAATGCCCGTTTCAGGGGACGCGCACCATACTTCTGGTCATAGCCTTTATCGACAAGAAACTCCTTGGCTTTCTCTTCGATCTCCACTTCGATACCCATTTCGCGCAACCTTTTGAAAAGCTTGCCCGCAGTGATATCGATGATTTTGAAGATATGCTGCTTTTCGAGCGGATGAAAAACAATGATGTCATCGATACGGTTGAGGAACTCGGGATTAAAGACCCGTTTCAGGGCATCCTCGATGGTGGACTTCATCGCCTTGTAACTGCCTGTCGAATCATCAGGAGCTGTAAAGCCCATACCAGAACCGGCACCAAAACTCTTGATATCCTTGGCCCCGATATTGGAGGTCATGATAATGACCGTATTGCGAAAATCAACCTTCCGTCCAAGCCCGTCGGTCAGTATACCTTCATCGAGCACCTGAAGCAGGATATTGAATACATCGGGATGCGCTTTCTCGATCTCGTCGATAAGCACCACGGAATAGGGCTTGCGCCTTACTTTTTCAGTCAACTGGCCACCCTCTTCATAGCCGACATATCCCGGAGGCGCACCAACAAGACGGCTGACCGAGAACTTCTCCATATACTCGCTCATATCCGCTCTGATGAGGGCATCCTCGGTATCGAACAAATAGCGGGTAAGCGCTTTGGCAAGCTCTGTCTTTCCAACACCGGTAGGCCCAAGGAAAATAAAGGAGCCAATCGGACGTGAAGGATCTTTCAGACCAGCACGGGTACGCTGTATGGCCTTGGTAATCTTTTTGATAGCTTCGTCCTGTCCAATCACCTCCTTGGTAAGATCAGCCTCCATGGAGAGTAACCTTTTCGATTCGGACTGCGCTACCCTGACAACAGGAATACCGGTCATCATGGCAATCACAGAGGTAATATCGGCTTCAGTAACATCGTAAACGCTCTCAGAGGCCCTGTCTTCCCAATCCTGCTTGGCATGATCAAGTGCATCGAGCAGGTTTTTCTCCTTGTCGCGAAGTCTTGCGGCCTCCTCAAAATTCTGCATCTTCACCACCTGGTTCTTCTCGGTCTTGACCTCCTCGATGGATTTTTCAAGCTCAAGAATCTCCTTCGGCACATGAATGTTGCTTAAATGCACCCTTGCACCAGCTTCATCCATAACATCGATAGCCTTGTCAGGCAGGAACCGGTCAGTGATATAACGTTCGGAAAGCTTGACCGCCTTGTCAATAGAGTCGTCCGAATATTTCACATGATGATGAGACTCATACTTCGACTTGATGTTGTTGAGAATCTGAATGGTCTCATCAACCGAGGTCGGTTCAACCATGATTTTCTGAAACCTCCGGTCAAGAGCACCATCTTTTTCAATATACTGACGGTACTCGTCAAGCGTGGTTGCTCCAATACACTGCAATTCACCACGAGCAAGAGCGGGTTTGAAGATATTGCTTGCATCCAGAGAGCCGGAAGCTCCACCAGCCCCGATAATGGTATGCAGCTCGTCGATAAAAAGAATCACGTCACGCGACCGCTCCAACTCGTTCATGAGCGCCTTCATACGCTCCTCGAACTGTCCCCGGTACTTGGTACCGGCAACAAGTGCCGCCAAATCAAGCGCTACAACCCTTTTGTCATAAAGCACCCTCGAAACCTTGCGCTGCACAATCTTGAGCGCAAGACCTTCAGCAATGGCGGTCTTGCCAACACCAGGCTCACCAATCAGCACCGGATTGTTCTTCTTGCGGCGGCTCAGTATCTGGGCCACACGCTCTATCTCCTTCTCACGTCCGATAATGGGATCGAGCTTGTCCTCAAGGGCAAGACGGGTAATATCACGGCCAAAATTATCAAGCACAGGGGTTTTTGTCCTCTCCCCTTTTCTCGGCTCAGGTCTCCTTGGTTGCCGTTCAGCACCTCCAGCAGAGAAGGAACCCTCCATGGGAGGCTCATCCGACT
>SZXY01000109.1 GCA_005843805.1 Chlorobium sp.
CAATGCCAATATCGGCAACTCGGCTCTTGGCTCTTCAATCGACGAAGAGGTGGAGAAAGCAGTCTGGTCGTGCAGGTGGGGCGCTGATACGGTTATGGATCTGAGTACCGGAACCAATATTCACAAGACCCGTGAATGGATTTTGAGAAATTCTCCAGTGCCGATCGGTACGGTTCCTATCTACCAGGCGCTTGAAAAAGCTGGTGGCCGGGCAGAAGATCTGACCTGGGAACTCTATCGCGATACGCTGATCGAGCAGGCTGAGCAGGGTGTCGATTATTTTACAATTCATGCGGGGATCCTGCGTGAGCATCTCCCTTTTGCCGAAAAGCGCCTTACCGGTATTGTGTCGAGAGGTGGTTCGATCATGGCGAAGTGGTGCAAGGCAAACAAGCAGGAAAATTTTCTCTATACCCGGTTTGAAGAGATCTGCCGCATTCTTCAGACTTATGATATTGCGGTCTCTCTTGGTGATGCCTTGCGGCCCGGTTCAATACTTGACGCAAACGATGAGGCTCAGTTCGGTGAGCTGAAAGTGCTTGGCGAACTGACCAAAGTGGCATGGAAGTACGATGTGCAGGTGATGATCGAAGGCCCCGGACACGTTCCGCTTCATCTGGTTGAGGAGAACATGCAGAAACAGCTTGAATATTGCCATGAAGCGCCGTTCTACACCCTTGGACCGCTTGTTACCGACATTGCTGCCGGGTATGACCATATCAATTCAGCTATCGGTGGTGCGCTTATAGCAAGCTATGGCTGTTCGATGCTCTGCTATGTCACTCCAAAGGAGCATCTCGGCCTGCCCGACAAGAACGACGTGCGTGAAGGGATCATTTCCCACAAGGTTGCAGCCCATGCGGCTGACCTTGCCAAGGGAAGTCCTGTTGCCTGGCTGCGTGATGAACTTATGAGTCGGGCACGCTATGCCTTTGCCTGGGAGGATCAGTTCAATCTATCGCTTGACCCTGAAAAAACCCGTGCTGTCCATTCAGAGAGCATGGCATTGAGTGGCCACACCGAAAAGAACCCTGATTTCTGCACCATGTGCGGGCCTGATTTCTGTTCAATGAAAAAGTCGAAGGAAGCGGCAAAAGTGGAGTGAAAGAGGAAGAGGGAATAATGGAGCTGGTGGACGAAGAAATTGTGGACAGGATGGACTCAGTGGACAAGAGAGGGAAAAATAATGATTTCTCTCCTCTCTGTCCTTGCAGTCACTGATGTCCTTTTTGTCCTTTACCTTTAAGCTTTTATGATGCTGCTTTGACGATTGCTGCAAAATCGGCTGCATTGAGACTTGCACCACCGATAAGGCCGCCATCGATGTTCGGCATGGCAAAGAGTTCAACGGCATTGGATGGCTTGACGCTGCCGCCGTACTGAATACGAAGTTGTGATGCGGCTGGTTCGCCGTAAAGTTCGGTAATGGTGGTGCGGATGAGAAGATGCACCTCTTCGGCCTGTGCGGAGGATGCGGTTTTTCCTGTTCCGATCGCCCATACTGGTTCGTAGGCAATGACAATGGCGCCAATGTCGAGGATGCCAGCCAACCCTTCAGTGACCTGCGAGGTCACAACACTTTCGGTGACTCCGGTTTCACGCTCTTCGAGAGTCTCTCCAACACAAAGAATAACTTTCAATCCTTCAGTCAACGCCTTTTTTACCCTGAGATTCACTGTCGCGTTGGTTTCGCCGAAATACTGGCGGCGCTCGGAGTGACCGATAATGACATAGGAACAACCTACGGCATTGATCATTCTGGCCGATACCTCGCCGGTATAGGCTCCGTCGTTTTCATAATGGCAGTTCTGGGCAACAAGCTGAACTTCGCTTCCTTCAATAATCCTTTCCGTTGCTTCCAGCGCCAGGTAGGTAGGCGCAATGCCAACCTCACAGCCCGAAAAGCCTTCGCCAAGAGCAGCGAGAACATCCTGTGCAAGTGTTTCCGATTCGGCTACGGTATTGTTCATTTTCCAGTTGCCGACAACAATTTTTCTACGCATAAATTTAGTAATCCGTTTTTATATCACAGTATATCCGATCGACCTGGTCAAGGCTGAAACGGTGTTTTCCTGAACGTGCATCCTTGAGTTCGACATCGTTACTGCCGACGGCAATAATCTTGCCGTGCCATACCCTTGCTTCTTTGGTCACCAGGTTGATTTCGCGGTTCAGCAAATCCTGATTGCCGCCGATCCTGTCTGGACGATAGATGATTTGACGCTTACCCATTGAAAATCTGGTTTAATTTGCCCTTATTTAACAAAAATCTCCAATATCTCATAATAGAGTTCCCCTTTGGGCACACTTATGTGAACTTTTTCACCGACCTCTTTCCCTATGAGTGACCTTCCGACCGGAGAGCGCACGGAAATCTTGCCGAGATCCGAGTCTGACTCTTCAGAAGAGACCAGCGTATATTCAATAATCTCTTCCTCAATATCGAGATTGCGCAGCTTGACGGAGGTAAAAATATAGACCTTGTCGGTCTTGACCTGTTTGGGATCAAGAATCGTTGCCGATGCGAGCTTGTTTTCAAGATCGGCAATTCGGGCTTCGGTATGTGACTGCTCCTCTCGCGCCGCATCGTATTCCGCGTTTTCACTCAAATCACCATGAGCTCTTGCTTCGGCAATTTTTTCGAGAACTTCCCTTCTGGTTTGATGAACCAGCACATGCAATTCCTCTTTCAAGCGGTTATACCCATCTCTTGTCAGGTAAATTCTGTCAGTCATCTCTTGTGCTGTTTTTGTTGAAAAGAAAAGGAAAATAACTCCATTAAACGCGGCTGAATTGCCTGGACATACGGGACAGGGTTGCCAACAAAAAAAGTAAAGTCAGCTTCCGATTGCTGACTTTACTTCTTGACTACCACAACAATGTACAATTCTTAATCCTTCAGGCAAAAAAAGTTTATACATTAAAAGCAAAATAGATTCGGTTTCCTCCTCGATCAATGAGCAGATACAAAAGATCACCGCTCTTGACACCTTTCAAAAGAGTACCATATTGCGAAAAAGAGGTCACCTCCTGACGGTTGACGGAAAGAATGATGTCACCACTGCGCAATCCTGCAAGAAAGGCATTGGAAGATGGGTCGATTACTGTAATGACCACCTTGCCACTACCGGGTTTCACATTGAGCCTCTGCGCCATCCGGGCAGTAAGCTCCTCCGCCCTGAACCCAAGCGCCGAAGTGGCAGTTACCTCTTCCTCTTTGCTTGACGCAGCAACTTCCCTTACAGGTTGCGCTTCAAGGCGAACGGTGAACAGCCTGACTTTTCCATCCCTCTGCACCCTGAACTTGACGGTCGATCCGGGTGACTCGCTGGCAATGGCATTGCGAAGTGCAACGCTGCTCGTAACCTTGGTATCGTTGAAGTCAAGGATAACATCACCGGTCTTAACTCCGACTTTGGCGGCAGGACTTCCTTCAACAACCGTGCCGACAAGCACTCCTTCACCCGGGTTCAGGTGCATGGCTTTTCCAAGAGTTTCGTCGATATCCTGTATACTTACACCCAGATAGCCTCTGGTAACCTTGCCGGAGGTAATGAGCGAAGTCAAAACCTTTTTGGCCATATTTGAAGGCACGGCAAATCCGATACCCTCAAATCCGCCAGTGCGGCTTGCTATAGCTGTATTGATGCCAATAAGCTCACCATTGATATTGACAAGAGCGCCTCCGGAATTGCCGGGATTGATGGCGGCATCAGTCTGAATAAAATCCTCATAATCGGCAAGTCCGACATTTGCCCGACCTTTGGCGCTGACAATACCCTGGGTAACGGTTCTTGCGAAATTTTCTCCAAGGGGACTGCCGATGGCAATAACCCATTCGCCAACCCTGAGTTTGTCACTGTCGCCGATAAGCAGTGGTTTAAGGCCTTTGGCATTAACCTTGATAACGGCAAGATCAGTTTTCGGATCCTTGCCTATGACCTTGGCATCGATCTTTCTGTTATCGAAGGTGCGGATATAGATGGCATCTGCATCATCGACCACATGATTATTGGTAAGAATATAACCATCTTCCGTAACAATAACCCCCGATCCGAGACCTCGCTGAACCTGCTTTTGGCCATTTCGGGCACCACCTTCCGGCATTCCAAAAAAATTATCAAAGGGACGACCGAAAAAGTCAAATGGAGAGAGTGTGCGCTGAGTCACATTTTTTTCGGTAAAAATAGTCACCACCGAAGGGGTTGCCGACTCGGCAATCTGCACGAATGCCTCGTTGAAACCCTTGAGTGACTGAATCGGATAGTTTTCGATATTGCTCCTGGCCGTGGCAAAATTAGGACTGGTTGTCAGAGTCGGCCCTTCAGCAGAAAGCTTGAGTTCAACATTTGAAAAAACAAGCGCGCCAACAGCAATACCCGCAAACACAAGCAGCAGGTACTTGATGAATGTGTGTTTCTTGCTCATCGGTGATATCAGGATTTATTTGTCGTTACGATAAAGCCTCAATATTTTTCACGGCAGTTAAACCCGCCTTCATTTTATTCATCGTCTCTTCATATTCAGCCTCGGGCGTGGAATCAGCAACAATACCTCCAGCCGCCTGGAAATAGATTGTGCCATTTTCCACCACCATGGTACGAATTGCAATAGCAGTCTTGAGATTCCCCTTGAAATCAAGAAATCCGACAGCTCCACCGTACAACCCCCTCTTTTCCTTTTCAAGTTCGTAAATGATCTCCATAGCCCTCACCTTGGGGGCTCCGGTGAGAGTGCCAGCAGGAAAACACGACCAGAAAGCGTCCATTGTGCCAAGATCGTCTCGAAGTTCGCCGCGCACGTTACTGACAATATGCATCACATGCGAATATTTTTCAATAACCATCATCTCATTGGTCTCGACAGTACCAATTTTGGCTATACGACCAACATCGTTGCGACTCAGATCGATCAACATGAGATGCTCTGCCCGTTCTTTCTCATCAGCAAGCAGTTCAATGGCAATACGCTCATCCTCCTCAAAAGTGCTGCCACGACGCCTTGTGCCGGCAATAGGCCGAGTATCGACCATCCTTCGACCGTTACTGTCACGTTCAACCTTGACCTGAAGTTCGGGTGATGAACCGACAATCTTGAACTCCTTCAAGTCAAAGTAGTAAAGATAGGGAGAAGGATTGATGGTTCTCAGCATCCGGTAGACATCGAAAGGACGGGTATTGAGGGGACGATGGAGACGCTGTGAAATCTGTACCTGAAAAATATCGCCCGCCACAATATACTCTTTGGCCTTCACCACTTTCTGAAGATACTCATCTCTCGATGTGTTGGAGAGAACATCCTCCGGCTTTTCAGGCTGGAAAGTGATCTCGTCACGACCGAGAGGCCGGAACATTTGTTCGGCAACAAGCTCTATTTTTTGCAAGGCAGCCGCCTTGTCACTCTCGTCAAGGTAATTGGAAACAATAAATACCTTGCGCAGAATATTGTCGAAAACCACAAGTGTATCACAGAAAAGGAGATAAACGTCTGGCATTCCTGCCGGGTCGTCCAGTTCCGGTTTCGGAATCCTTTCGACAAGATGCATAGCATCATAACCAAAGTAGCCGAAAACACCCGATGTGATCATCTGTGGTGTACCATTCTTCTTCCTTGGAATCTCTTCCGTATCGAAAGCACCAAGACAACGATCTATCTGCAGGCGAAGATTGGCTTCCTCTCCGGCAATTCTGGCAAGATCACTGAATTTTTCATCAAGAATATCGACAGTTGCCAGCCCGTCAACCGAACCCCTGAGAATAGCCACCGGATCAATGGCGATATAGGAAAAACGGGCAAGAAACTCTTCACCGTCAACCGATTCGAGCAGGCATGAAAAAGGACGCTGCAATTTGAGATAGACTGAAACCGGTGTCTCTGTGTCGGCATGAACCTCCTTGAAGAGCGGCTTGAGAAGATAGGGAGCATTCCGTTGATGTGCTGGCATAAAAAGAGAAAACTGAATTTGTTATTGCGACACTGTAAAGAGTGTAATAAAAAAACTTTTTTGTATTGTAATGAAAGATCACCGGAGACGCTATCCGGAAACAGAGGAAACCAAACAGTAATGACATCCCACCGATTCCCAAAAAAAACCTTCCTTATAAACTGGCTGAAAGCCCTTATGCTCTCCCCCGGCATACTTTTTCCTGCGGGATATCTTGTACTCTATCTTTCCACCAATATCTACCTGAATTCGGATTTCAAGAAGAATCTCTCTCAATCCTTCAATACTGCAACCGACAATAACTGGCAGATAAGCGTCAAATCACTGAAATCAGGCCTCTTTCTTGACTCGGTCACTCTCGATCATATCGAACTGAAGAAAAGAGAGAGGCCTGAGCGGAACAACAAGGAAACTGACCGTACCATTATCATCAAAACACTCGAAATACCATATCCCGATCTTCAAAAACTGCTTTTCAGCAGCACCGAACGACTATCGTCAATACAAACGGTTCACGAAAAAATTATTGCAAAAGAACCCGGCATTCAGTGAACAACCAACCCTGAGCGGTGCCATCTGATCGAAGAAAGCTTGCCCACCGGTTCAGTAATCAGGGAAAGATCGGGGTCCCATGACCAGTAGACCACCATGGCTTCACCGACAATATCCTTTTCCGGTAAAAATCCCCAGAAACGGCTGTCGAGACTGTTGTCACGATTGTCTCCCATCGCAAAATAGTAGTTTGACTTAACAGTATATTCCGTGGCAGGCGCACCGTCGATAAAGACCTGCCTGCCCTGCAGACTAACATCGTGGCCTTCATCTGTAATCAGCGAGCTGTAAAGCGGGTAGGTTACCGCTGTCAGTTGCACGACATCTCCCTTGCGGGGAATACGTATTGGGCCGTAGTTATCCTTGTTGAACCTGGAAGACTGCGGAAAGATCATGTAATCACCCTCTCCTGCAGGCATTGGAGTTCCGATAAACTGGGCATGAGGAGGTAATAGAGCCAGTTTTTTATTGACAAAAAGCCGCTGGTTGTGAATTTCGAGGGTATCGCCACTAATGGCAACGCAACGCTTGATATAGTTCAGTGAGCGATCTTTCGGATACTTGAAAACAATGATGTCATCACGTTTGACTTTGTCAACGCCAGGCAGCCTGATATCAGTAAAGGGTACTTTTGGTCCGTAGACATACTTGTTGACAAAAAGAAAGTCGCCGGCAAGCAGTGTACTCTCCATTGAGCCAGTTGGTATCCGATAGGATTCAACGACAAAAATACGAAGAATGGTGGCAAATATAGCCGCAATAACCAGAGCATCAAACCACTCTCTTGAATGTTGTTTCACCGGTTTTCCCTGCTGAGTATTCAATTGATGTAACGCTTTTGTGTTTAAAAAAACTGCTGGCCATCGGCCTCTTTTATTCGTCAATATTGAGAAGAGCGAGGAATGCTTCCTGCGGAACCTCGACCCTGCCAACCTGTTTCATTCTCTTTTTACCCTCTTTCTGTTTTTCAAGCAGCTTGCGCTTACGGCTTATATCACCACCATAGCATTTGGCCAGCACGTTCTTGCGCATCGCCGAGATGGTTTCGCGCGAAATCACCTTGCTGCCGATAGCCGCCTGGATGGCGACCTCATACATCTGCTTGGGAATAATCCCTTTCAGTTTTATGCAGAGCTTCTTGCCCCAGTCATAAGCCTTCGAGCGGTGAACGACAATGGAGAGGGCATCAACCGCATCGCCGTTGAGCAGCACATCGAGTTTCACAAGATCGGACTCGCGATAGCCGATGTACTCGTAATCCATCGACGCATACCCTTTCGAGATAGACTTGAGCTTGTCATGGAAATCAAAAACAATTTCAGCCAGAGGAAACTCGAAATGCATGATAACCCTTGCAACATCGAGATAGTCCGTATTCTTGTACTCACCACGACGCTCCATGCCGAGCTTCATGATATTGCCGATATAATCGGAAAGTGTAATGATCTGCACACTCACATAAGGCTCTTCAATCAGATTGATCCGTTGTGTTTCAGGCATCTTGGAAGGATTGTCCACGATGACAATCTCAGAATTGGTCATCACGACACGGTACTCAACGTTCGGAACCGTTGTAATGATGTTGACTCCGTACTCCCGTTCGAGACGCTCCTGAATGATCTCCATGTGGAGCAGGCCAAGAAAGCCGCATCTGAAGCCAAAGCCGAGAGCCACGGAGGTTTCAGGCGTATAGACCAGAGAGGCATCGTTCAGGGCAAGTTTCTCGAGTGATTCACGCAGATCCTCGAACTCGTTCGAGTTGATCGGATAGAGACCGCTGAACACCATCGGTTTGACATCCTTGTAACCCGCAAGACGCTCTTTTGCCGGATTGTCGGCAAGCGTGACCGTATCGCCAACCTTGGCATCCTTGACATCCTTGATGGAACATATCAGATAGCCCACATTGCCAGCCTCAAGCAGCGGCTTGGGCTGCCGTTTCATGCTCATGGTTCCGATCTCGTCAGCAAGAAAAATCTTGTTGTTGGCAAAGAACTTGACCTTGTCACCCTTTTTCAGCACACCCTCGACAATACGAAGATAGACCACCGCGCCCCGGTAAGCATCGAAAACCGAGTCAAAGATCAGCGCCCGCAAAGGGAGGTGCTTGTTGTCGGCAGGAGCAGGAATACGGGCAATGATAGCCTCCATAAGTTCAGTGATACCGAGACCGGCTTTGGCTGAAACCTGCAGAATCTCCTCACGCTTGATACCGATGAGATCCATGACCTGACGGGCAACTCCCTCTACATCCGAAGAGGGCAAATCGATTTTATTGATAACCGGAATAATATCCAGCCCGGCATCGATGGCAAGATAGAGATTGGCAATGGTCTGGGCTTCAACACCCTGTGTTGCATCAACAATCAGAAGCGCTCCCTCGCACGCAGCAAGCGAGCGGGAGACTTCATAGCTGAAATCGACATGACCGGGAGTATCGATAAGGTTCAGGGTATACTCCACTCCATCAGCCGCAGTGTACTTCATCTGGATGGCATGACTTTTAATGGTAATGCCACGCTCCCGTTCAAGGTCCATATCATCGAGAACCTGAGCGGAAGCCATCTGGGTACGGTCAAGGGTATGTGTAACTTCCAGCAGGCGATCAGCCAATGTGGATTTTCCGTGATCTATATGTGCGATAATGCAGAAGTTCCGAAGACGGTTAACTTCTGTACTGGACAAAGCCATAAAAAAAGCGTTTGATTCTGGTAAACATTCAGGGTGAGAAATATAGGCAAATACACACAGGATACATACAGAGCAATACTTTAGAGCATTTTGATTACAAAAAGGTCACAAGGGTCTCATGTAAACCACAGAGTTTCGCTGGGTCAAAATAGAGAAGTTGATACTCAAATAAAAATCCTGACTCACCCCTCGCACTATTATTTCAGTTTCAAAGCCATTTCAGGCCTCCGTCGGCAGGGTTTGCCATGACAAACGGCTCAGACTCCCTGCCGAATTTAGAGCGGTTTGATAACCAGCATCTCATTGCCTCCTCGTTGAAACTCGTAAGGAACGCGCCTGACCTCAGCGGCAAAGCTATCAAGCGCCAGCTCCTCCATCAAAACATGAAGATGAGGCGACGGAGCACCATCAAGAGAAAGCAGTGGAAAGAGCCGAACTTCACCAGCGACACGCAACATCTCCCGGATAGCCTGAAGATGAAACTCTGCCGACAGGTGGGCACTGTACAAAAAGAGGAGATGAGACGACAAGGCAATGGTCAAATCGTCCACTTTCAAACGGCAACATCGGCAACTCCCCCGGAATGTACCGCCCTTCTTTTTGCAGTTTTTGCAGATTACGCTCAATCGAACGAGTTGAGATGCCAATACTTTTTGCGAGTTCAGATATTGTCATCGCATGGTTGTGCTCAAGAGCATTGATGATTTTCTCCGACGTTTTCTCCGACACTTTCACCGACGTTTCTGTGAGCGCTTCGGTCATGGCGTCAAGCAACGCATGAAGCATGAACTCAATAAAAGATGTCGAATCACCCTGTTTATCGGCTGCCGCCAGAGCCTCATAATAAGCCGTTTGACGCGTTTTAATCACTGTTTCAACCGGAAGATAGGCCAACATCGGTTGCCACTGGCTGAGAATCAGCGTTTGCCACATTCTCCCCATGCGTCCGTTTCCATCCGCAAAAGGGTGTATAAATTCAAACTCGTAATGGAAAACACAACTTGCAATCAAGGGATGCACTGGCTCAGAAGCGAGCCAACCGAGCAGATCGGTCATAAGCCCGCGTACTCTGTCAGCAGGCAAAACCATGTGTACCAACCCCTGATTGCTTTAGATGCCAACACCACCCCTGCGATAATGGCCTGCATCATCAACCAGCTCCGCCATAAGAACGCCATGAGCAGCAAGGAGATCCTCCGAGGAGTGAAGCTGCCATTGTGTGAGCTGTTCATAGGCCACAAAGGCATTGCGCACCTCCTGAATTTCACGCGGCAAACCAATCACCGGTTTGCCATCCAGAACAGCAGTTACCTGCTCTATGCTCAACGTGTTATTTTCGATAGCAAGTGAGGCCTGAATGGTGCGGATACGATTATTGCGCTGCAGTTGTGGCGCAATCGCATCATCACCCGGCACAGCCCAGCGAGTAACCAGCTCAACAATCTCCGCCACACGCTGCACGATGTGCGGCGTGATGGTATAGGGCGGCTCGTAACTCATGCCTTTTCCTCCTCAATGATGGCTTCAGTCTTCGGCAAACGCAGTTTTCTAAAGAGCAGACAAGACAAGAAAAAATCACGTACACGTGCAAGAGTTTGGGCTTGCATGGTTGATTCTCTATTATACGATTCAAAAAAGTTAATCAATTTACAACGGAATCAATTTTGTGTAGAGCTTACACAAAAAGCATCGGTTCGGTGTCATGGCGGAACCCCCGGAGAAATTCAGAAGCTTCCATTGGTTTGCGGCCTTCAATCTGGAGCGAGAGGATTTCGAGCCAGCCGTCTGATCCTATGGCGTAGAGTCTGCCCTGATCGACAAGAATGGTTCCCGGAAGGGTGTGGGATGCATCGAGAGAGGGGCCCGCAGGAGCAGCCTTGAATATCTTCATGGTTTTGCCCTGGAAGATTGTCCATGCCGCTGGCTTGAGGGCAAGACCCCGGATAAAGTTGTGGATGGCGGCAACTGGCTGCGACCAGACAATGCGGGTGTTGTCGCGGGTCAGCTTGGGGGCCTTTGAGGCAAGTGAATCGTCCTGGCCTGAAACTTCAACCTTGCCGGATGCAATCAGATGGAGGGTATCGACTACAACCCGAGCACCAATAACTGAAAGGCGGTGGGCAAGATCGGTTGCGTTTTCATCCGCAGCAACCGACGTTTTTGCGCTAAGGATGATGCTGCCGGTATCGACGCGCTTCTGGAGAAAAAAAGTGGTGACGCCAGTTTCCCGGTCTCCCTTGATAAGTGCCCAGTTGATGGGCGCCGCGCCGCGATAGGCTGGCAGAAGCGATGCGTGGAGATTGAAGGCGCCAAGCTTTGCCTGTTCATAGACCGCTGGAGGCAGGATACGAAACGCAGCAATAACGATGACGTCGGGTTGGTGTGCAGCGACAGTGTCGGCAAACTCGGGGTTTGTGACATCGTCGGTTTCATAGACCGGAAGGCCGAGAGCCAAAGCCGCCTGTTTTACAGGGCAGGGCTCAGGAGCTGCATGTTTGCTTTTGCGTGGCTTGTCTGCACCGGTGACAACCAGAACCAGTTCAAATTCATTGCTGGCTGCTGCAATCGCCTGTAACGAAGGAACGGCAAATTCCGGCGTTCCCATAAAAATTATCCGCATGGCACTCAAGAGTGTTTAAAAAATATGACGCCTGACCGCCTTTCAACAAACCACTTTTCCTCCAACCTGCACTGGTTCATCAACCCTGAACCGCTGCAAGACTTTCCCGTGCAACCGGATACTCGGCATTGACAATACCGGAAGCAAGTGCATCGAGTTCTTTCTGGACTTTTCTCCGGTCGCGCTTGTCCATCCTGTCAACAAAAAGGGTGCCATCAAGATGGTCAATCTCATGCTGGAGCGCCCTGGCAAGCATGCCGGAAAAATCACTGGTATGCTCTTCAAAGTGCTCGTCACGATACTTCAGGGTAATACCGGAGGGACGGGTGACGTCTCCCTGCACACCTGGAATACTCAAACACCCCTCATCCATGACGCTGCTGCCCCGTACCGCAAGAATATGGGGGTTAATGACCACCATCGGCTTTTCATTGGCATAATTTTTCAGGCAGGAGAGATCAAGCACAATCAATCGAAGGGAATGACCAATCTGAGGAGCGGCAAGCCCTATGCCTGAAGCGTTGTGCATCGACTCGAACATGGATTTCACAAGCTCTTCTATAGCACCATCAACGCCTCTGAGAGGCTTGGCTTTCTGTCTAAGAATATCGTCACTATAGATATTGATCGGTAATATCATACTCTCAACTGCTTTATTTTTTTTCTTGAACCTTCCAGGCAGACTAAAAGTTGCCACGCCTTACTAAGGTGACAACGAACACCGGAGTACAAAATATCCTTTTCATTTCACTGAGACAAACCGTTTAGCTCACTTCCCTTCAAGGCAATGCTGTAGCTTCCCTGATAACATTTTGCACACCCACTGCTCCTGTATAAAAAACCACAAGGCTTGCCGGTTCGCTGCCAGCATTAAAGCCATTGTGCAGGGTATTGACCACTTCAAGAATCGCATCCCCTTTTTTGAACACAAAGGTCTTGCCATCTTTCAGTTCAACGTTGAGCGTCCCTGCAAGCATGTAGGCATAAACCGGTACCGGATGCTTGTGCCAGCCGGTCGAACCTCCGGGAGGAAAAGTCACAACAAGCGCCGTGACTTCCGGCTGAGCTGCTTGCAGATAGAAAAGTGGCTGACCATTGCTTGCCGTTGTGGAAGTAATCAATTTTTTAACTTCGACATTACGGTACTCTTCCGCATACCCTGCACTGCTGAGCAACAACACCAGAAAAACCGCAACAACACCCAATACCTTTTTCATATTTTAACTCCATCTAATTTAGGGGACGATCATCATAACGTTCATTAAACCCTGTCAGGGAACC
>SZXY01000202.1 GCA_005843805.1 Chlorobium sp.
GTGCAACTATCCATGTTAGGGAAAAAGAAAACGATGCATACCAATATTTTCCCCTTGTAATGTGTATACGAATTGTGTAGACTGTAAAAAATGTTCGAATGGGACGAAGACAAACGGTTACTGAACCTTGAGAAGCACAAGCTGGACTTTATAGATTCGCGGCTGCTTTTCGACGGACGGAAGACCATCACCGCTCAATCGGATCATCCCATTGAAGCGAGGTATGTCACGACCGCCACAATCAATGGTAAGTTTTATACCGTCGTTTGGACATGGAGAGAAGAAACCCGCAGAATTATATCATTCAGGAGGTCACGACATGGCGAGGAAAGAGCGTATCGTCAAGCGCACGGATAAAGAACTACGTGCAATGCAGGAGCGCGGCGAGAGCGAAAGTAACTGGGAGAAAGCTTCCGCGATGACGGAGGAGGAAATTGAAGCGGCTATTGCTGACGACCAGGACGAAACAGGCATGGTGGTTGATTGGTCAAAAGCCTCGATTGAACTACCGCAGCCCAAGGCAGTACTCAACATGCGCGTTGATTATGAGGTGCTTCAATTTTTCCGCAATCAGGGTAAGGGCTATCAGACAAAAATCAATGCAGTCTTGCGTTCTTATGTCGATCAACGAATGCATCACGACAGGGGATAAAGGCAATTGATAAAGCACCACCACCCACCATCTCCCGCTTTTATTCCCTTTTTTGCACCACCCTGTTGTTATTGCTGAAACCTCTTAATCTTGCGAAAGAGGGCGTTACCGACTGGCCAGGACTTTTTCGGGCTTGGTGAGCGAAAAGAAGATTTGACTGCAAAAGCCCGCTTGTATCTGCCTGAAAAGTGTCGTATGTTTGTAGGACAAAGATGTCGTATGTTTGCAACACAAAGTATTAAATAACAATGAGTAGGTACGGAACTCTTGAATACAGGATTGTGGCAAGAATAGCGAGGAAGAGATGCGCTGTTTTTGTGCGCGATGACTTCAAGGATTTGGGCGACTACGATCAGATAGGCCGAGCGTTACGAAACATAACAAAAGAGGGGAGGCTTGTTCGCTTGGGTTATGGCCTCTATGCCAAGGCTAAAAAATCATCCCTCACTGGCGAGATTGTTCCTGTGGCTCCCTTGCCCGTATTGGCAAAAGAAGCCCTGGGACGTCTGGGCATTCAAACCGCTCCGTCCCGTTTGGAAAAAGAGTATAATGAAGGGAAAACGACACAGGTACCCACTGGTCGATTGATCGGCGTCAAAGGTCGCATAAATCGAAAAATCGGATATGGGGGAGCCTATGTCAGTTATGAACCAACGACCTGAAAAAGAACTTTTTGAAGAAGTTGCCCTTCTCAAAACATCGATTTGTCTCTTTTTTGCATTCCAGCTCCACCTTTTCCCCCAACCAGCCAATGCACCACATTTACGGTATGCAATATGCCGTTTAAACGGGATTTCCTGTGTTGAGTTTATTGCCGATGTTTAACTGCTTCGAAAAGGAGCGTCAATCGGTAGCACAACTCAATCTCTTTGCCATGAACTTACCTTTTAGCTCATATTTCTCCTGTTGTTGTTGCCCTGCAAAAGAGCAGCGTGGCATGAGCGTTTTCGGCAAGGCAGAGAGTACCTGAATTTTTTCAACACAAAGAGGTATAACGAAGCTGCTTCCTGCTCTCAGGGAACCGGCTTTTTTTGTTTTCAGCAAAAATATAAAGCATCACAGGAATAATGGAGCGTGCAGAACAGGAAATATACGGGGGAGCAGATGTCGAGAGTTTTGACAAGGAGGCGGTGAAGCAGAGGCTGCTTGATGAGGCAAAACTTGGATTGAAACTGGTCGAACAGGGGATAGCGTTCAACGCTGAAGAGATCAGAGAGTTTCAGGATCCAATCGAGCTGGCTTCGGCGTTTAATCGCAAGGGCGGGTTAACTGCCTTTTATCTGCCGGGAGGTAACAGCGCTCGGGGGCATTACAGTCGCTGGACGCCATACTCGCTGGTCATTGAGGGTGACAAGCCTGTCTTGTATGACGACGGGAGACGTGTGGGTGAAATTGCCTTTCACAAGGGAGAGCCAGCCTCTGAGGAGCGGTTGAGCACAGGGGAAAAGGTGCGCGACATCACCTCGATCAATGCGCAGGGGGGGCTGCATGTGATGTACAGTAACGAGTGTTCGCTGAAAGATTTGGGGGAGGATTGTCTGTACTGCGCTTTCAACGAACGGGCAAAGGATGGTACCCTGAACAAGGTGCTTCTCAAGTCACCCCGCCAGGTTGCCGAGGCTTATGATATTGCGCGGCAGGCCGGAGTGGCCAACCATTTTCGCATTACTGGAGGCTTTGTGCCGGAACGCCGTGAACTGGAGTACTATCTCGATGTGGCTGATGCCATCAAGGAGAAGTACAGCTCGTTTTACGGGTGTGCGGTTGTGGGCGCTCCGGCTGATCTTTCGGTGATATCGAAATACAGGGAGGCGGGATTCGATAATATCTCGACCAATATCGAGGTGTGGGATAAAAATATTTTTGCGGCGATGTGTCCCGGCAAGGAGAAACGCAATGGTGGCTGGCAGCACTGGGTTGATGCTCTCGAGTACTCGGTGGATATTTTCGGCAAGGGCAATGTGCATTCGGCCATTGTTGGCGGGCTTGAACCTCTGGAGTCTACACTGGAGGGTATCGAGTACCTTGCTTCAAAAGGGGTGGTCTGCCATTTCAGCGCGTTTCGTCCGGAAAAAGGGACGCCGCTTGAAGGGTATCGCAGTCCGGAAGCAGAGTGGCATTGGGAACTGCTCGATAAAGCGACAGACATCTTCCGACGGTACGGCTTTACGACGCTTCAAATGTACAGCGGCAACGCTTCGGGGCCGCATAGCGCCCAGGTGTTCCAGATCAAGGCTGGAGAGTTTGAGGGAGATCGGCTGGAGCAGTGGAAGTTTCCCTCACTTGATTAATCAATTTGACCAATACCGAGAAAGGAGAGAGAGCTATGAGTGTTGCAGAACTTGAAATAACCAGAGAGGCGGATGTCGTGACTTATGACAAGGAGGCGGCAAAGCAGGTGCTGCTCGATGAAGTGAGGCTTGGGTTGCTGCTTGCTGAAAAGGGTATCAATTATAATCCCGCTGAGATACGGGAGTTTCAGGATTACTATGAACATACCTCCGCCTATAATCGCCAGAGAGGGCTGACCGGTATATCGCTGCCGCATGGTGTGACTGCGCGTGGCGGGTTTAACCGTTTTACGCCCTACTCGCTGGTGGTTGAGAATCACAAACCGGTGCTCTATGATGACGGGGCGCGTGTCGGGGAGATCTCCTTTCACAAGGCTCATCCGGTTACCGAAACGGTGCTCAGCAGCGGTGAGAAGTTCCGCCATGTTGCCAATGTCAGCCAGGAGGGTGGCGTCAGTGTGGCATACAGCAACGAGTGCTCTCTGAAAGACAAGGGGGAAGACTGCCTTTTCTGCTCCATCAATGAACGAGCCAAGGATGGCGTCCTGAACAAGGTGCTCATCAAGTCACCCCGCCAGATTGCCGAGGTCTACCATCTGGCCCGGCAGGCCGGGGTTGGCAACCATTTCCGCATCACGGGAGGGTTTGTGCCGGAACGCCGTGAGCAGGAGTACTATCTCGATGTGGCTGATGCCATCAGGGAGCGGTACAGCTCTTTTTATGGGGTCGGTATTATCGGTGCGCCTTCTGATTTCGGAGTGCTTCACAAGTACAGGGAGGCGGGCTTTACCAATATCTCCCACAATCTTGAGGTGTGGGACCGCAACCTCTTTGCGGCTATCTGCCCCGGCAAGGAGAAACGCAATGGCGGCTGGCAACACTGGGTTGCCTCCCTTGAATATGCGGTGAATGTGTTCGGCAAAGGCAACGTGCACACCAATATTGTCGGTGGTCTGGCACCGCTGCAGTCAACGCTCGAAGGGATCGAGTACCTCGCTTCCAAAGGCATTGTCTGCCATTTCAGCGCCTTCCGCCCGGAAAAAGGGACGCCTCTCGAAGGCTATCGCAGCCCGGAAGCGGCCTGGCATTGGGAACTGCTCGACAAGGGAACCGAGATTTTCCGTCGTTACGGATTCACAACCCTTCAGCTCTACAGTGGGCCGGCGTCAGCGCCTCATCACGGTCAGGTGTTTCAGATCAAGTATGGAGAGTTTGAGGGAGAGCGGCTTGCGCAGTGGAAGTTTCCCTCACTTGACTGAGGCGGTAGCCTCTTTACGGTATACAAGATGCCGTATTGACGGGATTTCGGGAGTGTATGGTATTGCTGATATTGTAAAAAAAGGGAAGGAAGAATACGAATTTCGCCAAGGAAGAAAAGCCATGAATTTCAACGTACGGTCACATAGTTTGTGTTGTTGTCTTCTGCTTATGCATAGAGACATCAACGTTTTCGCCCTTTTGTAAAGCACTTGATTTACACATACAAGTTTATAAGGAAGCCGATTCTTGTTGTCAGAGAGTCGGCTTTTTTTGTGTCTGAGAATATTCCCGAAACATCACTCAATATTTCACGGATTGTACATGGCTAATGCAGAAACAAACAATGAAGCGCTGAAAGCGGCGCTTTACAAGGAGGTGGAGCTTCAGCTCGATCTGGCTATTCACGGAGTGAGCGTCGATGAGGATGAAGTCTCAAAACTCACCACTGCCAATGCCCGTGAGCTGCCTGGTGCTTCGCCGGCAACTCCGCTGGAATACAATTTTGTGAACGGGAAGGTAAAAGGCCTGGGCTTTGACACGGGGTTTCAGCGCCAGGAGAACTCGATCTATGGCCTTGAAGCTGAAGAGGGCAAACCGGTCATTTACCGGTATGGAAAGAATAAAACCCGGATCGGGGAGATCGAGTTTCGCAGCCGAAGCCGTCATCCACTGCTTGAGCAGACCACCCGTGACGGTGTACCGTTTCATACCATAGCCGCATTGCGAGAGGATGGGCAGG
>SZXY01000057.1 GCA_005843805.1 Chlorobium sp.
ACATTCACCACTCAAAAATACGGTCATGAATATCGGGATTCCAAAGGAAATAAAGAGCGGAGAAAACAGGGTATCCTGCACCCCTTCCGGAGTTCATCATCTTGTTGCTGCAGGTCACAGGGTTATGGTTGAAGCTGGTGCAGGGACAGGCAGCGGATTCAGCGACGACAAATACCGGCGTGCCGGGGCTATCGTCACCTCTTCACCCGAAAAGGTATGGAAGAGTGAGCTTGTGGTGAAGGTCAAGGAACCTCTTGCTGAGGAGTACCGATTTTTTCGTGAAGATCTCATGCTTTTCACCTTTCTTCATTTGGCGGGCGTACCTCTGCTGGCGACAAAACTGCTTGAAACGGGTGTTACAGCTCTTGCCTACGAGACTGTCGAGGAGGGCGGTCGTCTTCCCCTTCTTGCGCCCATGAGTGAAATTGCCGGAAAAATGAGCGTTTTGATGGGTGCCTTTTATCTGGGTAAACATCACGGAGGAAAAGGGAAGCTGCTGGGAGGCGTTCCGGGAGTTCTGCCGGGGAAGGTTGTCATTCTCGGTGGAGGATCTGCCGGGATGCATGCGGCCAAAGTTGCAGCCGGACTTGGCGCGGATGTGACGGTGCTTGAAATTGGGCAGGAGAGAATGCGTTTTCTCGAATCTGCATTGCCTCCGCAGGTGCATACTCTCTACTCAACCGAGCAGCATATCGAAGAACAGCTTGAAACGACCGATCTGCTGATTGGTGCGCTGCTGGTGCCAGGTGCGATAGCTCCGAAACTTCTCAAAAGGTCAATGCTTCGGAAAATGAAGGCGGGAGCCGTGCTTGTGGACATTGCAATCGACCAGGGCGGGTGTGCGGAATCCTCCAGACCAACAACCCACGAAAATCCTATTTTTGTCGAGGAGGGTATTGTGCATTACTGCGTGGCCAACATGCCTGCCGCCTATCCCCAGACCTCCACGGAAGCATTGACGGGGGCAACATTGCCCTATATCAGAAGGATTGCTGACTTCGGTATCGAAAGCGCCATGGTGATGATGCCCGGTCTCTCAATGGGTCTCAACATCTGGAAAGGCACCGTTACCCACGAAGCGCTGGCCGACTCTCTGGGGATACCTTTCCATGAAAACCCGTTTGTCTGATTGAACGGCTGGTTTTCCTTCAGGGCACAAGCAAGGTGAAGCCAGTGAGGGAATCAAACTGACGTGTTGCCTGGTTCTCAATCAGCTCGGTCAGGATGATCTCCATCACATGCCACACCTTAACGCCGCTGCGGACGCATCCGGTAACTGTGTTCTCCTCCCTCCCGCACGCAAGATGCATGTGGAGAACCGGACGACCTTCTTCATCGGGAAAAATGGTGCCGGTACCCGTAACTTCATGTGCATCGTAGAGTTCAAGAGTCATGGGATTTATCGGATTTGAGCGGCTCTCTTCAGGGCCTACAACAAGCCGACTCTCTCTGTCAGCACTTCCAAGTACCAGAATTGAAGCTCTTTCGATGCCGTGATCCACTGCAAACTGCTCAAGCTGTTCATGCACGATATCACCATCTTCAAGCCTGATGACAAAGGTTCTACCCTCTCTTGCCTCTGAATATTTCATCCCGGTTATTTTGTAATTGAACTACACCGCTTATTTCGATTTCACCTTCCTTATTTGCTGACTTTCTGGTTTTCCCTGTGAAGCCACTTGACGGTCGAGTGTCAGCCAATATTCTTTAAACAAAATGTAGTCAAACCGTTTGTTTCGTCAAATCATGGCGGACTTGCAATGCCTCTTTTCTTTTGAAACAATGGTGAAATGGGGGTTTTAGTCCGGGGTATAATGCAGTCATGGGTAGTCCGTTGCACCTCCTGCTTGCCAAAACAAAAGTGCAACGAACTATCACCGCGCAATAAAAAAAACATCCAGGCTTTTCAGTTCTCGAAAAACTCGATCTTCAGGTTTTCATCGGGCTGCTCGGTCACATTGTAGAGACCTTTTTTTATAATTGAGAGCCCGATTTTGTCAGCAGCAGGGATGATGCTCTGCTCAATGGTGTCAACCGCTGTTTTCTGGCAGCTCTGATTGAAGAAAAGGTTGAGTACCGGTCCGGTGTTCTCGAACTGGAGCAGGAAGTCGTTGTCGTTGACAAAAACCAGGTCTTCATAGGCATAGCTTACTTCGTGGCCAAGCTCTTCAAGAAGCTGTATGACGGTTCCAAGTGGACGTAATGAATGTTCCATAGTATTAGTGTTCTGGAGTTATGCAAGAAAAGTTGTTGATATGTGGGCATGAGTTCATGTCGGTCATTCTGAACGATTCTACCACCTTTTCGGCACCCTCAACCCCGGAGAGGTTGATGATGTATCGAAGCACAGTCGTATCGAATCCCTGGATGCGATGCTCTCCGATCTGCAGCAGCGGTCGTTTTATAAGCAGAGGATTCTCGATCATCATTAGCACAGCCTCCTCTTTTGTGTATTCAACTGGATTGATCTCACCCGATTTTATAGCCGGGGCTGCCGGGTTAAAGCACTCCTCAACCGGTTTTTCGCCAAGATACTCTTCCAGCTCCTCTTTCGACCAGGGATACTCAAGCAGATTGACCGATTGAACTGCGTGCCCTGAAAGCTCAAGCATTGCTTTCTGCCGGGTGTTGTTCCGGCATCCCGGTTTTTCATAAAAGAGAATAGTTGCCATGATTGCCAAACCAAAGGTTTTAAGAGCTTGCTACACTCTTAAAGTAATGAAAAAGTTTGCTTTTGCATAAAAAAATAATACGAATTTTATTTTTTTCGAAATAAAATAATATGAATTTGGGTTTTTATATAAAAAAATATGTTCGGTGGTTTGCTGATTCTGAAGGCGAACTGCTGACTGGCAGGGCATTTGGGCGCGAGAGCGGGACTCCGGTTTTCTTTCTCTTCGAAATAATTCTCTAAATAGTTAAAATATTTTAATTTGAACGAGTATCAATATTCCGGGCAGAACAGAGTGTCCGGTATTGTTTTATTCACAAAAAAACTACTCAAGCCCATGTCAAACGATTCCATCAATGATTTCTCGGTTTCTCTCAACGCCATGTTCCAGACTGTAGGGGTACTTGCCCAGCAGTTGGTTGAGCTGGTCAGCGTCAGCATCAAAGCTGTCGGTCAGTTTATCGAGCCTCTTCTTAAAACAACTTCTGATCTTGCCTGCACAGGTACTACCGCAGTTACTTCTGTATTCCAGGGCTCTTCTTCAGTCTCAGCGCCTAAAAAGTAATCAGTTGTTTTTTGCCTGATAGCCCTTTGTCAGATCTGCTGATCTCCTCCGCCTCCTTTCAGGGTACCCTACCACGCGGGGGGGGGGGGCCAGCGTTTCATGTACAGCAATGGAGAGTGATTTGAAGCGAAAAGGTTTC
>SZXY01000069.1 GCA_005843805.1 Chlorobium sp.
ATCCAAAGAGACCGAAGCAGGTATGCCAGTCTAACACCTCCGCTTTCGTCTCAGCCTGCTCAACCGTCAGGTTAAGCTCCCACTCACCCCGCTTCAGATAAACTTCACTTTCGGGCAAGTTCCCGGCTTTTTTTGCACGGTGCTGCATGCCCTCCGCAGCCGGAGAGGTGCGCCACTATTGGCAAGTGCAGGGTGCGCTCAATACGCACCTTTTCAGCAGAGAAAAAATATTGGTCTGTCAAAAATTATTGTCCCGGTTTCGTTGTTTATCTTTTATCTTTAAGAACATTCCTTAAGTATAACAGAAGGCTTAAAAAATGGTTTTATTGGGAGATACGCGAAGTTTTGGCGAAGTCGGGGCCGGGTTTAAGCGCTTTCATCTCGTTTAAAATATCATTATTGAATACTTTGCGCTGTTTCGCCGGGAAAAAGTGGATATTACGTTTTATTTTTTGTTAAAGTTACTGCGAACTAATGATATTACCAGAGTATGGTCGGACGCTTGGTACTGAGGAGTGGTCTCCGATAATCGATGCGATGCTTGAGGGTCAGCATATTGTTATTACAACCCATGAAAATTCTGATGGTGACGGCCTTGGCAGTGAGGTTGCACTTGCAAGGGTGCTAAAGGCACTTGGAAAGGAGGTCGCGATTGTCAATCCGACGGAAGTTCCTCCTAATTACCAGTTTCTCAAGCAGTTGTACCCAATAACCCAGTTTGATAAAAGAAATGAGGAGGCAATTCAGGAGTTGTCGCTTTGTGATGTCGTGATTTTGCTTGATGCCAATTTGCGGGACAGGATGGGTTCGTTGTGGCCTCATGTGAAATTTTCGAGAGAACTGGGCAGTCTGAAACTTCTCTGTATTGATCATCATCTCGAACCGGATGATTTTATTGATCTTATGGTGTGCGAAAATTATGCATCTTCAACAGGAGAGCTTGTCTATGATCTGCTGTATGCATTACAGGATCGCCTGTGTCTTGAGCTCATTACTCCTGAAGTGGCTGAAGCGCTCTATGTTGCTGTCATGACAGATACTGGTTCTTTCAGGTTTCCGAAATCAACGCCCTACGTTTACCGGCTTGCCGGGGATCTCGTCAGCAAGGGTGCTGACGCTTCGGCGATTTACGACAGGATCTACAACTCCCTGACCTGTTCGGCGCTCAAGCTGCTCGGTGCGGCTCTCAGTGCCATTAACATTCTTGACGATGGTGATATCTCCTGGCTGTTCATTTCGCAGGATATGATAAAATCGACAGGAAGCAAGTTGTTCGATACCGATCTCATTATCCGTTATCTTTTAAGTGTGCCTTCTGTGCGTATTGCCGTGTTATTGGTTGAGATGCAGGATGGCAGAATCAAGGCAAGTTTCCGTTCGCGTGGCAATATCTTTGTCAACCAGTTGGCCAAAAAATATGGGGGTGGCGGTCACATGAATGCCGCTGGTTGTCTTTTCCAGCTTTCTGCCGACAAGGCACAGCAGGTATTGCTTCATGACATGAGGGTATTCCTTAAAGAGCATACAGAATCATTATAACACCGTTAACAACGATTTGTGAAGCTATGAAAATATCAGTAACAAAAAGCAACTCTGACAAGGTAGTTACCGATCTTCTGGCGCTGCCGCTCAGCAGTGGAGAGCTTGAAAATGGAGCGGAAGAGAAGCTTGCCGCGTTTGGATTTGACCGTCAGGTATTGAAAGACTTCAAGGCTGAGGCCGGAGAGGTTATTGTCCTGTATGGCGGAAGCGGCAATTTTTCTGCAGCAAGGGTTGTGCTGCTGGGTCTGGGAGAGGCAAAAACTTCTGAAGAGTGGCGCAAGGCGGCGGTTGCATTTGCATCGAAAGCCGTGGAGATGAAGATTGAAAAAATTGCGGTTGACTGTTCCTGTATCGCCAATCTTGCGGCGGTTTCCCTTCAAAGTGTTTCATCTCTTGCGGCCATCTTTGTCGAAGGTTGTTTTACCGGTTCATATCGTTTTGAGCGCCTGAAAAGCGGGAAACTTGATAAAAAGAAGTCCAAAGAGAAGTCGAAAGAGATCGCCGAGCTGATTCTTCGGGTTGACTCCGCAGTTTTTGATGAGACAGAGGATGGTGTTGCTGCCGGAAAGATTGTCGGGTCATGCCAGAAAATGGCCAGGGATCTTGTGAATCTTCCCGGAAATTATCTTCAGGCAGAGGATATTTCAAAAGCGGCAGAGGAGTCCGGCAAAAAATATGGGTACGATGTAACGGTTTTTCATAAAAAGGAGATAGAGTCTCTTGGGATGGGTGGCTTGCTTGCAGTCAACAAGGGCAGTTTTCATCCACCAACGTTTACCATTCTCGATTACAAGCCAAAAGGGAAAGCCAAGAGTGTTGTCGCATTGGTCGGTAAGGGAGTCACCTTCGATTCCGGCGGGATTTCGATCAAGCCTTCAGAGGGGATGGGGGAGATGAAGTCTGACATGTCAGGCGCTGCCACTGTTTTGGGTGCGGTTGAGGCTGCTGCCCGTCTGAAGCTTCCTTTGCGCGTTATCGGTTTTATTCCTGCCACCGACAATATGCCAGGCAGTAAGGCTCAAACGCCGGGCGATGTCATTACCACCTATTCAGGAATAACTGTTGAGGTTGGTAACACTGATGCTGAGGGCCGCCTTATTCTGGCTGATGCCCTGACTTATGCCACAGAGAAGTACAAGCCGGATGTGCTGATAGATCTTGCAACGCTTACCGGAGCATGCATTGTCGCTTTGGGTTATTCTGTTGCAGCTCTTTTCAGCAACAATGACAAGCTTTCCGATGACATATACCAGTCCGGGCAGCTCTCCGGGGAGAAGGTATGGCGCATGCCGCTCTGGGATCTCTATGATGAGCAGATAAAGTCAGATGTAGCCGATGTCAACAATACCGGAGGACGTGGAGCTGGTTCTGTAACGGCAGCAAAATTTCTTGAGAAGTTTATTGATGGTCATAAAAACTGGGCTCATATCGATATTGCCGGTCCGGCATTCACTCCCTCCAAAAGTGCTGGAAAGGTGAGTGGCGGCACAGGTTTTGGTGTGGGATTGCTTGTCGAACTGCTGAAAAAATGGTCGTAACAGATTCCTCTTTTTTTTTGGAGAGTTGTACATCATTAACCCTGAAACAGCCATGAAGGCCGTAGCGCAAAATCCGATAATAATAATTCCTGGTGTGCTTTTCTGGGAGTCCCTCTACGACACGATGAAAGATGTCCTTGCAGGCTATCTTCCAGGGGAAAGAATTGCCATAGCACCGGTAACTCTTGTTGACTGGGTAGGATTTCCTCCATCACCGGAAAAATCAACAAACCGGGTTATGAAAGCCATTGACCGTTCTGTCAGGAAGATGGCTGCAAAATTTCCAGGTGAGCCGATTACCCTTGTGGCGCACAGCGGGGGAGGTACCGTTGCGATGATCTACCTTCTTGAAAAGCCATTCCAGGGTGATGTTTACCATTCCGGAGGGCTGGTTGAAAAGCTGGTTACTCTTGGAACACCTTTTCATACTCATGAGCATTATGCCAGGATAAAGACTGATTTCATATTCCGACATCTGCGTCCAGATTTTTTTGAGCGTTGTCGTGTTGTTTCTGTTGTCAGCAATAAGTATCATGGCAATTTTCAGGGAAGTTTTGTCGAGAAAATGTGTTTTCAGTTTTACAAAAGCGTGCTTGAAGATGGCAATGTGGCCGGGGATGGAATTGTGCCGGCAAAAAGCTGTTTTCTTGAAGGTGCTGAAAATATTACTATTGCAGATGCAGAACATCTTCCAACACCGCATACCAGGTGGTATGGCACAAAAGAAGGGGTTGAACAATGGATTCAATGGCTGTAAGGGATAGTCGTTTCAGGGTTGCCGGGGTTATGTTTTTTGTTTTTTGTCTCTTTCTGGGAGCTTGCAGCCCGGAGAAGCAAAAGCAGGATGCACGCCAGGAGCATATCGAATCAATGATGGCTATTCTTGCCCAGGTACAGAAAAATCTTGGCAGGATTCAGCAGAAAGAGGCTGTCGTTGAACGGCTCTCTTCAGGTATCGAGAGCCAGGATCGTCGCAATGTCGAGCAGATTGGCAAGGATATCTCTGCCAGTATCCGTTTTATCGATTCCACGCTGGCTGCAAGCAAAAGCCTGATCAGGAAGCTTGAGGAGGAGAATCGCTCGTCAACTTACCGGGTTGAATCTCTTGACCGGCTTGTCTCTGAGCTGAAAATTGCAATAAACACCAAGGATGGAGAGGTTAACGTGCTCAAGGGGCAGGTGCAGAAGCTCAACAAGCAGATTTCCGCTCTTATGGCAACGGTAGATGTGCTCGATGAGTTCATCCAGGATCAGGAAACGCAGCTCTATACAGCGTATTACATTTCTGGAACCTTCAATGAACTTGCCGATAAGGGTATTCTTGTGCGCATCAATCCTCTCGAAAAGCTGTTTGGTAACGAATATCGTCTGGCTCCTGATTTCAATATCAATCTTTTCAGAAAAGTTGATATTACTGAAACAAGGGATTTGTTTCTTGACAGGCCATCCAAAGGTCTTAAAATTATAACTCCTCATACAAAAGGTTCTTACGAGCTTGTTGGAGGAAAAACCTCATCGCTGCTTCTTATCCGTGATGAAAACGCTTTCTGGCAAAAATCCCGTTGCCTTGTAATTGTTCTGGAATAAACCAATAATACCAAGGGTCGTTGAATCCTTTGCTGAACAGCCAATACATTTTAATTACGTTCTTGCAATAATGAAAATAACCATATTTGGATCAGGTTATGTAGGTCTAGTTACTGGCGCCTGTTTTGCAGAGGTCGGTAATGATGTTCTTTGTGTCGATATTGACCAGCAGAAGATAAAAAGTCTCAATGAGGGCCGCATTCCCATTCACGAGCCGGGTCTTGATGAAATTATTGCAGAAAATCGCCGGGAAGGCCGTTTGCGCTTTACCTCGGATATTCGTGAAGGAGTTGATTTCGGCCTTTATCAGTTTATTGCCGTTGGGACTCCTCCCGATGAGGACGGTTCTGCAGATTTGCGTCATGTGCTCAGTGTTGCTGAAAGTATTGGCACCTATATGCAAGAGTACAGGGTAGTTATCAACAAATCAACCGTACCGGTCGGAACAGCCGATCTGGTCAGGGATAAAATCAGTTCCGTACTTGCTGAACGACATGTCGATATTGATTTTGATGTGGTTTCAAACCCTGAGTTTCTCAAAGAGGGGGACGCGGTCAACGATTTCATGAAACCTGAACGAATCGTTGTCGGCGTCGATAATCCGCGAACAAGGGAGTTGTTGCGTTTTCTTTATTCGCCATTCAATCGCAGCCATGAGCGTTTTATCGCCATGGATATTCGTTCGGCTGAACTTACCAAGTATGCGGCAAACGCGATGCTGGCGACAAAAATCAGTTTCATGAATGAAATTGCCAACATTGCTGAACGGGTAGGCGCCGATGTTGAAGCGGTAAGAAAGGGGATTGGTTCCGATTCAAGGATAGGCTTTTCCTTCATATATCCAGGCGTTGGTTACGGGGGCTCCTGTTTTCCGAAAGATGTTCAGGCTCTCGAACGAACTGCCCACAAGCATGGCTACAATTCAAGGATTTTAAAGGCTGTCGAGGCGGTCAACCATGACCAGAAAAGCACGATGGTCACAAAGATAAGGGGCCATTTCGGAGACAATATCAAGGGGAGCGTATTAGGTATCTGGGGTCTCTCCTTCAAGCCCAATACCGATGATATGCGTGAAGCTCCAAGTCGCCGGGTTATTGAAGAGTTGTTGAAAGAGGGGGCAAGCGTCAGGGTCTATGACCCGGTAGCTATGGATGAGGTGAGAAGAATTTATGGTGAATGCGACGAGATTTTTTATGCAGCGAACCCTGAAGATGCGGTAAAAGGCTCTAATGCGCTCATAGTGTTGACCGAGTGGCTCGTTTTTCGAAGTCCCGATTTCGAAATGATCAAAAGAGAGCTCAGTCATCCGGTTATTTTTGACGGCAGGAATATCTACAGTCCTGACTTCATGGAACAGTCCGGGTTTACCTATTACTCGATAGGTCGTTCCCCAAGGGGATTACAATAATTCAGCGCCACACTCTGTAACAGTGGTGAAGCGGGCCGTTTCCATGCCCAAGGCGGAAAGCGGCTCCAGCTTCGATAGCTTCAGTGATATAGCTTTTTGCCTTTTCAACGGCACTCTTTGTGCTTTCCCCTCTGGCCATGAATGCGGCAATGGCCGATGAAAGTGTGCATCCGGTACCATGGGTGTTGCCGCTCATGATTTTTTTTGAGTGGAACCAGAAAAAACGATTTTCGGAGAGAAGACAGTCACTGCATTCATCACCTTCACCATGTCCGCCTTTGACAAGCACCGAGGCTGCTCCACTTTCAAGCAGTATTCCGGCAGCATCTTCTATGGCTTCACGGGTTGCCGGAGGGCGTTTCATGCCTGTCAGGAGAGCCGTTTCCGGAAGGTTTGGAGTAATGAGTGCCGCAAGTGGAAACAGCTCTTTTTTCATGACTGGTATGGCTTCCGGAGAAAGAAGGGTTCGGCCTCCGGAAGAGCCGAGAATGGTGTCAAGAATGATGGGAGGATTGCCCTTCAACTCCCTCAGTAACAGCGACACTGCCCTGATAATCTCTGCACTTGCCAGCATACCGATTTTTACCGCATCTATTGAAATATCGGAAGAAAGAGCCCTGAACTGCGATATAATGCATTTTTCATCCAGAGGGTAGACTTCCAGTACCCCCATTGTATTTTGGGCTGTAAGGGCAGTTATGACCGATAAGCCGTAACATTCAAGAGCGGCAAAGGTTTTGATATCTGCCAGGATACCAGCGCCACCACTGCCGTCTGAACCTGCAATGGTTAGAACCGTGGTATAATTTTTTGTCATCGTTGGCTCTCTTTTATGGCGCACAGAATCTCACGGGCAGCCCTGGAGGGTTCAACTGCCCTGCTGACCGCAGCAATGACCGCCACGCCTGCCGCTCCGCTGCTGATAAGCGACGCGGCATTGAGTAAATTGATACCACCTATTGCAATGATTGGCAGTGAAACAAGTGCGGCACTCTCCTGCAGAGGTTTCGTTCCAAGAGGAGAGAACCCTTTAAGTTTTGAAGTGGTCGGAAAGATATGGCCAAACCCGATATAGTCAGCTCCCGCTTTCTCAGCCCTGATGGCCTCGGCTGCAGAAGATGCTGAGACCCCTATAATACTGTTTTTTCCAAGCACTTTCCTTGCCGCTTCAGCCGGCAGGTCGTTTTGACCGAGGTGAACTCCGTCAGCCTGGCTGGCCATGGCAATATCAAGGCGGTCATTGATAATGCATAGCGCATGATACTCTTTGCAAAGGTTACGGATAGCAACCGCCCAGGCAAAGAGTTGAGCGCCGGATGCGGTTTTATGTCTGAGCTGGATCATGGCAGCTCCCCCCCTGAGAGCCTGTTCTGCCATCGTGACAGGGCAGAAAGCCTCATCAGTTATAACGCAAAGAAATGGTGCAGCGGGAATCATGGGTAGAGGATGCGATTAAATTTTTCAATGTTTTCAATAAACCCTCTGCTCTCTCTAAATATTGTCAGAGCGGCTGTTCCATAAGCACCTTCATCAAGACAAGTCAAAGCATTCATTGGAGTTATTCCGCCAATTGCAAAAACAGGCAATGTGGTTTTCCGGCAGAGTTCTCCAAGTTTTTCGAGCCCTTGCGGGGCGCCATACTTTCTTTTTGAGGGAGTGTCGAACACAGGGCCGAACAGCAGATAATCAGCTCCGGATTCTTCGGCAATTCGGGCAGATTCCACTGAGTGGACGCTGCAGCCGAAGAGCAGTTGAGGGCCAATCAGGCGAAGTTTATCCAGAGGAGGAGCATTTTCCGGCAGATGAACGCCATCAAGGCCGCAGGCAAGCGCAATATCGGTTCTTTCATTCATCAACAGAAGAGTCCCTTCGGGCAGCTTGATCTCTCGTGCTTTCTGTGCAAGAACGAAAAGTTGCAGTGCCGTGAGCTGTTTTTCCCGGATCTGTACCATGCAGGCGTTCAGGCCGGAGAGGAGCTTCAACTGTGCCAGAAGTCGTGAACCGTTATCAGGATCTTCTTCTCCGCTGCTGACCAGCAACAGGCGCGGAAGGGGAGTTTGCTGCAGTTTATTTTGCACCATCTGGTCGAAATGCTTTGATTTTCTACAGACTATAAATAATTTTAAAAGTAATGGCAATAAGCGCTTTTTTGGGCAGCTTTTTTTCTTTTTTCCGCACTCATTTTTGCTTTTCCCCTTTTCTCAAATAATTGAGACTGTCAGCGAGAGAGGGAAACAATATCTTATCAGGAGCATTTTTTATGGACGTTATCGAAGAAAAAATCATCAAGGCAGGCTTCATTCTTCCTTCTTTTTCCGCTCCTGCAGGACTCTATTGTCCCGCCATACAAACCGGGAATCTTGTCTTTACTTCGGGTCAGCTTCCTCTTCGGGATGGCAAACTGACAGAGCCAGGCGGGAAAGGAAAGGTCAACGATGCTGGCCTGGAAGAGGCTGCCAGGGTCGCCAAAATTGCTCTTCTCAATGCGCTTGCTGCTGTCAAATCAGTTGCTGGAACTCTGGACAATATTGAACGGATTATCAAACTCACTCTCTATGTTGCAAGTGATTCATTGTTTTCCAGTCAGCATCTTGTTGCTAACGGAGCATCCTCGTTGCTGCAGGAGATTTTTGGAGAGAAGGGGATTCACACCAGAAGTGCTGTAGGTGTTGCTGAACTACCTCTTGGAGCCAGTCTTGAGCTCGAGCTTATTGTTCAATTAAAAGACAATTCCCTCTAAGGTTTAAATACCTCTATATCCTTCCGATACAATGCTTTATTCCTTTTTTTAAAGGAATAAAGCAGATAATTAAATCCTGATTTTAACTTACCATTTGCCTTAAAATTAATTGGATTAAATTTTTTATGAGCAGGGAGTAGTCAAGTTAAATATCTTATATTATTTCAGAATAGAAATTAAATATAAAAAACATAAGAGATTTATTTTTATCAGCTAATAGTCTATTCAATTGTTTTTTTTATTATATCGTAATACTATAAAATTTAGTTTAGCTTAATTGAGTTAAAATCTTTTATTAAAATAATATAGGTATTTTTTATTAATTTATTTTTTATTAATTTTTATGGTAATTTAATTCTGTAAAAAAATATTTTAATGAAAGGTTTATTTGTCTTTCCTTCCTGTTTTTATTTTGTCGTTTATTATTTGAGGTTTTCTTTTGCAATTGCCTTTAATTGGTGTCTTGATTTTTGTTTTCTTTTGGTCTTTTGTTGCTATGGGTTTTTTTATTAAATTTTAAATGGGCAAACTTTTTTTATTGGATTTTATTTTTATGATTAGATCAGTGCCTTGTTTATGCTGATATTATTGTGTTCAGTAAATTCTTTATTGTTTTTTTTTATCCGGGATCTTGCATTCGTTTTTCTTCTTGGAACTCACTGTTGTCTGATTGGAGGAAATCAGGTGGTGTGCATGATTTTATGGCCCATCGGTGAAAAACCTCGTTTTGTTTTGTTTTACTTTGGCACTGGTGTGAACTCTCCTTGATTGAACTCCCTGTTGCCTGATTGAAGGAAATCAGGTGGCGAGCATAATGTTATTTTTGTGATTCTCATCTGTGATAGGTAAACTGTGTATCAGGGGCCAAAAGGCTCCTTCAAAAAATTATCAAGGGCGGTCAGAAAGGTGTGGCGCAATAAAGTTTTTGCAGTGCATTGAATCCTGGCTTGTTCTCTTTTACCCGTAATTAATCCATTAGTCATGTCTCGTACACTGACCATTGTAATGATGCTTTTCGTGCTTGCTTTTGGAGTTTTTCTTGGCACAAGGTTTAATGCAGGCCGCGACAGCGGGTTTGACAAGCAGAAAAAAATGGGCGAAGCTTATGGCCTGATAAAGAGTCTTTATGTTGACGAGGTTAATGACGACAGTCTTGCGGGTTCAGGTATCAAGGGAATGGTTGAGTACCTTGACCCTCATTCGGTTTATCTCGAACCGGAAAAGGTTTCTCTTTCCCAGGCGGAATTTGATGGCAATTTTGATGGCATAGGTATCGAGTTCGACGTTATAAGCGATACCCTTCTGGTGGTGACACCTCTTGCGGGTGGTCCGAGTGCTGCGGTCGGTATTGCTGCGGGAGATCGAATTGTTTCTATAGACTCTGTTTCCGCTGTCGGTATTACTCACCAGCAGGTACTTGGAAAACTCAGGGGAAAGCGGGGTACAAAAGTGCATTTGAAAGTATTCAGGCCTCTGAATGGCAAGCTTTTTGATTTTGTCGTTACCAGGGGTAAAATTTCGACATCAAGTATCGATGCTGCCTTTATGCTCGATAATCGGGATGGATATATTCGATTGAGTCGTTTTATTGCTACGACAGCCGAAGAGTTCCGTTCTGCGCTTGCACTGCTGAAGAAGCAGGGGATGAGCCGAATCATCATTGATCTAAGAGGAAATCCCGGCGGTTTTCTTGAGCAGGCCGTTGAGGTTGCCGATGAATTTCTGGTCAATGGGCAGTTGATTGTCTACACAAAAAGTCGCAAGGGCGGAGCAGAGGAAGTGCGTTATATCGCAAAGTCTGGTGATGGTTTTGAAAAGGGTGATGTTGTTGTGCTTGTTGACAAAGGAAGCGCCTCTGCATCCGAAATTCTTGCCGGAGCTCTTCAGGACAACCACAGAGCGGTTGTTGTTGGAGAGCTGACCTTCGGAAAAGGGCTGGTGCAGCGGCAACTTGAGTTTGGCGATGGTTCAGCCATTCGTCTGACAGTTTCCCGATATTATACCCCTTCGGGCAGGCAGATACAGAGAGTTTATCGCAAGGGCGGGGCAGGGCGTGAACGCTATTTTCAGGATGCAATGGTTAACATTCTTCCCCAGAAACTCTTTGCCAACCCTGATAGTTTGTTGTATTTGAAAAACAGTGATGTTTCTGTCTACAGGACATCATCGCTGCCTCCCCTGGTTGCATCACTCAAAGATGGGGCGACAAGGCAACAGAGCCAGTTGAAAGCGTTGAAAGATGCTGGAGGTGTTATTCCTGATTTCTGGGTTACCGCAAAGAGCTATCCTGATTTTTATCAGAAACTCTACCAGTCAGGCTCTTTTGATGAGATGGCCATGAAGATTCTCGATGATCCCCGAAGCTCGGTTCAGGCTTACCGAAGCTCACTAGATCATTTTATTGGCGATTATGTTGAAGAGAGGGGTTTTGAGACAATTGTCGAAAAGAGCTGCAAGGCCAAAAAAATCGTTTTTGACAAGGGTGCATTTATGAGGAATAGAACGGATATTGCTCGTGCCCTGAAGTCAAGGATAGCTCATCAGCTTTTTGGTGCTGCCGGTCAGATCAAATTTGTGGTTCGTACTACCGATCCGCTTGTCAGGATAGCCGCATCTGTACCTGTCAGAAGGCCTTGACAACCGCAAATGGTGGAGATGGTTGTTGGTTGGTTTATTAACTATTAAAACGTTGTGATTATGTCATTCATTGAAAAAATCAATAGCGCTGCCTGCACGTTGCGACTTAAAAACGACTGGTTGAAAATATTTACCTGTCCAGTTCCATCCTCTGATTTCCTGTCGTTTGTTGGTATTGCCATCATCGATGCTCCCCAGCATGCTGTCCTGAGCCTTCTCTATGATATCGAGGCTGCTACAGAATGGGTATGGAAAACAAAGGAGATGCGTTTGCTGAAGGAACTTTCCGATGAAGAGTCCAATGAAGGACGGATAGTCTACCAGCTTGTCAGCGCCCCCTGGCCAGTTTCGGACCGCGAAATCATAACGCGCTCCCAGGGGTATGTCGACCCTGAAACTTCCGAGGTTTTTATCAAGCTGGAATGTGTGGCAGATTTTCTTCCTCTGAATGACAAATATGTCAGGGTTCCACAGCTTGAGGGAGCATGGAACATTATTCCTGTTTCAGAGAACCAGTGCCGGGTTGTTTTTCGTCTTCATATCGAACCCGGTGGAGAAATTCCTTCATGGCTTGCCAATATTGCCGTTATCGATACTCCATACCATACCATGAACAATATGCGTCAAATGGTAAAGAAGGCAAAATACATGACACCTGTTGAGGCCCCGTTCAAAAAATCCTCCAAAGATGTCATACTGAATTATGAACAGTTTATAAAGGAGTGACTTTTTCCTGTTTTTTTGCAGTCGTCATTAATTTTATCAAAACACGGTATGGATGTGTCATCAGTCCTTCAGGGGAGTTGGGAGTTTCGTGTCGAACATAAAGGGATCAAGATATTTTCTTCCAGGGTAAGTGGTTCTGATATTCAGGGTTTCAAGGGAGAAACCGAGATGCAGGTATCCATGAAAAAGCTTGTCAGTCTTTTTTATGACATGCAAAGCTATAACCGTTGGGTTCATCAGCTTGCTGCTATCGAAGTTCTGGAAAAAAATGAAGGTGCCGACTATGTTGTGCGCCAGATTATCAATACTCCCTGGCCGCTGCAAAAAAGAGAGATGATTCTGCGAACCGGGTTTATTTCGACAGGAGAGAACTCCCTGGCGCTTACCATTACCGGAGAGCCTGATTTTTTGCCCGACGATCCCAAATATCACCGGGTACGTCACTCAGTGGGTATATGGGTTTTTACTCCAACATCTCCCGGAACTGTGCATATCACCTTCGTGATGCATATCGATCCCGGAAAGGATGTGCCAGCTTCGGTCAGTAATTCAGGACTGTTCGAAGTGCCGTTCTATTCACTCAACAATCTGCGCACTCTGCTCAAGGATGCTTCCTATAACCCGCCATACCCGGAAATCATGGATCAGTATTGCTCTATAATTGAAAATGATCCAGGCAAGCTTTGAGCAGCTTGTCCGCTCTGACAGGAACGGCTCCAACCTCCTGACAGACTGTTCCTGCTGCAAGGTTTGCTATGGTTGCATTGGTGACGATATCGATACCTGCAGCAGCACCGAGTGCCAGAATTCCGATCACGGTGTCTCCGGCTCCTGAAACATCGGCAACCTCCAGCGACGTTGCCGCAATATGGGTGAACGAACCATCATAAATCGTCATGCCCTTGTCGCTTCTTGTAACGACAATGCTGTCGCTTTGCAGTTTTTCCCGCAGCATACGGCATGCCTCTTCAACATCCCTGTCGGTGTTGTGCAACACGATACCCAGAGATGCAGCCATTTCGGAAAGGTTGGGCTTGAAAACCGAGCAGCCGGTGTAGGCCAGGAAATTCTTGAGTTTCGGATCGACCAGTACCGGTAGATTGTGTTCCTTTGCTGAAGCAATAATGCGTCGAATAAGCTCTTCGCCCAGAACGCCCTTGTTGTAGTCTTCAAGAATGACGGCGTTAACCGAGTCGATAACACTCTCAAATGAGCGGAGAACAGCACCTGCAATTTCCGCATTGATCTCCTCCCGGCTTTCGAAGTCCACTCTTGTGATATGATGGTTTTGCGAAAGGATTCTTGTTTTGCAGGTTGTCGGTCTCGAAGGATCACAAATCAATCCATCGACTGCAAGCCCCTGATTTCGTAACAATTCAAGCAGCACATCCCTGTTGCTGTCTGCTCCGGTAATACCTATCAGAATGGTTTCTGCGCCAAGCGATTGAGTGTTGAGTGCAACATTTGCCGCACCACCCATCCGGTGGTCCTCATGGGTTACATCGACAACCGGTACCGGGTATTCTGGAGAAATTCGTGATACATGGCCGAAAATATACTTGTCAAGCATAATATCGCCGATGACGGCGATCCGCTTGCTCTTGAAAGAGTGCAGAATGGATTCAAGAAAGCCTGCTGTCATAATGAACTGGTTTCGTAATGTGTTCTGTAATCCCTAAATAAAAAAAATAGCGGGAAAAACACGACAGGCAATGAAGATATGCATGTCATGTTTTATTTTTTGCGATTTTTTGTTATAATTAAAGCTAAGCATTTTTATGTGTTATCTGAAAAAATCGGGAACCGATGTTTGATAGTTTAAGTGATAAATTAGAGGCTACCTTTAAAAAGCTTGCAGGGCAGGCCACTATTAACGAGATCAATATTGGTATTGCTACACGCGATATCAAGCGGGCGCTGCTTGACGCAGACGTCAACTACAAGGTAGCAAAGAAATTAATTGAAGACATAAGAGAAAAGGCTCTTGGCGAGCAGGTTATTAAAAGTGTATCGCCAGCTCAGATGATTGTCAAAATCGTCTACGATGAGCTTACCGAACTGATGGGAGGAGAGCAGAAGCCACTGAATCTTTCGCCCAAGAAACTTCCAGCGGTCATTATGGTTGCCGGTCTTCAGGGATCGGGAAAAACCACTTTCTGCGCCAAACTCGCTCTGCGCCTGAAAAAGGGCGGAAAAAATCCTATGCTTGTCGCTGCTGACGTCTATCGTCCTGCGGCCATAGATCAGCTTAAGGCCCTTGGTCTTCAGGTGGATGTACCTGTGTTTTCCATTGAAGAGCAGGATGCCATGAAAGCGGCCATTCAGGGGCTTGAGGCTGCACGCTCAGCCTCGAAAGATGTTGTTATTGTCGATACGGCCGGTCGATTACAGATCGATCAGCTTATGATGGCCGAGGCAGAAGCGCTAAAGTTTGCCCTCAAGCCTGACGAACTCCTTTTTGTTGTTGATTCCATGATGGGCCAGGAAGCGGTCAATACCGCCAAAGCCTTCAATGACCGGCTTGATTTTGATGGTGTTGTCCTGACCAAGCTTGATGGTGATGCAAGGGGCGGTGCGGCACTTTCCATCCGTCAGGTGGTCGAAAAACCGATCAAATTTATCAGTGTCGGTGAAAAGGTTGATGACCTCGATCTTTTTTATCCTGATCGTATGGCCCAGAGGATTCTGGGTATGGGTGATATCGTCAGCTTTGTTGAAAAAGCCCAGGAAACCCTGGATCTCGAAAAATCTATCGAGATGCAGAAAAAGCTGATGAAAAACGAGTTTGACCTCAACGACTTTTTTGAGCAGTTGCAGCAGCTCAAGAAAATGGGTTCAATTCAGGGTTTGATAGAGATGGTGCCTGGTCTGAACAAGATGGTCCCGAAGCAGGATCTTGAAAATCTGGACTTCAAGCCTATTGAGGCCATGATTAATTCCATGACCAAACAGGAAAAGGTCAATCCTGATATCATCAACGGCAGTCGTCGTCACCGCATTGCAAGTGGCAGTGGCACGAAAGTGCAGGAGGTGAACCTTCTGCTCAAGCAGTTCAGCGAAATGAAAAAGATGATGCGTTCTGTATCGAAACTGTCGCAGTCCGGCAGGAAAATTACCTCACAGAATCTTGCACTTGACAAGTTTTTAAAACGATAGATTGCCGTTCACTGTAAGAATTTAACATTAACTAAAATACTTTAGCCTTGGTAAAGATCAGACTGAAAAGAGCAGGAAGAAAAAAATTGCCGGTATACCAGATTGTAGCTGCCGATGCGCGGTCACCCCGGGACGGCAAATTTCTTGAAGTTATCGGCCATTATCAGCCGACCGCGAAACCGCATGCTGTTACCATCAAGAAAGATCGTGTTATTTACTGGATGCAGACCGGTGCACAGCCAACAGACACAGTTCGCAGTCTCATCCGTACAACCGGATTGCTCTATGAAATGAGGCTTCAGAAGATGGGACGCAGCGAGGCAGAAATTTCTGCAGAGATGGATCGCTGGCAGCTTCAGCAGACAGAGAGACGTCAGAAAAGGCTTGCACTGAAGTCACGTCGTCGCTCAGCCAAAAAAGAGGCAGAAGCGAAAGCAGCAACAGGTGGTGAAGCTTAAGTTCGTTTAGAACTCAGGCGCAGGATGGAACTCTATCTGACAGGTATCATTCTCAAGCCGAGAGGATTGAAGGGTGAGGTAAAAGTGGAGCCGGTTACAGACTTTCCTGAAAGTTTTCTCTCCCGCAAGGAGTATTACGCAGGCAAGTCCGTTGACAGGGTAGAGCGGCTGAAGGTAAAAAAAGCCGCTCTTTCCGGAGGTTTTGTCTGGATGTTCTTTGATGGAATTGATACCGTGGAAAAAGCAGAGGCACTTGCAGGCTGGCAATTGTTTGTCGAAGAAGCCGAGCTTTTGCCGCAGCCGGATAACCGGGCATATCTTCATGAACTTAAAGGAATAAAGGTTCTTGACCGTAACCGCATGCAGGTCGGTATCGTTACCGATGTTATCAATATGCCTGCGCATGATGTCTATGAAGTTCAGGTTGGCGACAGAAAGATTCTGATTCCAGCCATTGAAGAGTTTGTTGAAGAGCTCAGTATTCGTGAAAAGTATATGGTTATACCAAGATTTGACGAATTTCTGTAAGCTGAAGCGTCAGAAGAGTTTGTTGAAACTGTTTTTCGGTCTATGGATGTAATGAGGATTGATGTGATTTCCGTCATTCCGGGTTTTTTTGATTCACCGCTTGACAATGGATTGTTAAGCATTGCCCGGAAAAAAAATCATGCGGAAATTCATGTCCACAATCTGCATGACTATGGATTGGGCCGCTACAAACAGGTTGATGATTCACCTTTTGGTGGTGGTGCAGGAATGGTGCTTCGTCCAGAGCCAGTATTTGCCTGTATTGAAGCACTTAAGGCTGAGAGGGAGTACGATGCGGTTATTTTTCTTTCGCCCGATGGAAAGATGTTTGAACAGTCTATGGCAAACAGGCTTTCAGGGCTGAAAAACCTCATTATTCTTTGTGGTCATTACAAGGCTGTTGATGAAAGGATTCGCCAGACTTTGATTACGATGGAGATTTCAATAGGTGATGTGGTCGTTTCAGGCGGGGAGATACCGGCACTTCTGCTTATGGATGCAATCGTCAGGATTATACCCGGCGTTCTTGGTGACAGTGAGTCGGCTCTGACTGATTCTTTTCAAACGGGAATGCTTGATTGTGCCTATTATACCCGTCCGGCAGAATTCAGGGGAATGAAGGTACCCGAAGTGCTCTTGTCGGGTCATCATGGCAACATCGAGCGCTGGCGGAGTGACAATGCAACGGAGCGAACAATGCAGCGTCGGCCAGATCTTCTCGATCAGGAAGTTTTAGATGAATTTAGGAAAAAATAACGTAAATAATAGTTGTCGTCATGGATCAGTTAATCAGGTTAGTTGAAGCCACTCAGGCCAGTGTTGATTTTCCGGAGATTCGTCCGGGTGATACCGTCAAGATCCAGTTGAAGGTTATTGAGGGTGAAAAGGAAAGACTTCAGGCTTTTGAAGGTATTGTTATAAGTGACAGGGGAGTTGGTGGTTGCAAAACCATCACTGTCCGCAAGATTTCTCACGGAGTCGGTGTTGAAAGGATCATTCCGGTCAACTCGCCCAATATTGAAAGCGTCACGGTTATGAAGCACGGCAAGGCAAGAAGGGCAAAGCTTTTCTACCTGCGCAAACGTACCGGCAAGGCTGCATTGAAGGTCAAGGAACGCAAGGCTGTCGAGAAAGTTTGATTTTTTTTGTAATCCGGCAGGTTTTTGGCCTGCCGGATTTTCATTTTCTTTCTTTCCGCTCGAAGAGGAATCTTCTTCATGATTGAACGCTTTGCTGCGTTTTCTCTGTTCTCTTTGCCCTCACCCTGAAGTTATTACGTGTTATTGACGAAATCTCCTCTTCTGTTTTATGCCCAATATCGCTGGCAGTGAGCCCGAGTGCTCTTTTTACTCAAAATGAAGATCATCATGCATGAAAGGAAAGGTCGCTGTGAAAAAGCAGGATATTGAACTTTTTTGTCAAAAGATTTTTGACTTTTACCGCAACAACAGAAGGGAGTTTCCCTGGCGTGAGACAACTGACCGTTATGCTGTCATGATCAGCGAGATCATGCTGCAGCAGACGCAGGCCGAAAGGGTAGTGCCAAGGTTCAACTCATGGCTTCAGCATTTTCCTGATCCCGCCTATCTTGCATCGGCTCCGCTTCGTGATGTTCTTGCGCTCTGGAGCGGGCTTGGCTACAATTCGAGAGCCGTCCGGCTGCACCGCTGTGCCAACATCATTATGGAACGTTTTGGCGGCACGGTGCCATCACAGCCTGAACTGCTGAAAACTCTGCCAGGCATCGGGGAGTATACCTGTCGTTCCATTCCGGTTTTTGCCGACAATCTCGATATAGCGGCAGTCGATACCAACATCCGCCGGATTATCATTCATGAATTCAGGCTTCCTGAAGATATTTCAGCAGCCAGACTTCAGCATGTCGCCCAGGTGCTGCTTCCTGCTGGTCAAAGCCGTGAATGGCATAATGCGCTCATGGATTATGGAGCCCTTGAACTTACAAGCAAAAAAACAGGAATTCGTCCCCTGACGAGGCAGTCGAAGTTTCAGGGTTCAAAACGGTGGTACCGTGGCAGGCTCATCAAGGAACTCATTCAGAGGGAAGGGATGTTTGTGGAGGAAATCGAGGAGAAATATGCCTCATGTCCGTGGGAGATCGATGAAATCATCGATGATCTTATCACTGACGGGCTTGTTGAGCGGCATGAAAGTCCCGGATCCATCTCTTATCCTCTTCTGAAGATAAAAGGGGGATAAAACTATCATCTCTCAATCGGGAGTTCTTTTTAACTATTTTTCTCCGGTGAGATGACGCGATACCCCCGGTTGTCATTTTTTTCGACACCCGGAGTGAGTACAGCAGTGCAAATTTCCATGGTTCTGAACGACTCGATATACCTTTCAAGAGATGTGATGATATTTACCTTGAAGGGAGAGCAGAACTCTACCCCTTTTTCACCGAACTGTTTTGCCCGCAAACGCTTGCTCGGGCAACCCCCTCCGCAGAGAGGCAAAACCTTGCACTCCAGGCAAACAGGGTCAATATAGGGATCACTACCGCTTAAATAGAGTTCTTGCAGCTCTGGATTGGTGACTGGATTCTTTTCGTGAATGTTGCCTGTGACCATTTCAGGCTTGCCT
>SZXY01000159.1 GCA_005843805.1 Chlorobium sp.
GGGAGGTGCCGTTATGCCGAGAGGAGCGAGACTTGATGCGCCGGGGTCGTTGCACCATGTGATGATCCGTGGGATTGAAAAGGGTGTGATCTTTATGGATGATGATGACAGGGAAGAGTTCTTGCGTCGAATGGGTAAGCTTGTGAAGGCTTCCGGCACAACCATCTGTGCCTATGCGTTGATGGCCAATCATGTGCATCTCCTGCTCAGGAGTGGTGAGAGTGGCATATCTACTTTCATGCGCCGTTTGCTTTCAGGATATGCACAGTATTTCAATCGTCGGCACAAACGTGTCGGTCATCTCTTTCAGAACCGTTACAAGTCGATTATCTGTGAAGAGAAAGCCTATTTTGACAAGCTGGTTGCCTATATCCATCTTAATCCGCTGAAAGCCGGAATTGTCACTTCACTTGAAGAGCTTGCCTTTTATCCATGGAGTTCTCATGCCGTTATGATGAAGCATATTCACCATGAGTGGTTTGACCGGGATGATGTGCTGCGGTTTTTTGGCAGCCGGGTGGGCGTGGCCATAAGTGCATATCTTGCTTTTCTTGAGGATGAGATGGGCAAGGATAGAGAATCGGAACTCTCAGGCGGTGGCGTGGTACGTTCCCAGGGTGGATGGTCGAAAGTTCAGTCGATGCGCAAACAGGGATTGAAGGAGCTGGGTGACGAACGGATTCTTGGAAGTGGTGATTTTGTGCATTCACTGATTGCCGAGGCAAAAGATGGAGTTGAAAAACAGCTTTCTGGCGACCAACGCCTGGAGTTGGTTAAAGAGGATATTGAGGAGAGTTGTCGGATCGCTGGTATTTCGATTGCATTTTTTCGCTCAGGGAGCAGAAGTGGAATATTGTCAAAGGTGAGAAAGAGTCTTGCGATGAAGTTTGTCAGTGAGTATGGTCTCTCTCTTGCAGAAACGGGGAGGCAGTTGGGCGTAACGACCAACGCGGTGAGTTATATGATTCGAAAACCTGAGTTGTAACAATTGTTATTGATCTTACTGAACAACGTCCCTCATGAAAAGAGCGGTATATTATCAGCAAACCGGGATCGGAATGGTTGGTATTGCAGAGTGTGGGGGCTTTATAACCAAGCTCTGTTTTGAGTCGGAGAGTGTTCCGATGGAGGCTGAACCTTCTGAACCGGATGTTGTAAAGGAGGCGTTTCGGCAGCTCAATGCTTATATTAATGGTGAGTTGAGAGTTTTTTCATTGCCGTTGGCTCCTTCAGGGACTCTTTTCATGGAGCAGGTCTGGAACACTCTTGCTGCAATTCCTTACGGCACAACGGCGACCTACCGTGATGTTGCCGCTGCGTCAGGTAATCCGAAGGCGGTCAGGGCGGTTGGGATGGCTTGCAACAGAAATCCTCTGCCGATTTTTATTCCCTGTCACAGGGTTATCGGAAGCAATGGAACTCTTACGGGGTATCGGGGGGGATTGGCGTTGAAAATGGCGTTACTGGAGCTTGAAGGAAAGCATAAAATCTGATGGAGCGGCAAAAAAGATAAATCGCTTTTTTTTTCGCTGCTTTTTTTTCGTTTTCTTTTATCTCTTCCGGGTTTAAAAAATTGGATTGGCCCTCTTCTTTTTTTGTAAATTCGCAGAGGTTAACACTATAAAAAATATTGATTCACGATTCCCTGTCAATGTTTTTTGAAATGGTTTCGTGATGGTGATGCCCTTGAAAGGTTCAAATAGTCCAAATCTTGCAGAAGATTGTCTATCGTTATTCCGCCAATAGCAACTTATGTTCAGGTTGTTATGTTGTGATAATGCCAGGATAGGTGTGAGTGCTCTGGAAAAGTGTGGATTTGTCAATAAGGAACTGCTTGTGGTACAACCGACTCGTGATATACCGGTTGCCAGGCTTGAGAATACCTTTTTCGAGATAATCGGTATCGAGGATTCAGGGTTTGAACTGGCCAAGGGTAACCATCGCCATGATTTTTTTGAGATTCTCTGGTTTACCTCGTCTGTCGAAACCGTTCATTATATTGATTTTGAGCCATATCCTGTTGAGTCGGGGCTGATTTACTTTATGGCACCCGGCCAGGTCCATGCCTATGAAGGTGTTTCGCCATCGGGTTATGTTGTTGTGTTTTCGCTCGATGTGTTCAGCCGTATCATGGATCCGCAGCTCAGGGTGTTGTTTAATCCCTTTATGAACAGCGGAGTCAGGATTGGCGAGAGTCAGTCTGGAGTGCTTCTGCAGTTGGCCGAGCTTATGGCGATGGAGTGCCGGGGGGACAAGGATTTTTTTATTCTGCTCTGCTATCTCAAGGCTTTCCTGTTGCATATCGCAAGAGTTCATCATGCGCCGGCTTTTGCTTTCGACAAGTCAGGTCAACGCATGAGTCTGTTGTTTGAACTGCTGGAAGTGAATTTCCGCAAGGAACGTCATGCTGCCTTTTATGCTTCTGCACTTGGCATTACCCCGAAACGGCTCAACGAAATTCTTCATGAGAAGTTTGATTTGACCTTGACCCGTATTCTGCATACGCGACTCATTCTTGAAGCCAAGAGGGAGATAGCCTATGGCAGGAAAAGTTTCAAGGAGATTGCTTTTGAGCTTGGCTTCAGCGACCAGGCCTATTTCAGCAGGTTTTTCAAGGTTCAGACCGGTATGATGCCGGTTGATTTCAGGAGCCGGACCTTTCGGTTATCACAGAACGATGTGGCAAGAAAAGTTTCGGACGCTTCAGGTGGATAAATAAAAATGATGATGAATAAAAAATCGAGACAGTTTTTTTTCAGGCTTCCGCTTTTTATCGGAATGTTGGTGCCGTTGCTTTTCTGTGGTTGCGGAGCAGGAAAGGGAGGAAAGGATTCCGTGAAGCCAATTCCTGTATTGTCGGTTATGACAATCAGTTCGGCAGATGCCGCAGTGACTGCGGAATATTCCGCTCTTCTTGAAGGAAAGGTCAATGTTGAAATCCGCCCACAGGTTGATGGGATTCTCCAGACAATTTATGTCGATGAGGGTTCGCTGGTTAAAGCGGGTCAGCCGCTTTTTAAAATTGATGACAGGGTTTACCGCGAGCAGTACAACAGTGCGCTTGCAGCTCAGCATGCTGCTGAAGCGGGGCTGGTGGTTGCAAAACTCAACGAAGAGAAACTGGTGCCGCTTGTGCAGAACAAGGTGATATCTGACATTCAGCTTAAAACGGCAACGGCAAACTCTCAAGCCTCTCTTGCTGCTGTCGAGCAGGCGAGAGCTGCCGCTCGTGCTGCCAGGGTCAATCTTGACTATACCGTTATAAAAGCTCCGGTTGGCGGATATATCGGAAAAATTCCGTTGAGACTTGGAAGTCTGGTCAGCAAAAACCAGACTCAATGGCTTACTCTTTTGAGTGATGTCAGTGAGATCTACGCCTACTTCAGCATGAGTGAAATTGACTTTATGCGTTTTCGTCAGCAGTATTCCGGTGGAACACTGCAGGAAAAACTGCGCCAGGTTTCTCCTGTATCACTTGTCCTGGCTGATGGCAGCAGCTTTGCTGACAAAGGAGTTTTGGGGACAATCAGTGGACAGTTTGATCAGTCTACCGGTTCTGTCAGGCTACGGGCGGTTTACCCGAATTCGAAGGGTCTCTTGCGTTCAGGCAATACCGGGACTGTTGTGATGGAATCCATTTACCATAATGTGCTGCTGGTTCCCCAGGCTTCAACGGTCGAGCTGCAGGACAAGATTTTTGTTTTCATCGTTGGAAAGGGCAACACGGTGAAGAAACAGGTCATTACGGTTGCCGGAAAGAGCGGCAACAATTATATCGTCACTTCCGGACTGAAGCAGGGTGATACCATTGTGAGGGTCGGCATCGAAAAATTACAGGATGGCGCCGTGATCAAGCCTGTAAAGGGCGCTTCTGCTGCAGGGGGAGCCCGGCCATGAAAGAAAACTTGTGGAGTTATTTGTTGCGCACTGATCTGGACGACCTAAACCGGACTATTCATGTTTGAAAGATTTATATCAAGGCCGGTTCTGGCAACAGTCATATCGGTAATTCTGGTCATTCTCGGCATTGTCGGCATGACCCAGCTCTCCATAACCCGGTTTCCGGATATCGCTCCGCCGAGTGTTTCGGTTTCGGCAAGTTATCCCGGTGCGAGTGCCGAGACGGTTGGCCGTTCCGTAGCTCCGCCTCTTGAAGAGGCAATCAACGGTGTCGAGAATATGAACTACATGACCTCGACGTCCGCTAATGATGGTTCGCTCTCCATAACGGTTTTTTTCAAGCAGGGAACCAACCCCGACCAGGCGGCTGTGAACGTCCAGAACCGGGTGGCGCAGGCAACGAGCAGGTTGCCGGCAGAGGTCAACCAGATAGGCGTTTCGACCGTCAAACGTCAGAACAGCCAGATCATGCTCATCAATCTTTCGAGCAATGAAAAGCATTTCGACCAGACCTTCCTGCAGAACTATGCCAAAATCAATATTGTCGATGACCTTGCAAGGGTTCCCGGCGTTGGTCAGGTTTCGGTCTATGGCAATCTCGATTATTCCATGCGGATATGGCTGAGACCGCAGCAGATGGCGGCCTACAAGGTGTCACCTCAGGAGGTGATGGCAGCCATTCAGAGCCAGAACCTCGAGGCTGCTCCCGGATCGTTCGGTGAGAACAGCAATGAGGCCATGCAGTATGTGATGAAGTATAAGGGCAAGAATCCTTATCCCGGTGACTATGAAGATATCGTTGTAAGGGCCAATCCGGATGGCTCACTGCTCAAGCTTGGTGATATTGCCCGTGTCGAGTTTGGCGCTTATCGCTACACGGTCGATACCAAAGCCAACGGGCAGTCTGCGGTGGTTCTGGCGGTCTTTCAGGCGCCCGGATCGAATGCCAACAAGGTTGAAACCGGTCTTCGCAAGGTTCTCGAAAAGGCATCGGCTTCTTTTCCGGCAGGTATCAACTATTCCATTCCGTTCAGTTCCAAGAAGGTCGTTGATGAGTCAATCGAGCAGGTCGAGCATACGCTGATCGAAGCCTTTCTGCTGGTTTTTCTTGTGGTTTTTCTTTTTCTGCAGGATCTGCGTTCTACCATCATTCCCGCAATTGCAGTTCCGGTCGCCATTATTGGCACCTTTTTCTTCATGAACCTCTTTGGCTTTTCCATCAATGTGCTGACTCTTTTCGGTCTGGTACTTGCCATTGGTATTGTCGTTGACGATGCCATTGTGGTGGTTGAGGCGGTTCATGCCAAAATGGAGCAGAAAAGCTACCCGGCCAAAATTGCTACAGTGTCGGCCATGCGGGAGATAACGACGGCGATCGTCACCATTACCCTCGTCATGGCATCGGTCTTTCTGCCTGTCGGCTTTCTTCAGGGTTCGACCGGTGTTTTTTACCGGCAGTTTGCCTTTACTCTTGCCATAGCCATTCTGATCTCTGCGGTCAATGCCCTGACGCTGAGCCCGGCGCTTTGCGCCTTGTTTCTCACCAATCTTCATGACGAAAAGGGGGGTGGGAAACACAAAAAACTGAAAAAATTTGGCGGCTTCGGGCAGCGGTTTTTCACCGGGTTCAATACCGGATTCGATTTTCTGAAAAGGAAATATCTTGGCAGCCTGATTTTTCTTATTCGCAACAAGCGCTTCACCTTCGGTTTTCTTGGCGTGATTGTTCTTCTCTCATTCTGGATGTTCAAAGCAACGCCTACCGGATTTATTCCAGACGAAGACAATGGCTTTGTGATTGTCTCTGCCACCCTTCCTCCGGGCGCCTCCTTTAATCGTACCCAGGCAGCCATGGACAAGGCTTCGGCAACGCTTCGCGCCATGCCAGCTGTAAAAAAGGTTATATCGGTCGCAGGAATAAATATTCTTTCCAGAAGCTCCTCTCCATCTTCCGGTCTTCTTTTCCTTCAGCTCAAAGAGCCGAAAGAGCGTGGGCCTGACGGAAATATCAAGAAGCTTCTTGTCTCGATCTCTCAGAAGCTGGCCAACAGGGATGGCTCTTTCTTTGCCCTGGCCCAGCCTACGGTTCCCGGCTTCAGTACGGTCAGTGGCCTTGAGTTTGTGCTGCAGGATCGCAGCGGAGGCGCTCTCGACAAGTTCAGTGGCATTGCTCAGGGATTTATCGGCGAACTGATGAAACGTCCCGAAATAGGCTTTGCCTTCACCAACTTCAAGGTTACCTATCCCCAGTATGAACTTGTCGTGGACAATATCAAGGCTGGCCAGCTTGGCGTGAATGTCAAAGATCTTCTGACGGTTCTGCAGGCCTATTACGGCAGTGTGCAGGCATCTGATTTCAACCGTTTTGGCAAGTACTATCGTGTCATGATGCAGGCGGAACCCGGGGATCGCACCGTTACCAGTTCCCTTAACGGGATCTTTGTCAAGAACTCTTCCGGTCAAATGGTGCCAGTCACTTCGGTAATCACTCTCAAACGGGTTTATGGAACTGAATCGGTTGACCATTTCAACCTGTTTAATGCCATATCGGTCAACGCGGTGGTCAAACCTGGTTTCAGTACCGGGCAGGCAATCAAGGCTGTTGAAGAGGTTTCCAGAACCAGCCTTCCGTCAGGATACACCTACGACTGGAAAGGGCAGAGTCGCGAGGAACTTGAATCAACCGGCGGACTGCTTTTTATTTTCATGCTCTCTATTGTGTTTGTCTACTTTCTGCTGGCGGCGCTCTACGAGAGCTACCTGCTTCCCCTGGCGGTGATGTTTTCAATTCCTACAGGATTGCTCGGGGTTTTTATCGGCATTAAACTGGCCGGGATCGAAAACAATATCTATGTGCAGGTTGCGGTCATTATGCTGATCGGTCTTCTTGCCAAGAATGCCATTCTGATTGTCGAGTTTGCACTGCAGCGCAGGGTTTCCGGCAGTTCTCTCTCTGCTGCAGCCATTGAGGGCGCCAAGGCAAGGCTTCGGCCAATTCTCATGACCTCGCTTGCCTTTATTGCCGGCCTACTTCCGCTGCTCTTTGTCACTGGTCCGGCGGCACAGGGCAACCATTCCATTGGAGCGGCGGCTATCGGAGGTATGTTTATCGGTATGGTGCTTGGAATTTTTGTTATCCCGGTGCTCTTTATTGTTTTCCAGCACCTGCAGGAACGCATTACCGGGCCAGCCGCTGCCATAGTTGAGGCAGGGGATCTTCTCGAAGGGGTTATCGAACAGGAAAAAGAGCGATCACGACAGTTGTCATGATGAGTAACGCTGGAGAATGAGGTTTTTATCTATGAAAAAACAAGTGAAAGGTTTTCTATTGTCTGCCATGCTCTTGCTGGTATGCGCCAGCCTGGCGGCATGTGGTGTTGCACGGGAGTACCGGCAACCTGATATAAAGTTTCCAGCCGCTTACCGGGGAGCAGTGCCAGCCGGTTCCTGGAGCCAGGCCGATAGCGCTATTGCCTTGATGCCCAGCAACAGTTTTTTTGCCGACGCCTCACTGCGATTGCTGATTGACAGTGCTGTGGTGAACAATATCGACCTTCAGGTTGCGCTTAAAAACATCGACTATGCTCGTCAAACCCTTAATCAGGAGAGGCTGGGTAATCTTCCTTCCCTGAACATCGGAGTTAAAGGCACGCTCAGCAACCCTTCTGATAAGGGTGTCAAAACCGCAGAACAGTATACCGCTTCGGCCACTGCTTCATGGGAAGCAGATATCTGGGGGAAAATCCGCAGCAGAAAAAAATCAGCTCTTGCCTCTTACCTGAAAACAGAGGAGGCTGCCAGGGCGATCCGTACCCGATTGGTTGCGGATGTTGCGAACGGCTATTACACCCTTCTCATGCTCGATACGCAGCTCGATATGTCGCACAAAAATCTTGCTCTTGCCGATACAACGCTGCAGATGATACGACTTCAGTACAATGCCGGTCAGCTCAACTCTCTGGCTGTTCAGCAGCAGGAGGCTGCAAAGCTCTCGATTGCGCAGTCAATTCCGATGATCGAGCAGAAAATATCGGCACAGGAAAATGCATTGAGTATTCTTTGCGGAAGGATGCCGGGTGCAATCAGTCGCGAAAAGGCTCTCTTTAGCCTGAAAGTCGTCGATGATCTTCCTGCCGGGATTCCCGCAGCCTTGCTGCAGAATCGTCCCGACGTTCGCGCGGCTGAAATGGCTGTCAGGGCAGCTTATGCCGATGCAGGAGAAGTAAAGGCAACCCTTTATCCCTCGCTTACCCTTACGGCAGAAGGAGGCGTGAACGCTCTTCGCACAAGTGACTGGTTTACTACTCCGGGCTCTCTTTTTTCACTGGTACAGGGAGTGGTGCTTCAGCCGGTTTTTCAGAGAGGCCAGTTGAAAGCAAAGTATATCCAGTCAACGATAAAACGGGATCAGTCGGAACTGGCATTCCGCCAGTCGGTGCTTAAGGCGGTATCAGAAGTCTCTGACGCTCTTGTACAGCTCGACAAGGTGAAATCACAGGAAGTGATTGCTGCAGAACGTGTTGTAACGCTCCAGAAGGCGGTTGCCAATTCTGGAATGCTTTTCCGCAGCGGAATGGCAACCTATCTTGAAGTTATTGTAGCACAGACCAATGCCCTGCAGGCGGAACTCACACTGGCCGATATCCGCCGTCAGCATCTGACTGCAATGACAGAACTTTATCGTTCACTTGGAGGCGGATGGCGGTAGCATACCTCAAGAGCCGAAAAATGCAAACGCAGGATTGAGAGCATGAGAGTGTTTCAGACTGAAATAGTGATTGATGCACCGGCAGAAAATGTATGGGAAATCCTTGCTCGATTTGGACGTTACCCTCTATGGAATCCCTTTATTCGCTCTATTGTCTCTCTGGCAGGCCCGAGCGAGCAGTTACAGATTTCCGTCAAACTTCGGGGAATGCCGAAGATTTCCTTCAAGGCGGCTCTGACAACCTTTGACGAACCCCGAAAAATCGGCTGGCATGCTGTTTTTTTTCTTGAAGGCATGTTTGAAGCTCACCATCAGTTTGAAATCAAGCCGCTTTCTTCCACTCAGAGCAGGGTTATTCAGCGCGAGGAGTTCAGCGGATGGCTGACCGATGCAGCTCTTCTTCTGCTTGCCGGTTCGTTTCGGAAAGGCTATCGCGATATGAATAGAGCCCTGAAAAAAGAGGTAGAGAAAGAGCAAGTGATAGAGCAAGTGATAGAGTGAGAGGGAGTGAACGGTTTTGGTGTGTTGAATGTTTTTGTTTCAGAATGATTTTAAAGTAGTGCAACCTCTCTATGGACAACATGGATATTTCAGCATATAATGCGACGGTTATCGGTAAAATCATGGTCACTCCTGATCTCATGATTCTTCGTCTCGACACCGATGAACCAAGAAAAGAGTTCGAAGCCGGGCAGAATATGCTGCTTGGTCTTTATGGATTTGAAAAGCGTTCTTCCAATTCCGAGCCCGAGTCGCTTCCTGCAGAGGAAGAGAAGCTTATCAAGAGACCATACTCGATTGCTTCTGCCAAAACGGAGACCAGTCAGCTCGAATTTTACATTTCACAGGTCAAGTCAGGTCAGTTGACCTCCCGGCTTTTCAACCTCAATACCGGAGACCGGCTCTATGTCGGCACAAAGATCAGCGGTATTTTTCGGCTCGATGAAACTCCTGATGGCAGTGATATCGTCATGGTTGCTACCGGAACCGGCATTGCACCCTATATCAGTTTTTTGCGTTCTCACATCATCGAGAGGCCAGAAAGCAAAATGGTGGTCATCCAGGGGGCTGCCCATCGCTGGGATCTCGGTTATTACAGTGAATTGATCTTTCTTGAAAAGAGCTTTGCCAATTTTTTCTATGTGCCGACCCTGACCGATGCCGATGATCGATGGGATGGTTACCGACTATGGATCGAGGATCTGCTGAGACAAGATATTCTCCAGAACGAATTCAATATCTCGCCTGACCCTGACAGAACACACTTTTTTGTCAGCGGCAAGCCTGACATGGTTGCTCATGTATCGCAGTGGCTGGAGGAGTTTGGCTACAAGAAGCACCATCCGGATGATCCGGGAGAGTTGTATATCGAGGAGTTTTGATTTTTTTTTACAAAAGGGGTGAGCGCTACTCTTTTATTTTTCTCTTTTTTCCTGCGTATATTGATGTAAATCAAATTCAACTCTTTTTTTTGTACTGCAAGCAAAAACAGGAGCGACTATGCTGAAAGAAGCTACTGGAGTGGTCGGTGGAGCCTTGCTCTTTTCGCCTTTGGGAATGCCTTTTGTATTGCACGGGGTTGCCGGTGCGATTGTGGGTGGGGCAGGACTTTTTGTTGTTGACTCGGTTTTAAAACAGATTTCCGTTACGATGAACAATCTCGACCAGCCGAAACCCGCAGAGAGCAACCTGGTGGAAGAGGGTTTCGATTTGGAGTGAGAGTAATCAGGAGGCGTTGGTGGTGGACAATATAGGACTCGAACCTATGACCTCTCGCGTGTGAAGCGAACGCTCTAACCAACTGAGCTAATTGTCCCTGAAAACGTAGCCATAGTATAGGGCTTGGCAGTCGTTTTTGCAAAAAAGTCAGTCATTTTTTCTCCTTCTGAACGGATGGTAGAGTCGAGTCTCCCGTTTTTTTCAAGAAATCACCATTATTGTTGCTTATAAAAGGTAAAAGACTCTCTTTAAAAGTTTCCCCGGGCAAGGATTATTAGGGGTTTGAAAGAAGTTTTCCATAACTTCATGCTACAGTAAAAAGTTTATTAACATAACCAGGTTTAAACAATGACTGACATGAATCCGCAAATCATACTTAAAGGAGCGGTACCCGCTATTCTTCTTGCTCCGGTCGCGGTGCCGATTGTTCAGGGTCTCTGCGGTATTGCGGTGGTTGGACTTCCTCTCTTTGCAGTAGGTACTCTGGTCGCAAAAACAGTCGGTGCCTTGTCACCTCCTTCGAAATCCTCACCGCTTGAAGCTGACTCTTCGTTACTCTGACTTTTGCTTTGGGTAACTCATTCGGGGAGAGTGTGCTTCTCAAGGTAACGCATTGTCGAGGGTTTCGCCAAGCATTTTCCGATCACTCACCGGCAAGTTGCAGGTGCGGTCGATGCATACTGTGACCTGTGGCCGGGCAGAACCAGTTTGAATCGTTTCAGGGAAGCGCTGCAACGCGGCGCTTTCCGGTGAAACGTGCATGATAACGGTTCCCGGCAGATATCGCTCATCAATGACACTCCTCAGCTCGTTCATTTCTGGTGAAAAGAGCTCCCCGGCAAGGGTTATTTTCTGTTTTTTCTTTCTTGCAAAGTTCAGTGCCACAAGCAGTTGAGGCAATGCATGGCTGTTTTGGGCAAGCATGGTGCTGCACGAACTGAACACTTTTTCTGCATAGATGGAAAATTCCTCTTTTCCGGTCATTTCAGCAACTCTCAGCAGGTTCAGGGCCGTGACCGAGTTTGCAGATGGCTCTGCTCCGTCATACTCCTCCTTGAGCCTCACCGGTACAGTATCATCATCGAAAGCGGTACTGAAATAACCTCCCAATCTGTTATCGAAAAAAAGCGTGTTCTGGAGTTCGGCAAGTTCAAGCGCTTTTTGCAGCCAGAGCGTTTCAAAAGAGGCTTCGTAGAGGTCGAGGAGCGCCTGTACGAAAAAGGCATAATCTTCCGCCTTGCCTGCAATGGCTGCATTGCCGTCGCGATAGCGGCGGAGCAGTCGGCCTGTTGACGGCTCATAAAGCTTTTCAAGAACAAATCCGGCAGCTTTTCGGGCAGCGACCAGGTATGATTCGTGATGTAGCACCCGATACCCTTTTGCAAGGGCTGAAATCATGAGGCCGTTCCATGCAGTCACTATTTTATCATCGAGAAATGGTCTTGCTCTTTTGGATCGAACGGTGTAGAGCTTTCCCCGGGCCTCTTCAAGAGCTGCCATAACCTCTTCATTTGTTTTGGCGAACTTCTCTGCCACTTTTTCAACGGTAGCCTCTCGGAAGAGTATGTTTTTGCCACTGAACTCACCATGAGGGTCGTGCCGGGCATTTCCCTCCTCCCTGATTCCGTATGCAAAGCCGAAGAGATCGGCAAGCTCTGTGTGCCCGAGAATTGTGCGTACGTCATCATCGCTCCAAAGGTAGAATGCCCCCTCTTTTTTCTCACTGCCGCTTTCGCTCTCAAGGCTGTCGGCATCCTCAGCCGAGTAAAAACCACCTTCAGGAGCACTCATATCGCAGAGCAGGTAGTTGAAAATATCTTCTGCCACCTCAGCAAAAAAACGATCACCGCTGCACTGAAAGGCTTCGAGGTATGAAACGGCAAGCTGGGCATTGTCGTAGAGCATTTTCTCGAAATGAGGCAGATGCCACCGCTCATCGGTAGAGTAACGGGCAAACCCGCCGCCTCCTTTGCCAGCAACGGCAATATGGTCGTGAATCCCCCCGTCAGCCATTTTTCGCAAGGTGTAAAGCGCCATATCGAGAGCTTTACTGCTTCGGTTATAATAAGCATGGTTGAAAAGAAAGTTCAGGAGAACGGGCCTTGGAAATTTCGGAGCGCCACCAAAGCCCCCGAATTCCGGGTCATAATTTCTTACAAGCCATTCAAAGCATTGTTTCTGTGCCTCGTCACTTTCGGGTAATGAGCTGCTTTCCCTGAAATCCTCACCGAGAGAGGCAAAAAAGGAAGAGGAGGCCTCGATGATTTTGTTCCTCTCACTCTCCCAGAGTCGGGCAATGGAGAGAAGAATGGTGCTGAAACCCGGCATTCCATAACGCTCTTCAGGAGGGAAGTAGCTTCCTCCGTAAAAAGGCTTCAGATCAGGGGTAAGCCAGACCGACATTGGCCAGCCTCCTCTGCCGGTGGTAGCCTGAACATAGTTCATATAGAGTCGGTCAAGGTCAGGAAGCTCTTCACGGTCAACCTTTACCGGCACAAAATAACGGTTCAGCAGTTCGGCAATCGCCTCATTTTCAAACGACTCCCGTTCCATCACATGGCACCAGTGGCAGGTCGAGTATCCCACAGAGAGAAATATGGGCTTGTTTTCGTTTCTCGCCTTCTCAAAAGCCTCCTTGCCCCATACCATCCACTCAACCGGGTTCATTGCATGTTGCAGGAGATAGGGACTTTTTTCAAAAGCAAGCCTGTTAGGTATGTGTCTGGATGGAGTCATAACGGTGCAGTCCCGGAAGGTTGTCAAGTTTGGAGAGAAGAGTTATCCATGATAACCATATTCATACGTTCGAAAGTTCGTGACTATTGAAACCATCTGTTGATGAGAGCGGTTCTATTGAATGCGGATTACTAACAATAAACAGTGATGAACGATGCTTCTCGGAGGAAAAAGAGGTGATTGGCGGAGAGGTGGTATGATTGCTCTGCTTTTGCTGTTCGGTCAGCTTTTTTTTCTTGTCGGATGTGCAGGAGAAAAGCTTTCGCACACGTCAGAAGAGCTCCGTTTTAATGCTCAAAAGGAGAATGGTATGAGTTTTAACAAATTGACACCCGAAGAAGAGCGGGTCATCCTCAGTAAAGGAACCGAACGGCCTTTCAGTGGCAAATATTACCTCAACAAGGAGACGGGAAGCTATCTTTGTCGGCGTTGTGACGCCCCACTATTCCGTTCTGCGGACAAGTTCGAATCAGGCACCGGCTGGCCAAGCTTTGATGACGCCATTGCAGGCGCAGTAAAAGAGATTCCGGATGCTGACGGTCGGCGCACGGAAATAGTGTGTGCCAATTGTGGCGCTCATCTTGGCCATGTCTTCTTCAATGAAGGTATTACCACAAAAAATGTCCGTCACTGCGTCAACTCCATCTCACTGAACTTCCAGCCCGAAGCAAAAGCTGCCACAGTAACGCAAAAGGCAATTTTTGCCGGAGGGTGTTTCTGGGGGGTTGAGTACCATTTCAACAAGCTCAAAGGGGTTTTCTCCGCCAAATCGGGCTATACTGGCGGCCTCGTCGATCACCCTGCCTACAAGCAGGTTTGCACTGGCAAAACCGGTCATGCCGAAGCGGTTGAGATAGAGTTCGATCCCGCACTGGTGAGCTATGAGACCCTTGCTAAACTCTTTTTCGAGATTCACGATCCAACCCAGACCAACCGTCAGGGCCCCGACATCGGAACGCAGTACCGTTCGGCAGTTTTTTATAGCGATGAAGAGCAGAAAAAGGTAGCAGAAAAGCTTGTTGGAGAGCTGAAAGCCAAAGGGTACAATGTGGTTACAA
>SZXY01000149.1 GCA_005843805.1 Chlorobium sp.
GAATGGCACAATTCGTGGCTTCACTGACAAGCGAAGGTTCTATGAGGTAATTTTCAATTTCATGCCGACACCATCTCCAGCCAACAGGATCAGCATTGTCAAGTGTCGGAATGGAAAATTCAGAAGGAGGATCGTAATCGAAATCGCGGTCACGAAGATAACCGGCTGCAACATGGTTTTCGCATTCAGCTCGTGCCCGAGTTTTCAGATTACTCTTTGATCCACCAATCTTCAGTACAGGATCACCCAGCAAAACAGAATACAGAAGCTCTTGATCGAGCTTGCCTTCGATGAAAAGTGTGCCTACAGGCATATCCCCTCCTTCACAAGACACCCTTTTTCAAGTCGAATTTCCCGTTCGTTGGAAATGGCAGAGGAAAGGAACTCTGAATGTGTTGTAATGATGAATTGACAATCTGAACCGATTTTTGGCAAAGATGCCAACAGGCGTTGCTGCTCTGACGGATGCAAATGAAGCTCCAGCTCATCAATTAGCACAATCGAGCGATGAATGTTGAGCCGAACAAACTCGTAAACCATTGGAAAAACCGCCTGTTCGCCCGACGACATCTCCGCCAGGTCATAGATTCTGCCATCATGTTCTATCAGAAAATAAAAGTCATTTGTCTTGCCTCTCAAGCCTTCCCCGCGAACATCTACCCCAAGAAATCGTCTTCCTGGAAATACCTTCTGAAACAGTTGTTCCAGAGGTTCAATATTATCTTTTCCTCTGCGCTGTGAAGATGGCGTTTTATGGTAAGCCCACCATCCGACAAGATATTCCCGAAGTTGCTCTACACCAGCCTGCCACCCATCACCGCTATATTCCGATGAAACCTCATCTGTCGCTCTGTAACCGAGGTTTCGATGCTGATCAAACCAGAAAACGTCACCAATCCAGGGATATCTGTTCCTTAGGTCTGGTCTTGTATCTTTCATAGCCCTGATGTAGTAACGGCCACAAAATTGATTGACCGCACCAAAACCCTGCGGAGAGAGCAGGCGCCCTTTCTCGAACCGCAAGGTCACTTCGGAAAAAGTTGAAGGTGGAACAATTTTCATTCCCTCTTTAAGGTGAGCAGGCAGGGACTCTTCCCATGCGGCAAAGAGTTCACTGGTCACCTCTACCTCTTCAGGTTCAAAGAGAACATCAAGTTCAATGCAGGTTGGCCCAAGAGTTGAAAGACGTTCAGGAAGAAAACCGTGCCAATGAAAAGAGGCTATATCGGAAGTGCGACGTGTCGCCATCGAGAGTGTCAGTGCAATTGCCTGGAGAACGCTTGTTTTGCCGCTTCCATTGTCACCGAGCAGCGCCGTAAGCGGTTGGGAAAAGCGCGTCGTGCTCTCCAGTGAAAACTCTACATCCGAAACGCCCTTGAAATTTTTGACTGCTACTCTTTTAAGCTTCATAACACTTGCATCTAAATTCCATTTATACGAGAACAACCCAAGGAATCACAACAGGCCTGCGGCACTTTAATTTATTCCCTGCGCATACCGAACTAACCGGTTTTTTAAAGTAAAAAAAATACCGGTTATATGGAAAAAGTCATGTCGCTGCTCTCGATAGACTTGCCCCCCTACTCTCCCCGACCAAAGCCGGCGTCTGCCAGCTTGGGAAGCTCTCTGCGTACCGTGGTGATGGACTTGCTTATGGTGCGGAAGCGGACAACGCCGAAAATACCGGTGATGATGCCAACCGGTATGCAGATAACGCCGACGGCCCAGAACCAGCTCTCCTGGGAGAAGTGCATGATGGATACGCCTGCTATGACGAGAGAGACGCCGGAACGGAGGTAGGCAAGCAGGGTGCGTTCGTTGGCCAGTATGGTGCGGTCTATTGCCAGTTCGTCACGAAGGATGAGTTCACTGCTTTCAAATTTCTGGTAGGGTGATGTTGCCATGTGGTTCTTTTTTTCGAAAAATTGATCTGGTTATAAAAAAAATCAGGCCACTCGCTCCTGAAGCTCGACGCGCTCGCGCCAGGCGACAATGTCTTCGATGGTGAGCACGGGGTAGCCGTGCTTTTCGGCAAAGAGGATGCTTTCGGCCATGTTGGCCATGGTGCCGTCGGGGTTGGTGAGTTCGCAGAGGACGCCGCAGGGGTTGAGGCCGGCAAAGCGCATAAGATCAACCGTTCCTTCGGTATGACCGGGACGTTCAAGTACGCCGCCTGCACGGGCTCGCAGAGGAAATATGTGGCCGGGATGGCGAAGATCGGATGGTCGGGCATTGTTGGCTGAGGCAGTTCTCACGGTATGGACACGGTCTGCGGCAGAGACGCCGGTGGTCACGCCTGAGGCAGCTTCAATGGAGACTGTGAAGGCGGTCTGAAAGCCGCTGGTGTTGTTGGCTACCATCATGGGAAGCTCAAGAGAGCGCACTTTTTCGTCGGTCATGCAGAGGCAGACTATACCGCTGCATTCGCGGATGAGCTGGGCCATCTGGGGTACGGTAATGGACTCTGCCGGAAAGATGAGATCGGCTTCGTTTTCACGATCGGGTGAGTCGGAGACAAGCACCCCTTTTCCCTCGCGAAGCGCAGAGAGGGCGTTTTCAACACGCTGAAAACAATCACCGAATTTACGGGTCAACAACTGATTCATGGCAACGAAAATTAAATTATTGCAAAAACCGCAGGTACCTTTAAAAATCGTCATGAGCGAATTTGATCTTCAAGCTCCAGAGGAGCGACATGCAGGTAGCGCACGGGGCCAATCCCGACATGTCAGAAAAAACGCAAAAAAGATTTTTAGAGGTGCCCATGAATCAGGGCGCAGGAATGCTGAAGGCTTCCTTATCCTCTTTCATCCGGACTCTAACCGTCGGCTTTGGGATTTCACCAAATCTGCAGACCTCCCGCCGTTAAAAGCAGAAGCGCTCGCGGGCTTTCCGGCTCGTAGCCGGTATACCGCCGGTGGGGAGTTTCACCCCGCCCTGAGAACAAGCTTGTAAAAATATGAACAACAGCTTTTAAGATATGCAAGGTTCAGGAGAGTTCAAAGTATAACAGCAATTGCCGTTACAGGGCCAGAGAGTTTTCCTGGTCATAAAAGCGTATAATGTGATGCCCTCCAGCAGCAGCATCTTTTTTTTCTGGAAGAGATGCGAACTTTTTGGAAGCCTGATCGCTTTATTGTACCAGTCAGGAAAAACTATTCCTCGGCAAAAGGGTATATTTTTTCTGTATCATCTTGTTGTAATACTATAGTGCTATCAATTTAAACGGAGAATTTATAATGGAAAAATGGGTTTGTGTACCTTGCGGCTATGTTTATGATCCTGAAGTTGGTGACCCTGACGGTGGCATCGAACCGGGAACTCCTTTTGAAAATATTCCGGATGATTGGGCCTGCCCTGTCTGCGGCGTTGACAAGTCACTGTTTGAACCTTACAGCGAACGGTAAAATCCACAGCTTTTTGTACCAACAAAAAACGCCCCGTAGAAAAGGGCGTTTTTTGTTTTTATGCAATGACACGAAGCTTATTGGCCGCTGTTGCCTGAGGGTTTTTCAGGAGCGACCCCGTCACCTTTACCTTTTCCTTCAGAAAGAGCGCCATTATCCCCGGCACCACCTGCACTGCTGTCTGCGGGCAATGCCTGGTCAATCAGAAATCCCGGAATCCCGATCACAACCGAGTCAACTGCTGTGGTATCTGGCGGAAGTGACATAACCTCCTGATAGTCGGGAACAATAATTCCGCGCCGCTGCATGATGGCATAGATGATTCTGGAACGAGTGCGGACATAGGGGGATGAGCCCGTTGGTGAAAACTTTATCGGGTTGGGAAGTATCGAGGCCAGTTTTGCGGCCTGTTGCGCCGATAACCCGGCAGGGCTGACACCGTAGTAGTGACGGGCGGCCTGGTCGATGCCGAAAATACCGTCGCCCCATTCGGCAACATTGACATAGAGCTCAAGAATCCGTCGCTTGGAAAGCTGTTTTTCAATTCTCCAGGTGAGAATGGCTTCCTTGACTTTGCGTATCGGATTTTTGGACGAGGAGAGATAGAGGTTTTTGGCCAACTGCTGACTGATGGTACTGCCACCCATCTTGAATTTTTTGGCGATGAGGTTTTTTTCGATGGCCCGCTCTATGGCCTGGTAGTCAAAACCCTCATGCTGCCAGAACTTGTCATCCTCTCCAATGAGTACCGCCTTGATGAGGTAGGGGGAAACATTGCGCAAGGAGACCCATTTCTGCTGAATTTTTTTGTCGATAAGCCCTTCCTTTTTCCACTGGGCTTCACGGTACTCCATAAAGGCCGTTTTGGCAGGGTTTTCTGTGGCAAGCTTTCCTACATCGGGATAGACAAGGTAGCGGGCGATATCGACGACGAACAACACCAGCAGAGTGATGCCAAGGGCTTTGATAAACTTCATCTTCCGTACTTTTTTAGGCGAAACCAACAAAAAGAGTTGCGGCTGTAAAATACCAAATATGCTTGAGATGCAACACCGTGATTGCTGAAATTCTTTCGTCGGCACCTGCCTGCATGCCTGTGGGAGTAATCGTTCTTCGGCCAGTCAATGTTTGAGATGAGAGTGAAAAGAGTCGGCGTGGGAGGAAATACAAAAAAAGATGTGGCACAAAATATGGAGGAGAAAAGAGTAAGTGCCCTCGGGCAGATTCGAACCGCCGACCTACAGTTTAGGAAACTGTTGCTCTATCCACTGAGCTACAAGGGCTTATGCATGTCAAATTTAGTACTTTTGGGCAAACTTGCAACCCTCTTGTTATTTTCTTCCGAACATCCTGTCAAGCTGGTCAAGGGAGAGCTTTATGATGACCGGCCTGCCGTGTGGACAGGAGTAGGGTTCACGGGTAGCAAAAAGGTTGTCGATGAGTGTGCGCATCTCTTCAAGCGAGAGTTTCTGGCCTGCCATGATGGCGTTGCGGCACGAATAGGATTTTGCAAGATTGTCGCGCTTCTCGAGTTTGAGTTTTGAGGCGTTCTCCTGATACTCGGCAATCATATCCTGCAGGATGGTGACCTCAGTGCCCGGTTTGACATCCTGGGGAACCCCCTCGATCATGATGGTCTTGTTGCCGAACAGCCTCAGATTGAAACCAAGCCGGTCGAGGTCTTCACGAATCTCCTCAAAAATCTCGTACTCCCACGCCCGGAACTCCACTTTCTGGGGAAAAAGCAACTGCTGGGAGTTGGGAACATTCTGGTTCATGACATCCACGGCACGTTCATAGAGCACGCGCTCATGCGCCACATGCTGGTCGATAATCATAAGCCCGGTCTTGATCTGGCAGATAAGGTACTTGTTGTGCAGTTGCCAGATTTTTGGTTCCACCTCTTTCGGGTTTGGAACAATATCATCTTCGTAGACAGGAGAGAGAAGAATGGAGGAGAGCCCTTCATCTCCCTGTGGCCTTTTGCGCTCCGGCTCACTATCGAGTGATGGTCGGGACGAAAAAATATCCTCTTGCTGCAAACCGGTAAAACGTGAGCCCGCAGTGTCGTGAAAGGCTCCTTCCCGGTAGTTGCGATAGAGGTCACCGGTGGTCGTGGAGCGGTGTGGAACATCCTGGAAAGAGAGTTTTCTGAAAGCAGATTCCTGATGCGGCAGAGCAAAAGAGGTGTCGGCGTCAGAAACGGACAAGTCGGGAGAAAAGTCGTGCAACTGGATGGCCCGCTTGATAACCGGATAAAACATGTTGCGCACACTGCGCTCATCATCAAACTTTATTTCGAGCTTGGAAGGGTGAACATTGACATCGACACGGGAAGCGTCGATACCAAGAAAAAGCAGCACAAAGGGTGCCTGACGCTCGACAAGCAGGTCACCATAGGCCTGCTGGACTGCCTGGGAGAGCATCCTGTTCTGGATAACACGACGGTTGATAAAAAAATACTGGTCAAGTTTGCGCCGTTTCTGCATTGCAGGTTTACCGAGAAATCCCCTGATGGAGAGGTAATCGTTTTCCTCGGAAATCTCGATCATGCTGGCCGAAAAATCGTCGCCATAAAAAACATTGAGCCGTTCGAGAATATCCGGCGTCCGGAAATGAAAAAGCTCCTCGTCATCGCTGTACATGCGCCACTCAATTTCCGGGTAAGCGAGTGCAAGCGACTTGACTACTTCGAAAATGTGATTAAACTCGGTTGCGTTGGACTTCAGAAACTTCCGACGTGCAGGAACATTGTAAAACAGGTTTCTGACAGTGATCGTTGTCCCCTGCTCTCCCTGTACACCTGATTCCTCGGCGAGAACCCCTCCCTCATAGCGAAACCTCAACCCAAGCGTCTCTTTTGCCGTGCGGGTTTTGAGTTCAAAATGCGAAACCGAGGAGATGCTCGCAAGCGCTTCACCCCTGAACCCAAGGGTCTTGAGGGTATCGAGATCCTCGACTCCTGTAATCTTGCTGGTTGCAAAACGTTCAACGCACAACAGAGCATCTTCCCGCAGCATCCCCGCGCCATTATCGACTATCCGTATCAGCTCCTTTCCCGCATCCTTTATGGCAACGGTTATTTTGTCTGCGCCAGCGTCAATGGAATTTTCAAGCAGCTCCTTGACAACCGATGCCGGTCGCTGAACAACTTCACCTGCAGATATTTTATTGGCAACTATATCCGGTAATCTTGCAATTCTTGCCATAGACAATCATGAGAACGATTTTCTTGTCGTAAAAACCCTTAAAAAATTTTATACGCAGAGTAAGTTATCTATAAAACAGCTTCTTTTTTTATAAAACCGGCAATAAAGTTTCTGCTCATCCGGCGGAAAACCTTCCTCAGTCACAGTCACTGTTTCGGGTTGCGACGCAAACACTCCCATAGTTCCCGAAGAGCGGCTTCACTGAAGCGCAGCTTGTTCTGTTCCCGATCCCCATACATATAGAGAGTGCGGGACTCAACCGTGCCTGAAGTTTTTTGTGCAATTGCCAGGCAAACCATGCCTACAGGTTTTTCCTGAGATCCTCCGCCCGGTCCGGCAATACCCGTTGTGGAAATAGCAAAATCAGCCCCGCTCTTTTCAATGCATCCGCTTGCCATTGCACGGGCAACCTCTTCACTCACCGCACCAAACGTTTGAATGGTCTCTCTCGGCACTCCAAGTGCCTGATGTTTGGCCTCGTTGCTGTAGACTACAAAACCCTGAAGGAAGTAGGCAGATGAACCCGCCACATCAGTCAAACGACTTGCAACAAGTCCACCAGTACAGGATTCGGCAACCGCCACACTCTTCCCGGCAAGAGAGAGCAGCTCTCCAATGGTCGCTTCAAGAGTTACCTCTCTGGTTGCATAGACGAACCTGCCTGCCCTCTGGACAATGGCATCCACCACACTCTGGTTATCACGCTCTACCTCTTCACGCTCTCGACCGATGGAGGTTATCATCAGGTTTACACCTGCTGCATGAGGCAAGTATGCCAGTGTCGTTCCGGCTGGCAAACTATCTTCAACATCGACAATCATTTCGGCAAGCATTGACTCGCCTATACCAAGCGTTTTTACGGGGGTGTGACGAATAACCGTTCTGGAGAGTGAGGCAAACCAGGGAACAACCGAAAGCTCCATCATCGCCTTCATTTCAGTGGGTACACCGGGCATCAGCACCAGATAGTGGTTCCTGAACTGTTCACCACACTCAATAATCATCCCTGCAGCCGTTCCTCTGGTATTCTCAATGACAATCGAACCCTCAATCACCACCGCCTGGTCACGGAGTGAATCCGGCACCTCCCGCCCTCTCTGTTTCATCCAGGTAGCAAGATGTGCATAGGCCTCCTCGCTCACTTCCACCCCTCTTCCGAGAAGCTGCTGCACCGCTTTTTTTGTCCGGTCATCCCTGGTAGGCCCAAGACCTCCCGTAACCAGAACAATATCAGCCCGTTCAAGCGATTCGGCAAGCACGGCCACCATCTCTGTTTCAAGATCGGAACAGGCAACAATCCGTTGCACCGGCACACCTATTCCGGCAAGCGCGCCGGCCATAAAAGCGGCATTGGTATTGACACGCTGACCTTTAAGCAGTTCATCACCAATTGAAACAATTTCAGCAAGCATCGATTCTCCTCAAACCAGATAGCTTGCAATACGCAGGATATCGGCAAAAACACCGCCTGCCGTAACCTCTCCACCTGCGCCGGGACCGCGCACAACCAGAGGGGTTGCAAGGTATCGCTCTGTGGTAAACACTACCATATTTTCCGATCCATTGAGCCCTGCAATAGGACTTGCCAGCGGAACCATTTTCACGCCGATACTTGCCTTTCCATCCCTGATCTCACCCGCATAGGCTATGGTCATTCCCTCTCCGGCGGCTTTTTGACTTTCTGCCAGATACCACTCGTCTACACTCGACAATCGGTCAAGAAACTCCGGAACCGCCATATCACCACGATACTCCGGAGGCACCAGACTCTCACACAGAACATCACCATACTCGAGTGTAAAGCCGAGTTCGCGACCAAGAATGAGGAACTTGCGGGCAAAATCAGCTCCTGAAAGATCATCCCTCGGATCGGGCTCGGTATAGCCTGCCTCCTGGGCGCGACGGACAATTTCGCTGAACCTCCCCCCTTTGCGAAGTTCATTGAAAATAAAACTCAGGGTGCCGGAAAGAACACCCTCGATAGAGATAATCTTGTCGCCGCTGTTTTTAAGATCGTTCAGGGTATTGATGATCGGCAACCCGGCACCAACATTGGTTTCATAGAGAAAACGGGCATTGCTTTTCTTCTGGGCATCCCTTATTCTCCTGTAGAGAGGCAAGGGAGCGGCCATGCCAAGCTTGTTGGCTGTCACAACAGAAATATTGGCGAGCAACAGCTCCGGATAGATTTCTGCAACCTGCGAACTTGCCGTACAGTCAACAAAAATTGTATTGTGCAGATTTCTCTCCCTGATAAGCTCGATATACCCTTCGATTCCAGGATGTCCGCTTCTCGTTTCAAGAGCCTCCTGCCAGTTCTGAAGGTCAATGCCATTATCATTCATCGCCATTTTCCGGGTATTGGCCATACCGCAAACCACAACATCGAGATCGTTGTCCTGCTGGAGGTTTTTTCGATGGGCACTGATCTGACCGATCAGGCTTTTGGCGATAGTTCCGGTACCTGCAATAAAGAGATGCACCTTGCGCTGGGAGAGGAAAAACGATTCATGGATGCAGTTCAGCGCTTTGTCTTCATCATGGCAGTCAATAACTATGGAAATATTCATTTCATTTGCACCCTGGGCTACCGCGATGACATTGATCCCGTTTTTTCCGAGCGTTTCAAACAACTGGGCCGAAACACCAGGATGGCCTGACATGTTATTGCCAACAACAGCGATCATGGCCAGGTTCCGCCTGATAACGAGAGGCTCTATCTGACGCGACTGAATCTCTCCACTGAACTCCTCCTCGAGGATTTTTTTGGCTTTTGTAGCCTGCGACGGATTGATGGCAAGAGTTATCGACTGTTCGGATGAAGCCTGGGATATAAAAATTATGTTGATGCGGTGACGAGCCAGGCAACTGAAAAGACGGGAAGCAATGCCGGGCACACCCACCATTCCACTTCCTGAAAAGTTCAGCAGAATGACCTTGTTGATGGAGGTAAGACCTGTTACCGGCAGTGAGCGGGTCACTTCCGGCGGTGTTGCCCGTTCAATTCGTGTACCTTCTGCCACAGGGTTGAACGAATTTTTTATCAGCAGAGGAATTGCCGCTTTCATGGCTGGCTGAACGGCAAGAGGATGCAAAACTTTTGCTCCTGCATGAGAGAGTTCCATTGCCTCTGCATAACTGATGTAGGGCAGAATCCTGGCATCCCGAACCCGTTTGGGATCGGCACTGAAAAAACCGTCAACATCAGTCCATATCCAGATTTCCCTGGCCCCGAGTGCGGCGCCAAGAATAGATGCCGTATAATCGGAACCACCCCGACCGAGGGTAGTTCCAGTGCCGTCCGGAGCTGCCGCGATAAATCCGGTCACGACAGGCACACCCTCAAAAGATGAAAGACGTTTTCTGATCTGCAGATCAGATGCATGAGCGTCCACCCGTGCATCTGCATAATTGGCATCGGTCACGATCAGTTCACGGGCATCGAGATAAAACGATGCGATATGGCGCTCCTGAAGATAACGACTGACGATGCGGGCAGAAAGACGCTCACCGAATCCAAGTACAAGCGCCGAGCTTTTGTCGGAAAACTCCCTGAGAAGAAAAACGCCATGTACAATATCATGAAGCTCGGAGAGTTCGGAACGTACCGAGGCGGTGACCTCCTCAAGGGGAACTCCGGCAAAAAGTTCACCGACTATTGAGAGGTGCAGATGATCGAGTTCATCGAGTGTACTGCGATACCCGATGTCACCGTTGCAGGCTTTTGTTGCCGATTCAAGCAAAAGATCGGTAACACGGTGAATCGCCGACACAACGACAACAAGCTTATGCTCATCGAGTGCACTGACAATAATATCGGCAACTTTTTTGATACGCCCTGCCGACCCCAGAGAAGTCCCTCCAAACTTGTATATCTTCATGCTCACGGCTTAAATTGAATATGAAAAGAGACTCTAATGTCAATGATCAAGTTGTGTAATATAAGTCATTTCCAGTTGAGCTGCATAACGCGGACGCTCCATGAGCGCATGAGGGGAAAAAAAAAGCGCCCTTGCGGGGCGCTTGAACTCATGAATCTCCTGAGTTGTACTTGTCAGTTCTGCAATGCGTCAGCGCCACCTACAATTTCACTCAGCTCCTTGGTAATAGCCGCCTGACGTGCACGGTTATAACCAATATTGAGTGTGCGGAGAAGCTCTTTGGCATTTTCGGTTGCAGAATCCATTGCCGACATACGGGCCGCCTGCTCTGCAGCATTGGACTCAAGCATCATTCTCCATATCTGGGTATTGAGATGCTTGGGCACCAGCACGTCGATAATAACGGCAGGTGATGGCTCATAAATATAGTCGCTGGTATTCTCCTTCCCGGTAGTTTCTGGTGCAATGGGAAGAAGCTGTTCGGCTTTCAGGTTGGGTGAAAGCACCGACTTGAACTCATTGTAGACAACAATCACCCTGTCAGCCTCGCCACGCAGATACATGCCGGAAGCTGTTGCGGCGATCTCCTTTGCCGTACTGAAATCAAGGCTCTGAAAAACTGCCGGATAGCCCTTGACAATCTTGTAATCTCTCTTGCGGAAAAAATCAAGGCCACGACTGCCAGCACAGATCATGCTTACTCCACCCTTGGCATGTATCGCGCCAAAATCCTCATGAATGGTTTTGTAGGCAAGCTTGATGATATTGGTATTGAACGCGCCGCACAAGCCCCTGTCTGCCGTGACAAGAATGACCAGAACCTTGTTGACCTCCGAACGACCCGAAAGCAGGGGATTGAGCGAAGTATCTACCTTTACAGACAGGGAACCGAGCATATCCTTCAGCTTCGAAGCATAGGGACGAGCCATGACGGCCCGTTCCTGTGCCCTTCTGAGCTTTGCTGCAGCCACCATTTTCATTGCCTTGGTAACCTGCTGTGTAGACTTTACCCCTTTGATTCGTACACGTATATCCTTTAATGTAGGCATGTATTACGGGACTGTTAATAGATTGCTTAAAAACCCTCTACTCTCTCTTACGCCTTATTCTTTTCCTTGAAGGCATCCACAAACTTGACAGCAACTTCCTTGAGCTTGTTTGCTGCATCGGTGTCGAGTGTGCCACTCTCTGCAATTTTCTTGAGGATATCGCCGTGCTTGATCTCAAGCATACTGAGAAACTCTTCCTCGAACTTGCGGATAAAGCGAAGATCAACCGTGTCAAGCAATCCATTGGTGCCAAGGAAAACGATGGCTACCTGTTTTTCAACCGGCATAGGGATATACTGGCCCTGCTTGAGAATTTCAACAAGCCTGGCACCCCTGTCAAGCTGTGCCTTGGTGGTTTTATCGAGGTCAGAACCGAATTTCGAGAAGGCCTCAAGTTCACGGAACTGCGCCAGATCGAGACGCAGGGTACCAGCAACCTTCTTCATCGCCTTGATCTGGGCGCTTCCACCGACGCGGGAAACCGAGATACCGACGTTGATAGCAGGCCTCTGACCGGAGTTGAAGAGGTTTGACTCAAGGAAGATCTGACCGTCGGTAATGGAAATCACATTGGTCGGAATATATGCCGAAACGTCACCAGCCTGGGTTTCAATAACCGGCAGTGCGGTAAGGCTTCCCCCACCCTTCACCATCGACTTGAGAGCATCAGGCAGATCGTTCATCTTCCTGGCAACCTCGATGTCGTCGGTTATTTTCGCAGCTCTTTCAAGCAGGCGGGAGTGTAAGTAGAAAACGTCACCAGGATATGCTTCACGGCCTGGCGGACGACGAAGCAGAAGAGAGACCTGACGATAGGCAACAGCCTGTTTTGAAAGATCATCATAGACCACAAGCGCATGACGACCGGTGTCGCGGAAATATTCTCCAAGAGTAGCACCGGCAAACGGAGCGATAAACTGCAGTGGTGCAGGATCGGATGCCGTTGCCGAAATAACGGTGGTATATGACATTGCATCATATTTTTCCAGGGTATTGACAACCTGGGCAACGGTCGAACCTTTCAGTCCGATAGCCACATAGATACAAAAAACGCCTTTGCCTTTCTGGTTGATAATGGTATCGATCGCTACAGCAGTCTTGCCGGTCTGACGGTCACCGATAATAAGTTCGCGCTGTCCGCGACCAATCGGGATCATTGAATCAATAGCCTTGAGTCCTGTCTGAAGCGGTTCATGAACCGATTTACGGTAAATGACACCAGGTGCCCTGCGTTCGAGTGGAAGACGAATCTGTGTTTCAATAGGGCCCTTGCCATCAATCGGCTCACCAAGAGGATTGATAACCCTTCCGAGCATTGCCTCTCCAACCGGGATTGAAGCAAGAATGTTGGTTCTTTTAACCGTATCGCCTTCTTTTACAAGATTTGATTCACCAAACAATACAGCACCGACGTTGTCTTCCTCAAGGTTCAGAGCCATACCCATCACTTTGTTGGGAAACTCCAGCAGCTCGCCTGCGGCAGCCTTCGACAAACCGTAAACACGAGCAATACCGTCACCAACCTGCAGCACTGTTCCCACATCATATACCTCTGCTTCGGACTCAAACCCTGCAAGCTGCTTGCGAAGTATGGATGAAACCTCATCAGGCCTGACTGTTGTAGACATATCTTATTCCGCTTGGTTATTTGTTAAGAAAAAAGAAAGATTCTGCTTACCTTCTTTTGAAGTTCAACTCGGGCTGTTACCTTTCCAAAAGACTTAAAACCTAAATTTAATGAAAAGCTTTTAGTTATTCAAATACTCTCTCTCATTTGAATAGCTTCCTTTTCAGGATTTAACCCTATACCTCTACATACAGGAATTTTGCTCGCAAAAAACAGTATGAAAACTGTCAAAGGATTCGCTTCGGCAACCGTCGGAAATGTTGCCTGCGGTTTTGATGTCCTGGGATTTGCCATTACCGAACCTGGTGATGAAGTAATTCTGACGCTTTCCGATGAAATACAATCCGGATCTCCGGTCTCCATTACCGCCATTACGGGTGACGGTGGTGCACTCCCTCTCGATCCCAAAAAAAACACCTCAAGTTTTGTTGTTCTGAAATTCCTTGAGTATCTCCGGACCCATAAACAGATCGACTTTACCGGACATATCTCACTCGAACTCAGAAAACACCTGCCGCTCAGCAGTGGGATGGGCAGCAGTGCAGCGAGCGCCGCTGCGGCGCTGGTAGCGGCAAACGAGCTGATGGGTAATCCCTGTACGAAAATGGAGCTGGTCTACTTCGCCATTGAAGGAGAACGGGTAGCCTGCGGATCAGCTCATGCCGACAACGCCGCTCCATCAATTCTCGGCAATTTCGTTCTGATACGAAGCTATACGCCACTCGATCTCATTACGATTCCCTCGCCGGAAAATCTTTATTGCTCCCTGGTACACCCGCACACCGAACTGCGCACCTCTTATGCGCGTTCAGTTCTTCCGACAAGCATCCCGCTCAAAACGGCCACCCAGCAATGGGGCAATGTCGGCGCCCTCGTTGCCGGACTTCTCACCTCCGACTATGACCTTATCGGTCGTGCCCTGGTGGACGTAATCGCTGAACCAAAACGCGCTCCGCTCATACCCGGCTTCTTTGAGGTCAAGCAGGCCGCACTTGACAGTGGCGCCCTCGGATGCAGCATTGCAGGCTCAGGCCCCTCAATTTTCGCATTTTCCTCCTCCGCCAAAACAGCTCATGAGGTAGCCCAGGCCATGAAAGAGGCATTCCTCCACTCGAAAGCCCGCCTCCAGTCAGATGTATGGGTATCCCCCATCTGCAAGGAAGGGGCAAGAATATTGTAACGAATCACCATAGCGATTGTTTGACCATGATCTATTTCAGTACAAGTAAATCCTCGATACCTGTCTCAATAAAAAAGGCCACACTTGAAGGGCTTGCTCCTGACGGCGGTCTTTATATCCCCTCCGAAATCCCCCGTTTCTCACCGGAGGAGATCGAACTGCTTGAAGGCGCCAGCTTCAACAACATCGCCTTTGCCATTGCAAAAAAGTTCATTGGCGCTGAAATTCCCCTCGAGCGGCTCGAAGAGATGATCGAGAGCTGTTACAACTTTGAAACACCGCTTATCACTCTCGACAGCAACACCTTTGTCGAAGAGCTGTTCTCCGGACCGACACTGGCCTTCAAGGATTACGGCGCCCGCTTTTTGGCTCGGCTGACCGGCTATTTTGCATCTGAAGACCAGCGGCTCATCACCGTACTGGTTGCAACATCGGGAGATACAGGCAGCGCTGTTGCCTATGGATTTCAGGGAATTGCCAACACAAGGGTTGTACTGCTCTATCCTTCAGGAAAAGTCAGTCCTCTCCAGGAACAGCAGCTCACCACCGCCGGAAACAACGTTCACGCCCTTGAAGTCCAGGGCGATTTTGACGACTGCCAGCGAATGGTAAAACAGGCATTTGTCGATCCAATCCTCAAGGAACGCCTGACACTCACATCCGCCAATTCAATTAATATTTCGCGGCTGATCCCCCAATCATTCTACTACGCATGGGCTGCCCTTCATCTGAAAGAAGAGCTCGGAGTCACCGACCCCATCTTTTCCGTGCCAAGCGGTAACTATGGCAACCTCACCGCCGGTGTGCTGGCCAAAAAGATGGGATTCCCGATTGGCCACTTCATTGCCGCCTCAAATGCCAATGACAGTGTCACCCGATACCTCGAAGAGGGACGATACGAACCTCGTCCCACCATCACCACCCTTTCCACGGCAATGGACGTAGGCAATCCAAGCAATTTTGCAAGACTGAGATATTTCTATCACAACAGTAATGAATCTATGGGAAGGGATATTTCAGGCATAGCCGTTTCGGATGAAGAGACACGTGCGGCAATCCGATCGGCCTATGACCGTTTCGGCTATATCATGGATCCACACACCGCAGTCGCATTCCGGGCACTCGAACGCTACAGAAGCTCGGGACACGGCGAAGGAAAAACCGGCATTGTGCTTTCAACCGCCCATCCTTCAAAATTTCTTGACGCGATAGAGAGTGTCCTCGACCTGAAAATAGAGGTACCCCAGCGTCTTCAGTGTCTGATGGAAAAAAAGAAAATGGCCACACTTATCGGTTCAGACTATAAAGAACTCGCATCTTTTCTCAACGGGCTCGACCAGTAACCCCAAGGAGGATTACGGAATGAACCTCAGAACGCTCCTTTTTTTTTTCATCCTGATACCAGTCATGTTTTTCGGGCTCTTGTGGTCAGTCTTTGTCAACATGCTCGACCCGACAGGTGATGGCTTCCATAAAGTCACAGCATGGTGGGGCCGGTTCAGCGCAAAACTTTTCGGCATCTCAATCGAGGTGACTGGCCAGGAAAACTACAACCCCGACCAGAACTATCTGGTTATCAGCAACCATGCCGGCATGGCAGATATTCCACTGCTGCTCGGCATCATGAACCTCAACTTGCGGTTTGTTGCAAAAGAAGAGCTTGGAAAAATACCACTCTTCGGCAATGTGATCAAAAAAGCCGGCTTTGTGATGATCAAGCGAGGACAAAACCGGGAAGCACTGAAAAGCCTTCTTCAGGCATCGGAAGTACTCAAAAGCGGTCGTTCCGTCCATATTTTCCCTGAAGGCACCCGTTCACTGACCGGAGAACTCCTCCCGTTCAAACGAGGGGCATTTCTTGTCGCCCAGAAAGGAGGAGCCCCTGTTCTTCCCGTCACCATCATTGGCAGCCATCTCATCACCCCAAAAAAAAGCCTTAAAATCAACAAAGGAAAAATCAGGGTAATTATCAGCAAACCCATTCCGCCTTCACAGTTCAAGAGTGTCGAAGAGCTTATGGCGACCTCCTCCCAAATAATCGGGAACAATCTCAAGCAGTTCAGCAAAAACTAAATCTGCCGATAGAGGTTCACCATCTCGATGGCAGTCATGGCCGCATCAAAACCCTTGTTACCAGCTTTTGTACCCGCACGCTCTATGGCCTGCTCGATATTTTCCGTAGTCAGAACGCCAAATGCAATTGGCACACCGGTATCGAGAGCAACCTGTGCAATACCTTTGGTGGCCTCGGCTGCAATGACATCAAAATGCGGCGTAGAACCCCTGATAATGGCTCCAAGAGTAATAAGAGCATCATACTTGCCGCTCAGGGCAACCTTTTTGGCAACCATCGGCAACTCAAAGGCACCGGGACAACGATAGATGGCAATATTATCCTCCGATCCCCCATGTCGGCGGATACAATCAACCGCACCCTCAACAAGCTTCTGGCCTATAAAATCGTTAAAACGAGCAACAACCAGCGCAAACCTGATATCCTTTGCACTCAGAGCACCCTCAATCTGCTTAATCTGCATAGCGATTTTTCTTTTTGGTTATAACGAAGAACGACTCAGGCATACCCGAGCAGGCGCTCTACAAGATCAATAATAACATGCCCAACCGTAATATGGCACTCCTGCACACGATCTGCAGAACCTGAATGGGGCACAATAACTTCAAGGTCGGCCACTCCCTTCAACAAACCACCATCACCGCCAAGTAAAGCAAGTGTTTTCATACCCTGGCGCCGGGCACTCTCCAGAGCATTGACAACACTTTTACTGTTGCCACTGGTTGAAAGGCACAGCAGCACATCCCCTTCCCGGCCATAAGCCTCAACAAGCCTTGCAAAGACAGCGTCATAGCCAAAATCATTGGCTCCCGCCGTCAGGGCTGATGTATCGACTGAAAGCGCAATTGCCGGAAGTGCCGGACGATCCACACTGCTTCGGTAACGGATAGTCAGCTCGGTCGCAAGATGCTGGGCATCCGCCGCACTGCCGCCATTACCACAAATGAGAAGCTTGCCGCCATCCTCAAACGTCCCGGCAATCATGCGAGCCATCGCTACAATGACCGCACTGTCATGTTGCGCAACCCTCTCCTTGAGTCGTGCGCTGTAGAGCATGGTATCGAGTACCACCTCCTCATAGGGCGTACGGTCAGTCATTCCCCCGGAACACCCGCATTGCTTGATCATAAAAACGATGTTAAAACCTTGAAGTTAATCCTTCAATATAATAAAAAGCCATAGAAGATGATAGAGGGACAGGAGGGACACAGGGGACGTTGTTCGGTAAGAGAGGAATGGGGTATAAAGGGAGTGACTTCAGGGACAACAAGGACAAC
>SZXY01000142.1 GCA_005843805.1 Chlorobium sp.
AATGGTTTGTCTAAACTCTTGTTGGTTGGAGCTGTTTCAAGTTGTTCATCAAGCTTTTCCTGTAGCAAACGCATAAAATCGGCAACGTTTCCGGGAGAAGCTGTCGTGATAGAGAGGAGGGCTGATTGAAACTCCGTATACACCACGTCAACTTTTCTGAGCTGATATCGTTCCTGATCTCCATCGACAACAGGCTCAAGATCGTAAATGAACCAGGCAATATCGGCTTCACTCTTTTTAACTGGCTTCAAAAGAGGAAGTGTTTCGAAAAAACTTCTGTTGATTGCTACCACTGTTTTCTTCTGCCATGAATGCAAAATTCCGCCTTTAAACAACAGTTGCGGGGCAAGCCGTTTCCTCGACGAGGAAAGAAAATCCGGACGTGGATAGTTCGGTTGCGCAGTCCAGTCCATCAGTGCATGTGCACCTGGATCTTTCATGTAGTGCTCAAAAGGTTCTCGGACATTACCTGAAATATAGACAGCCTGAACCTCAAGGGCTCCGAAGTCGATCACTTTGCCGTGTTTGTCATAGGCAACAAGCACCACATCGATATTTCCTGCAGATTTGCCAAAAGCATCATTCAGACGAACTTCTGTCAATGAACTCCAGAGTGCGCCCTCTTCAAAAAAGAATGAAGCCGCATCATCGGTAATAAGCCACTCTTCACGAAAGCGTACCGGGCAAGTGATGACTGGCATGTTGTTCTGCAAAACAGAGCACACACCGAGAGGATTTTTTGCCTTGTCTTTGGTACAGTTTGGAACCTTGTTGTTGAAAGGGCAAAGCCGATGTGCTCGGTAGCGTTGAGCTTTAGGGGATTGGTCGGTTACCATAAAGCCAAAAACCTCGGCTAACGGATGTGAAAATGTTTTCTTGCTGCAGGTGCCATTTCTTTTTTTCACAATATAGACACGCCTGACTCATCTTCATATTGTTTTCTCAGTACCCCTGCTCTCGCCTCAGCCCCCCTACACCAACCCCTTCTTGGGAAATTTCAGCAGGGCAAAGAGATGGCCGAACAGGTCGCCGAGAAAACGAATGGTGTTGTTGAGCATGTGTCCAAGATTCTGGAATATCTCGTGAGTCGGGCCGCCGGTGAGCTGGAGCCATGCGGCGTAGAGTACGAGCATGGCGGCGACAACAAGAAAGAGGCGCATGACCCGTCGGAAAAAGGAGAGCATTATCATGATGGCAACGATTACTGCCATGATAAAGAGTACCGGATGAGCGACGAGGTAATCAACAGCTTTTTCCATTGTAACCAGACTTTTCTGTTAGAGGTATTCCTGCAAGATACCAGCGACTTTGTTTGAGGGAGAGCTGCAGGCAAGCTTGTCACGTGCGGCAAGCAATTCACGACGCATGGCGGCGGCAAGTTCCGGGTCGTCAAGAATCATGCGTGCCTGACGGTATATCTCTGCGCCGTTCGCGTCATGCTGGAGAAGTTCCGGCACTGCCGTTTCAGAGCTGCCAAGCCCTTTGGCGACAATATTGGCGAGCGATATATTTTTCAGTTTGACCAACTGTTTGCCAATCAGATAGTTCACTCTGCCTGTCCTGTAGAGCACAATCATTGGCAGTCCAAAGCATAGCGTCTCAAGGGTTGCAGTACCGGAGGTGACCAGTGCAAGCTCACTGTATTGCATGACCTCATAAGCGGAGCAGTTGATAATGGTCAGGTCAGGGTATTGCGCCAGCGCATGGTATGCCGCTTCGTCAAGGTGCGGAGCACGGCCAATGAGAAAAACAACCTGGTAGTCGCGACTCAGCAAGCGTGAAGCTTTGAGCATGTCGGGCAGAATGTGGGCAATCTCCTGCTTGCGGCTGCCGGGAAGAAGTCCGACAAGACGGGTTTCAGGCGCAAGCTCGTGCTGCTTTACAAAACTCTCCCGCGATGGAAGAGAGAGTTCGTCAAGCTGTTCAATAACGGGATGACCGACAAATTCGGCGGTGACACCGTGGCAACGGAAAAAGTCAACTTCAAAATCGAAAATAACGAGCAGCCGGTCAACGTCTCGGCGGATCGCTTTTACCCTCCCCTCTTTCCAGGCCCAGACTTGCGGGGAGATATAGAAGATAACCGGAATGCCGAGTTCGTGACAAAAACGGGCCATGATGAGGTTCATGCCCGGATAATCAATCAGAAAAGCTGCGTCGGGTTTTTCCCTGAGTACAGCCTCCTTGAGATCCCGAAAAACCCGACGAAGAAAGAAGAGATGCTTGAGCACATCAACAAAGCCCATGATACTCATCTGCGCGGTGTCATAGAGCAGCTCTGCGCCAAGCGCCTGAAGCTTCTGACCACCGATACCGAATACCCTGATGTCAGGCTTTGCCTTAAGCAGTTCAGCAATCACTCCGGCAGCGTGCATGTCTCCGGAAACCTCTCCTGCTAAAACAAAAAGCTTCTTGGGCATCGAAAAAGAGATAATTGGATGAACAACAGGAAAACCGTACTTTATCGTTTATATATTTATTTTGCGTTACCACGTCCTTGAGTGGTTTAAGCTCCAATTATATCAAAATCAATAAAGAATGCAAGTTAAATTCGGTACTGACGGATGGCGGGCAATTATAGCAAAGGATTATACGTTTGATAACCTGAAACTTGCTGCGCTGGCATCCGCCCACTACTTTCTTGACCATCCAAACAAGGCGAAAGGGGTCTGCGTGGGGTACGATACCCGCTTTATGTCAAAAGAGTTTGCTGAATATACTGCGGAGGTCTTTTCGTCACAGGGACTGAAGGTATATCTTTCCGACAGTTTTGCCTCGACTCCCGCCGTTTCTCTCTTTACAAAAGCAAAACAGCTTGCTGGCGGTATTGTTATCACTGCATCCCATAATCCTGCGATCTATAACGGGTTCAAGGTCAAGGCATCCTATGGCGGCCCGGCACACCCGGAAGTTATCGCGGAAATCGAAAGCTTTCTTCCGCTTGTTGATCCGCAAACGGAGATCGTGGCTGATAAAAAGCTGATCGAGATGGTTGACATGAAGGGGTTTTATGTAAGCTATCTGAAAAGCAGCATCGACCTTCCCCTGATCCGTGAGTCAAGAATCAAGATTGCGCATAATGCCATGTTCGGCGCCGGACAGGATATCATCAAAGGCTTGTTCGATGAGTCAATGGTCAATTGCTACCATTGCAGCATCAACCCTGGCTTCGGAGGCATCAATCCCGAGCCTATGCCTCAGTATATCACAGAGTTTATAGAGTTCTTCAAGGAGGTTGAAACCGATGTCGCCATTATCAATGACGGTGATGCCGATCGTATTGGCATGCTTGATGAAAACGGTGCGTTTGTCGATTCCCACAAGCTTTTTGCCATTATTCTCAAGTACCTGGTCGAGGAAAAGCACCAGAGGGGCGAAGTGGCCAAAACATTTGCACTGACCGATGTCATTGACAAAATATGCCGCAAGAACAATCTCATTCTGCATGAACTACAGATAGGGTTCAAGCATGTCAGCAAGCTCATGACCACCAATGACATCCTTATCGGGGGTGAAGAGTCTGGTGGCATAGGCATTACCTCGTTTCTGCCGGAACGGGACGGCGTCTATACCGGTCTCTTGATCCTTGAAATGATGACCCGCAAAGAGAAAACCCTTTCGGAGCTTGTCAATGAACTTTATGAGGAGTATGGCTTCTTCTGTTTCAACAGGGTTGACCTGCATGTCAGCGAAGCCAAAAAACAGGCCATGATTGACCGCGTTTCAGCAGGAGATCTTGCCTCCATCGCTGGATACAAAGTTTTGAAATTCAGCAATCTCGACGGCTACAAATATCATTTTGAAGGTGGATGGATGCTGATCCGGCCATCGGGTACTGAACCGGTACTGCGCCTCTATTGCGAAGCCGATTCACAGGAGAAAGTTGACAAGGTTCTTGCCTTTGCCACAAAACTTGCCTGAGAAGTGAGATTGAAGAACAGCTCATTGCGGGTTTTGTAAAAAAAAGAGCAGGAAAATGAAAAGCCTGACGTCCAACCGTCAGGCTTTATCTATTATCGGATATATTCTCAAGAACTGACACAAGTGCACTCGCAAAAAAAAGGTATGACATCAAAGGACGAGCTGTTCAAAAGCCTCGTTGCGGAACACCAGGAGATGGTGATCAATACCTGTTATCGTTTTGTTTTCAATCGTGAAGATGCCGAAGATCTTGCCCAGGATGTGTTTGTCGAAGTTTTTCGTTCTCTGGAACGGTTCAGGGAGGAAGCAAAACTTTCAACCTGGATATACAGAATTGCCGTTACAAAATCCCTTGACCATCTGCGCCACCTGAAACGCCAAAAACGGTTCAGTTCTCTTAAAAGAATGATCGGTGTGGAGGACCCTTCGGCAGAGATTGCTGCACCTCACAGTGAAAATCCCGCAGAAGCTTATGCCGGAAACGAACGGGCCATAGTATTGCAGAACGCCCTCAATTCGTTGCCAGACAACCAGAAAAGTGCCTTTCTTCTCAGCAAACAGGATGGATTCAGTAACCAGGAAATAGCCGATATCCTCAACACATCGGTATCTGCGGTGGAATCTCTGGTACACAGGGCTAAAAAAAACCTTCATGACAAACTTTATGCTTTCTATACAGAGCATTGATTTTTTAAAAAAAACCACAAGTTTTTCAACAACCTGTCGTCAAACTAATTGAAACAGGAGCATAATGATGAAACAGAGTAACGAAAAGATAGAGAGAGAGATCTCCAATACCATGAAACTGCTTGATGAGATGCAACCTCTTGAGGTGCATCATCTCTTCAGGGTTCGGGTTATGCAGAGAGTAGAAAGGGAGTTTGGCCAGGGTTCAAAGCAGGCAACTGGCTTCGGGAGGCGTATTGACTTGAAATTTGCCTTCATGGTTGTGCTTGTTATCATCAATCTCGGTTCAGCAGTGGTATCTGTACTCAATAATGAGAAGCAATCGATAGCAGGTATCAGTGAACTGATAAACAACCTTGGTGAGGACTATACCAGTCAGGAGTTTGCTTACTATGACCAGACGACACCTTGAACTGGAAAGAGAGGAAAGAAAAAATGAGTGACCGAGCATGTCAATAATGAACAACAAGGAGAAACGATGAAAAAAACAATGATGATGATGATGACTGCGTTGCTGATTGGATTTGGCACTGCTTCAGCCGCGACAGATTACAGCCATGCTTCTGATGAGGAACTGGCCAAGCTTCGCGGAACAATGCGTAACGCTCCCGTCGAAGACCGGATTGCCTATCATAACGAATGGCAGAAAAGACTGGCTGAGCTTGGGCCAGACAATCGGATGCAAACGATGAGAATGCCAGGTGGCAGAGTGCAAAACTGCAGAATCGGCATTATGCAGCAACAACTTGGATTGAACGACAAGCAGAGCCAGCAGGTCGTGGCACTTCAGCAGAAACATTTCAACAGTATGGCTGCAGAGAGAAATGGACTCCAGTCATTAAACATCGAACTGCAGAAAGAGTCACTCAAAGCCACTCCTGACAGAAAAAAAATTGAGGGGCTTTCAGAGAAAATAGGCAAAGAGCACGCAAAGCTTGCACGTATGAGAAGCTCTCATATTGAGGAAGTTGCTTCGGTACTGACCCCTTCACAGCGCGACAAGATGGGGGCAATGTTCAATTCACGCCCGATGCGGGGTAATTGCGGAATGCGGTTTCAATAAGTGACCCCTGGTTTACACAAGCAGGCTGTCCCAAAGTGAGCAGCCTGCACTGTGCAGCACAAACGGTTTTAATATTTTTATTACTGGATATCCAGATACAATACACGGAAAACCTGACCTGGCGACACCATGGACTTTTTTACTTCAAAACGATTTATTTCAACAGCGCTTGTTTTTCTTGTTGTGCTCAATATAACGCTGCTCGGCCTTCTGTGGTGGCAGCATACCCGTCGGCATGAGCCTGGATCGGGAGCCTTTAACCGTCAGTTCAACCATCAACCCTCTTTTACAGAGCCTCTTGCTCTCAGCGAGTCACAAACTGTCAGTTTTCGCAAACTGCGTCAGGAACATTTTCAGAAGGTCTGGCCTGAAATGCAGGCTATTGCGCTCCTGAAAAAACAACTGCTGGAAGAATCATTGAAAGACAGACCTGATACGCAAAAAATAGCAGGCTTTGCGGAAAGCATTGGCTCTCGGCAGGCAACGATAGAGCGTGAACTGGCGACTCATTTTCATGAACTTGCCAAAATATGCAACCCGGAACAACGGGATTCACTGAAAAAAGTACTTGAACAAGTCGCCACTCGTAAACTCTCTAACAGAAAAGAGCAGTGGGGATTTCCCCCGCCGGGAGGCAAGGGTGAAATGCATGGTCGTTATTAGATAGAGACGACCAGGCCATAATAATAGAAAAAAAGAAGCCTCACCTGGAGAAGCGATTATTTTCGTCTGAATTTATTGCCCACTTTCAGGGCAACTATCGAAACCTCTTCACGGAAAAGAGCTACGGCGATGACAAGATAGACAACCAGCATGGAGGTTTTCAATGCAATACCTTCCACAACCTGAGTCAGCTCCAACCCTGCAAGTGAGTTAACCCATGCAAGCGCAATACCTGTCACCAGGAGCAGAATAAGTTTGAGCCAGTCATGGTGGACAGGATAGAGCTTGAGGGAGTACCATGCCATGACGAGGCACATGATAAGCGTGCCACCAACAATGGCAAAGGCAGCTCCATCCATGCCGCTCAGTGGAATAAGCCACCAGCAGCAAAGAGCCGTCACGGCAGCACCGGCAAAGGTGACAACAGGCAAATAGCGCGTGTTGCCGGTAATAAGCAGCCCTGCGGAAAGATTGGTGGATACCATGTCAAAAACATAGCTCAGAAAAATCCAGGGCAGAATTGAAAGCCCTATCCAGTAACGAGGCGGAAGCAGATAAAAGCGTCCTCCGTAGTGGCAGCGAACAAGATCGGGCACAAAAAAGGAAGCCGCCAGCGCCAAAAACATGGTAAAAAGGGTGGAAATACTAAGCACATGCTGAAACATCCTTTTTGCGTCGGGATCTTTGGCATGTTGAAGAAAAAACGGCTGCCAAGCGAAGCGAAATACCTGGATAAAAAGCTGAAGCACAACCCCGAAGGCCGCAATACGTCCGTAAATACCTACAATATCAGATGCCTGATAGCCTTTCCCATAAATTCGTTCAATCTCTGAAGCTGAAATCCGGATTAAAATGTTCCGGTCTATCAGATGAATGAGAAGTCCGGCTATCCCTGTCGGCACATAAGGCAAGCCTATACGAAGCATGTCACGCAGCATTGCGCCGGAAAAGAAGAGTCTGAACTGACTGAAAACAGGAATAACGAGAAGAAGAGTGACTAACGAACCAAATGCTTGGGAAATAAAAACGCCCTGAAGTCCTGCATTGAAAGGAATAATCAGGATAACCGCGCTGATCACGACTGCTATCACCCCGACCACTCTGGCGATGGCAAACTGCAGTGCCTTTCTTTTAAGACGAAGCTCTGCAAAGGGAATAACCAGAAGAGTGTCTATCCACAAAATAAGTGCGGCATATCGGACAAACAGATAATCTGTGGGCGCCAGACCGATAAGCCGGGAAATCGAAGGTGCGAAAACCGCAATGAAAAGCGCAAAAAGTGTTGACGTTATGAATAGAGAGAGAAAGGCCGTTGAAAAAAACCGGGTTTCATCTCTCTCTTTATCGGACGCATCGGACACAACCTTGAGATAGGATGTTTCGAGACCATAGGAAAACAAAACATTGGCCAATGCGATATTGGCGTAGATAATGGTCTGAACACCATTGTCAAACGTGGAGAGTTTGTTGGCGTAGAGTGGAACCAGCAGATAGTTGAGACTGCGGGCAAGAATAGTGCTCGAACCGTAGATAACGGTATCTTTGAAAAGAAGCTTGAGTTTTGAAAACATGCAGCAGAAAAATCAGGAAAGCCTTAAACCGTGTCTTTTTTTACCGTCCCGGAAGCTCCGTTACCATTGGCGGCTTCCCGGCGCTGCCGCAACTCTTCTTCATCGATCTGGAACCGACCATCCTTCTGAATGACCGGAATCTTTGATATCACATCCCTGAGATGACGCTGGGCCTCCTGTTGCTGCTGTTTGAGTTTTTCAAGCTCATCACCATACAAGCCGACAGGATTATCCTTGTCGATCAGAGAATCTTTAAATGACTCTATTTGCAGGTTCTGCTCTTTTTTCATATAACCCACAAACTTTCTGAGTAAAAAAATAAATAAAAAAAAGACCAGAAGGGAAAAAACCAGAATGATTACCCAGCTCATGGAATCAGAATTCATATCGACAGCTTTATGATTAGCAAAGCAAATAGTAATTATGCAATTTAGCCGATATTCGAGTTTATAAAAACAGGAAGCGGTTATCTTTTCTTCATTAAAGCATCTATTCTGTCAGGAGACTATGAACCAAGCAGCCCGAAACCGGGAAATTACTACAACCGGAAAAACAATTCTTGAACAGGAAGCACAGGCAATTCAGTCGATAGCGGAACGGCTTGATGAAAGTTTTTCGGGTGCAGTGGAACTATTGAGATCATGCAAAGGGAAAATCATCATCTCCGGCATGGGCAAATCAGGTATCATCGGCCAGAAAATTGCGGCCACCATGGCCTCAACTGGTTCAACCGCCTTGTTTCTGCACCCTGCAGATGCGGCTCATGGTGACCTTGGCGTTGTCGGTCATGACGACGTTGTTATCTGCCTTTCAAAAAGCGGGACAACGGAAGAGTTAAACTTTATTATACCGGCACTCCGCCAAATCGGGGTATCGATCATTGCAATGACCGGCAACAGCCGCTCTTTTCTTGCCCTGAACGCCGACATCACGCTCGATACCGGAATAGAACAGGAGGCTTGCCCTTACGATCTTGCGCCGACCACCTCAACAACCGCAATGCTGGCCATGGGAGACGCCCTTGCGATTTGCCTGATGCAAGAGAAGAATTTTACGCAGAGGGATTTTGCTCTCACCCATCCCAAAGGCTCTCTCGGACGACGGCTGACCCTGAAGGTGTCAGATATCATGGCAAAGGAAAATGCAGTGCCTCTCGTAACCGAACACGCCTCGGTTACCGATCTTATCCTTGAAATGACCTCAAAACGATATGGAGTGAGCGCTGTTGTCAATGATGATGGAATACTCTGCGGAATATTTACCGATGGAGACCTGCGCCGTCTGGTTCAGAGCGGTAACGACTTCATCAACCTCACGGCAGGTTCAGTCATGACAGCAAACCCAAAAACCGTCACGACCAGCACCCTGGCCAAAGAGTGTCTTGATATCCTTGAAACCTACCGGATAACCCAACTGCTTGTCTGCGACAGTGAGCAGCATCCGGTTGGACTGGTGCATATTCATGACCTGATCACACTGGGGCTGTAGAAGAGGAATTGGAATTGGTGGAACAGGAGTTATAAGACTCATGGGACTTATAACTCCTGTTCCTGCAATTTTCTTCCTGTTTATCTGCCAAGCGCCTTGAGCATGGCTTCGCCGATATCTGCGGGGCTTTCTACAACATGAATGCCTGCCGCTTCCATCGCTTTAATCTTGTCTTCTGCAGTACCTTTACCACCGGATACAATAGCACCAGCATGACCCATTCTGCGGCCTGGAGGCGCTGTACGACCTGCAATAAAACCAATGACAGGTTTTTTGAAATACTTCTTGATGTACTCTGCAGCCTCTTCCTCGGCACTGCCACCGATTTCACCGATCATCACAAGCCCTTCTGTCTCATCATCCTTGGCAAAAAGTTTGATTGCATCAATAAAACGGGTACCGATAATCGGATCACCACCAATACCAATACAGGTTGACTGACCGAGTCCTACATTGGTGAGCTGGTGCACAGCTTCATAGGTGAGGGTTCCACTGCGGGAGACAACTCCGATAGAGCCTTTTTTATGAATAAAACCGGGCATAATGCCGACTTTGGCTTCACCAGGAGTAATAACGCCTGGACAATTCGGTCCAACAAGAACAGCACCTTTTGCCTTGACAAAGGCATAGGCTTTCATCATATCGTTGACCGGAATGCCTTCGGTAATGCAGATAATCACTTTCAGTCCGGCATTGGCAGCTTCCATAATGGCATCGGCAGCAAAGGGAGCTGGAACGAAAATAACCGTAACGTTCGCTTCCGCCTTGTCGACAGCTTCCTGTACGGTGTTGAATACCGGTACCGGTCTGCAAAACTTGTCCTTGTCGTTACCATTATAGAGCACTCCACCTTTTCCGGGAGTGACTCCGGCAACCACATTGGTTCCGTATTCGAGAATCTGGGAAGTATGAAAAGTCCCTTCCCCGCCGGTAATCCCCTGCACAAGCAGGCGGGTATCCTTGTTGACTAATACACTCATATTGCCGTATTATTATTAATGGTTACTAAATACTCCCCTCGATCATTATAGTGAACGCTGCATAAGCCGGGCTATGCCAAGCAGTTTTCCTTCCTCAAAAAAGTTACAGATAAGATGCATTCCGACAGGCAGGTTCAGGCTGTCCAACCCGACAGGCACACTGATGGCTGGCATACCGACAATACTGGCGGGAACAGTGAAAACGTCAGCAAGATACATTTCAAGAGGATCCCCGGTTTTGTCACCAATACCAAATGGAGGATAGGGTGATGTTGGCCCGGCTATGACATCGACTTTTTCGAGCGCTTCCCGATACCTGTCCTGAAACACCCGTCTGACCTGCTGAGCCTTTTTATAGTAGGTATCATAATAACCTGCAGACAAAACATAGGTACCAAGCATGATCCTGCGTTTGACCTCCCTGCCGAAACCTTCTGTCCTTGAATTCACATACATTGCAGAGAGATCTTCTGAATGTTTCGAACGATAACCATACCTCGCACCATCAAAACGGGCAAGATTGGATGAAGCTTCCGCAGTGACAAGAATATAGTAAGCTGCAATGGCATAATCACTCTCAGGAAGCGTGATATCGACAAGTTCCGCTCCCCTGTCACGAAGTTCCTGAAGTTTTCCCTTCACGATACAGGCAACATCCGCATTAAGAGTCTCGGGGAAAAACGACTTTGGAACACCAATCCTCAGTCCCTCAACCGAAACATTCGCCATTTCCGATCCATAATCCGGCACGTCATGCAAGGATGAGGTAGCATCACGTCCATCCTTGCCTGCCATAACACCAAGAACAAGAGATGCATCATCACAGTTGCGGGCAAGAACACCGATCTGATCGAATGAAGAAGCAAAGGCCACAAGTCCAAAACGGGAAATCCTTCCGTAGGTGGGCTTCAAACCAACAATATCACAGAAGCCGGCTGGCTGGCGAACAGAACCGCCTGTATCCGAACCGAGAGCAACCATGGCAAGACCAGCAGCAACTGCTGCCGCCGAACCACCTGAACTGCCACCAGGTACCCTGTTTTTATCAAAGGGATTGGGAACATTGCCAAATGCCGAATTTTCATTCGAACTGCCCATGGCAAACTCATCCATGTTGGTTTTTCCCAAAAAAACGGCATCTTCCTCTGCAAGCCTCTGAACAACAGTGGCATCATAGACACTTTCGTAATTCTCGAGGATTTTTGACGCACAAGTAAGCCGACCTCCTTTTATGGCAATATTATCCTTGATTGCCATCGGCATTCCGAAAAGTCTTCCGGGAGTACCCCCTTCCTGGAGTTTCCGGTCAAGAGCTTTTGCCCGTTCCAGAGCAGCGTCATGAAAAACCGTTATATAGATGTTATCTTCTCGGTGATGATCGATACGTTCCAGATAAAAACGTATGACCTCTTCACAAGTTATCGAATGGGAGAGAAGCCTGGAGCGAAGATCTTCGTAACTACTTAATTGCACGTTAATTGTGAATTATTTTAAATGTAAAATGCCCGAAAAATGATGCATCTGATGTTCAAGAAAAAAATACCCGGCAAGAGGGCAGGATTTCCGTTCTGTGTAAAGTTTGTATAATAAGAAATAACTGCATATTATTCAATTCGGGGGTTTTTTATAGTCCGCAGAAAGTATGCATGCAATTATGTTCATGACTGCCCGTCAGGCGATAAGGAGTAAACAGGATTTATGGCACTCATCAAAACAATGGACCTTTCACCAACGCTTAACCCCCACTGGTTTTTTTCGGACACCGATGCTGAAGATAAAAGAATACAGGCCGAACTGACAACATCATGCCAGGTTCCACAGCATATTGCCGTGATCATGGATGGTAACGGACGTTGGGCAAGGTTAAAGGGGAAAACAAGAATCGAGGGGCATGTTGCGGGAGTTGAGTCAGTCAGGGATGTAGTTGAAGCCTCTTCCCAGATCGGCGTCAAATATCTTACTCTTTTTACTTTTTCGACTGAAAACTGGAAGCGACCTGAAAAAGAGGTCTCGGCACTGATGCAACTCCTTATAAGGGTTATCGGTCGGGAAACCCGCAAGCTTCATGACAACAACATCCGCCTCAATGTCATCGGCAACATAAATCTTCTTCCGGATAAAGTCCGTGCCGTTATGCAGGAAACCATGGAGCTCACCAAGAATAACAGCAAGCTCATGTTGAACATTGCGCTCAGTTACAGCGGTCAATGGGATATTGTACAAGCTTGCCAGGCCATTGGATTTGACATCCGGGCAGGACTGGTAAAGCCGGAAGCGGTTGATGAACAGCTTTTCGCTTCATACCTTTCTACAGCTTCCATGCCCGATCCCGAACTCCTGATCCGAACAAGCGGAGAGTTCCGTATCAGTAATTTCATGCTTTGGCAAAGCGCATATTCAGAAATCTTCATAACAAACACCTACTGGCCTGATTTTCGCCGCTCTCAGCTCTATGATGCCATAAGAGAATTTCAAAGCAGAGAAAGACGATTTGGACAAACAAGCGACCAGATTCAGACAAAAAACAGTGCAGCCAGCAAGCTTTAACCCGATTGATTCCAGAAATTTCATGAAAAACACGCAAAAACTGATCTTATTAGTTCTGGTTGCTCTTGTCTTCAATGCTGCGGAAAATCCCGTTGAAGCCAAAACCCAAAAACTCAAACAACCTGTAGTGACAGAAGTGGCTAAAAGCACTGAAGCCATAAAAGAACTCTACACTGTCACATCAATATCTTTCAGCGGTCTTGAGACTTTGAACGAAACGGAATTGGCACACAGTCTTCCTCTCAAGGCAATGGACCGTATCACAATCCCTGGAACGGAACTGTCGGGAGCAATGCAATACCTCTGGCAACTCCACCTTTTCAGCGATATCAAGGTTGAAAAAACTGATCTCGGTCAAAATAACATCGCCCTCAAATTCATTGTCAATGAACTCCCGGTACTTGACAAGGTTATGTTTGAAGGCAACAAGAAATTTGACAGTGATGAACTCAAAAAAACAGCCAACCTTGTAATTGGCAAGAAAGTCAACGAGCAGGATCTGCTTACTGCCTCCAATAAATTGGAAAAGCTCTACTCTTCAAAGGGTTATATGTCGGCTACCGCACAATTTCATCGGCAGCAAACAGGAAAAAATCATGTAAATGCAATTTTCACGATAACTGAAGGAACAAAGGTATCAATTGAAAAAATAACCTTTCACGGCAACAATGCCTTCAGCCAGAAAAATCTGAGAGGGGTTTTCAAAGAAACCAATCAAAACTCATGGTGGCGCAAAATTTTCGGCACCCCCAAGCTTGACACAGAAAAATTCAACGAAGACAAAAACCTGCTTGTTGAATTTTACCGGAACAACGGCTACCGTGACGCACGGGTTTTACGTGATTCGATCAGCTACACCAGTGACAAAAAAGGCCTCTTTATTGATATCTATCTTGAGGAAGGCCTGAAATACCATGTCAGAAATATCAGTTGGGCTGGTAATTCAAAAGATTTTGCCACAACGGAAATCCTCAATAATACCTTCAACATAAAAAAAGGGGATATCTACAATGCCAAACTGATCCAGGATCGACTGAACTTCTCACAGGACAACGCCGATATCAGTTCGCTCTATCTCGATCGCGGCTATCTCTCCTTCAGAGTTAAACTCGAAGAACAAATCATCAAACCCGATCAGGTCGATCTGAATATCTCCCTTACGGAAGGCGAGCAATTCCAGTTGAATACCATCAATATCAAAGGCAATACCAAAACAAAAGATCACGTCATCCGCCGTGAACTCCACACAATTCCGGGAGACATGTTCAGTCGGCAAAACGTCGTACGCAGCATCAGGGAACTCAGCATGCTCAACTACTTCGATCCGGAACAGATTACACCCGATATCCAGACAAACCCTGAACACAACACGGTTGACCTGACCTATCATGTCACCGAAAAACAGACCGATACATTCAATGCTTCAGTCGGCTACAGCGGAACCGGTTTCACCGGAGCGCTTGGTGTCACCTTCAACAACTTTTCACTGAAGGATATCTTCAATCGAGAAGCTTACAAACCCCTGCCACACGGTGACGGCCAGAAACTTGGCGTGCAATGGCAATTCGGCAGCAGTAACTACAACACCATCAGCCTCAACTTTACTGAACCATGGGCATTCGGTGGACCAACAGCCGTGGGATTTTCAGCCTTCAAGACTCACAGCGCATACGACTACACAAATAATTCCATAGACGATCCAACCGTTATCGACCAATACGGCACAACCCTCTCCGTCGGAAGACGTCTGACCTGGCCTGATGACTACTGCTATGTCAACTGGAAACTGAAATACCTCAACAGCAAAGGAGGCTTCCTGAGCTTTATTCAGGCACCAACCAACGCGCCAAACAAGGCCGACGAATATTCGATAACTCAAACCATTGGCCGTAACAGCATCGACAGCCCGATCTATCCACGAAGAGGCAGCAAAAACTCCTTAACAGCTGAACTGGCTGGCGGACCACTTCCCGGCACGGTTGATTTCTACAAGTTCATTGGAACATCAAGCTGGTTTTTCCCGATATCGAGAAACCTTGTCTGGAATATTTCAACGCAGCACGGCTATCTGGCGACCTTTACCAGCAGCGACTATATCCCCTACACCGAGTACTTCTACATGGGAGGCAGTGGAATGTCAACTCTGGCATCCGTACCTCTTAGAGGATATGATGACCGGAGTCTTGGCGAAAAGTTAGACCCAAGCAGTGCCACATCTGACCTGTATGCGGGCAGGATATACTCGAAGTTCACTTCGGAGCTGCGCTATCCCCTAACCATGTCACAATCCGTCAGCATTTACGGACTTGCTTTTGTTGAAGCTGGCAATCTCTGGAAAAATACCCAGTCAGTAAATTTCTCGGACCTGAAAAAATCAGCCGGCCTTGGCCTTCGCCTCTATCTGCCTATTATCGGTCAGATCGGACTTGATTACGGCTATGGATTCAATGCCGTTCCAAGTCTTCCTGCAAAGAAAAAGCAGGGATGGGGCTTCACATTCAGCTTCGGCACGGCGAACGAGTAAATCCGGGAAAAAGGCAACAACTGCTTTCACTTGATAATTTTACCGGTAAGAACGTTTTGACACTGGTGACGCACTCCTGAGTGTGTCGCCAGACAAAATTCCTCGAAAACACAGGGGTGTTCTCATCGACAACAATAGTTACCATCCCGAAGCGACACAGGCAGTGAACAAATTCCTCTCTTCTATAACTGCAAAGATGAATGAGTACCAAAGCATTCCAGCCACTACTATCGTAACTCCCCTTCCATCTGATTGCTCTTAACGATCTCAACATGTTCAGATAATACGCCTGCACCCTGTATGAACAAGGCGAACTGTAAACAATGTCTTAAACGCATTTCTTGTTCAGTAAAATCTGCACACCCTCACAATGAGCGCTGGCATTAGCGACTTAGCGCCCCAAGAGAGCTTGACTCTGCAAGCAATGCAAGTGTTGCAGCTCATACTCTTATCTCCCTCATCGTCTGAACAGCTCTGATTTTGTATTCTTATTTTGCAGCAAACTCTTTTATCTTGACCCATAAATTTTGTTTCCGTTGCTTCTTGTGCTTTCACACTTTAAATTTTTTATCAACCAACACGATACACCTCATTAATACCGTTATTGGGGGTTCTTACATCCTGGAATAAGTCTCAAGTCCGAAAGAAGGGTCAATCGGCAGAACCCTCTTCCGGGTAACGGGCTGGTTGAAAAAAATACTGACTGTATTTACCAAAAAAGTGACCACATGAAAAGTGCCGTATTGTTGCTTGTTTTTAACCGGCCAGATTCTACTTCCCAGGTTTTCAATGCCATTCGGTCGGCAAAACCATCGCGCCTTTATGTCGCAGCAGATGGCCCTCGAGCCGATCGTGACGGCGAACGGGAACTTTGCGAAAAAGTCCGGCAAATCGCTACGGCCGTCGATTGGCCTTGTGAACTTAAAACTTTGTTCCATAAGGAAAACCTCGGTTGCAATTCAGGCCCGGTTAAAGGAATCAGTTGGCTTTTTGAAAATGAAGAAGAAGGAATCATCCTGGAAGATGATATTATACCGCTGCCCAGTTTTTTTCTTTATTGCGACGAATTACTGGAACGTTATCGTCACAACGAAAAAGTCGGTGTGGTGAGCGGTTGTAATCTGATTTCCAAACATTTTTCACCCTCTGACAGCTACTTTTTTTCGCGATACAATCATGTTTGGGGTTGGGCAACATGGCGCAGGGCGTGGAAACTCTATGACGGCACCTTGCAAGCCTGGCCAGAATGGAGAGACAACGGTGGCTTAAAGTCAATTTCAGGTGGCAGTAAACTGTTTGAGTATTCGTGGGGTAAAAGATTCGATCGAGCATGTCATGGAAAGATCGATTACTGGGATTACCAATGGACATTTACCTGCTGGTACAACGGAATGCTCAGCACCCTGCCTGCTCATAACCAGACCCGTAACATAGGCTTCGGAACAGATGCTACCCACACGAAAGGAGTGCCTGATTATGTCGAAGAATCAATCCCTGAGTCATTAACATTTCCCTTGCATCATCCGCCGTCTATTGAACGCTCTGTTGAAGCTGATGAGTTGATTGATCGACGGGTTTTTGGAATGAATAACATGGCGAAAATCAAACTGGCAATACGCCAAACTCCTCTCTTGTTAGGAAGTCTTTTGCAACGCACAAAAAAGATCCTGAAATAATGGCTGCAAATAACGATAGATGCCGGGTATGCGGAGGTACTGCTCAATATTTGTGGGAAAGTGCGTTGCTTGATTTAGCTGCTGTACGTTATTTTGAGTGCGATGTCTGTGGTTATGTTCAGACGGAATATCCCTATTGGCTTGAACGTGCATATTCGGAAGCTATCAATGTGAGTGATACGGGAATCATGTCTCGTAATCTCGCTAATTCAAAAATTGTTCTGGCAACACTGCTCTCTTTTGGAAAGCTTGACGGGCAGGTGGTAGATTACGCCGGGGGATATGGAATTCTTGTTCGGCTTTTGCGTGATCAAGGTATTGATGCGCTCTGGTCCGACCGATACAGCCCAAACCTTCTGGCCCGTGGTTTTGAATATGATAAAGGTGGCGCGACTTTGTTAACGGCGTTTGAAGCCTTTGAGCATTTTGTCAATCCAGCAGAAGAATTGGATAACATGCTGACTATTTCACCAAACATTCTTTTGTCCACCGAACTTATCAGGGGCTCGACGCCTGCACAAGATAAATGGTGGTATTATGGCAAAGAGCATGGACAGCATATTGGTTTTTTTCGCATGCAAACGCTTGAATATCTCGCGCAAAAGCATGGCAAGCAGTTGACAAGTAACGGCCACTCCTGCCACCTTATATCCGATATACCGGTAAACAGTTTTGGCTGGAGAGGACTGTTAAAAGTAAAAAAACATTTACCCTCTCTTTTGAAAGTTACGATTAAAGTCAAAAACCTGGCAGGATCACCTGACCATGTCAAAACCAACCCAATAACGACTCAGTTTAATTCCAATATTGCCTGGAAACAAAAAATGAAACGAATTTTAGTAACAGGAGGAGCTGGTTTTCTTGGCTCACACCTTTGTGAACGTCTCTTAAATGAAGGCAATGAGGTAATATGTGTCGATAATTTTTTTACAGGCCGCAAAAAAAACATAGCCAATATTGCCAGCAATCCTTATTTCGAAATTATCCGTCATGATGTGACTTTTCCTCTCTATGTTGAGGTGGATCAAATCTATAATCTTGCTTGTCCAGCCTCTCCGGTCCATTACCAGCATGATCCGGTGCAGACCACCAAAACAAGTGTTCATGGAGCAATCAATATGCTTGGTCTGGCAAAACGATTGAACGCACGCATCCTGCAGGCCTCTACCAGTGAAGTCTATGGCGACCCTGAAATTCATCCTCAGCCTGAAAGCTATTGGGGCAAGGTTAATCCCATCGGCATTCGCAGTTGTTATGATGAAGGGAAACGTTGCGCAGAGACTCTCTTCTTCGATTACCACCGCCAGCACCAACTGGATATCAAGGTTGTCCGGATCTTCAATACCTATGGGCCCCGCATGCATCCAAATGATGGCCGGGTTGTAAGCAACTTTATTGTTCAGGCACTCAAAGGCGAAAAAATCACCATCTATGGAGAAGGACTTCAAACACGCAGCTTCTGCTATGTTGACGATCTGATAGAAGCCTTGCTCCGCATGATGAATACACCCGCAGGATTCACTGGCCCCATTAACATCGGGAATCCAGAAGAATTCACCATGCTTGAGCTGGCAGAGAAAATTATAGCACTCACAGGCAGTTCTTCACAACTTTTTTTCTGTCCACTGCCCTCTGACGATCCCAAACAGCGTCAGCCAGATATCACACTGGCAAAAAAAGAACTGGACTGGCAACCATCAGTGAATCTTGAAAATGGATTACAGCGAACAATTGCGTACTTCCAAAAACTGCTTTCAGAAAAATAACGAACGAGAAACCATAACTATTGAACCAGAAGTTCCTGCGACTTTGTTATGAAACGATTAAAACTATCCACTATAGGGCAATATTATACCTACAAGGAAGAATCCTTATTACCACTGCTTATAACAAATGCAGGCTATACCATTACCTGGACTGATCCGGCTGATTGTGATCTCCTGATAATTGGCAAACCGGTCAACCCCGTAAAATTGCTACTAAAAAATGGCTGGGTTCTGATTTTTCCCGACCAAATACATCACTTTATCAATAAATATATTAACGACAGACATTACAAGCCTTTAACGCTTTTTCACACCTGCGAGAACCTTCGTCATGACTGTGTAAAATCAGACTACTCCATCTCGTTTGACTTTTCAGAAGAGAAAAAAAGACACTATAGACTACCATACTGGATGGAAATGGTCGATTGGTCGCATGAAGGTTTGGTTGGAAATAAAAACAAACGATTCGGAAGACTTTTCAGTATTGACAAAATGATGCAACCCCTTGGACATGACTTCCTGTCAAAACCTCAAAAAGCCGTAATATTTGCCTCTCACCTCTCCGAACCAAGAAAAAGTTTTTATAATGCCGTTAAAAAAGTGATTGAAATAGATGGATTCGGCAAATACTTTGACCGCAATATCACCAATCATAGCAGCAGCGGATTTGTGAAATATGACATTCTGAGGGAATACTCATTTAACCTTTGTCCAGAAAACAAGTTATACCCAGGTTATTACACTGAGAAAGTCCCTGAAGCCTTTCTTGGGGGTACCTTGCCTGTAACCTGGACAGACAAAAATGTAGGCGTTGATTTTAACCCCAAAGCCTTTATCAATCTTGAACAAATTGAGTGGCGAAACGCCGATGTTTTACGTGAAATTTTGCACTCAAAAAAACAATTGGAAGCTTATGCAGAACAGCCTTTAATACTTACCGCGCCATCAATTGAGCCATTTCGAGAATTTATTCGCAATGTACTTCTCAATGCCATATAACCTGAAATTCCTTACACTGAATCAACTCCTGGTTGAACAAAAATTTCAGCAATAACGTAACTTCATAATTCTGACCTTTTCCAGCGGTTGTGAAGCCAGAACCACTCTTCCGGATAACGGTAGATAAAACGTTCAATCACTTTGGTGTAACGGCGGGCAAGCTCTTCGACGTCTGCTTTGGCGGTACCAAGATCAGTCATCTCTATTTCTTCAATATTGACCGTGTAACGCCCGTCACTGGCTCTGCAGCACATGACTACAATAAGAGGAACTCCTGCCTTGAGAGCAAGAAATGCTGGACCGAGAAACACAGACGTACGACGGCCAAGAAAATCCGTAAAAAATCCCGCAGCGGGATTGGACTGATCACCAAGAAGCGACACAATTCTGCCTTCTTGCAGGGCTTTCAAGCCCTCACGAAGAGCCTGCCAGTCATAAACTATCCGATTACCACGCATCGTTCTCCATGCATTGATCTGGCGGTCAATGGCATGATTTTTCACAGGCTTGACGACAATGGTCACGGGTGCCATCAATAATCCGGCACAGAGGGCCAGCAATTCCCAGTTACCAAAATGTGCAGAGACCATTACCCCTCCTTTTTTCTGGTCAATGGTTTTGGCAAGAATAGCCTTGCTGTCAAAGTCAAGAAGGCGCTCAGCATCTTCTGCCGTCTTGATCATGGGAAGACGCAGCATTTCAATAATATTCTCGGCCTGGTTGCGATATACCCTGCGTGCAATGGCAATGATTTCTGAGCTGTTTTTTTCGGGAAAAGTGATCGCAAGGTTCTCTTCAACAAGTTTTCGTCTGGTCTTGAGAATCTTAAAGACAAAATCGCCCACAAGATGAGCTACAGCGGTTGATCTCTTGCGACTGATGCTTCTTACAAGAAAACCAAGCACCATAATGAGGCCATAGTAAACCCTCTCTGTAATTTGATCGTCATCTTCCCAGTTTCGTTTCATAGAAATAGCCTCTATTTTACCATGCGGACAATCGGAGAGTATACGCTAAATTGGAAAAAAATACAGAACTTAATCTTTCGAATGGCTTGAAGCAAATCCCCAGGCCAACAAGTGATGACTATGAGTAATTCCGGAAAGCTTCTGAGCAAAAGCGCAGTTCTTGAACAAGTACGTGCATGGCAGGCTTCTGGCAAAAAGGTTGTCTTTTCAAACGGATGTTTCGATATACTGCATGCCGGACATGTCGAGTATCTGGCAGCAGCCAAACAGCTTGGCGATGTACTGCTTATTGGTCTTAACAGCGATGCTTCGGTTCGTCGGCTTAAAGGCCCGGAACGTCCGGTCTGTGGTGAATCGGATCGTGCAGCACTTCTTTCTGCACTGCAGGCGGTCGATGCTGTCACCCTCTTTGATGAAGATACTCCAGAAGAACTGATAAATTCACTTTTGCCGGACATTCTTGTCAAAGGTTCTGACTGGGCAGTCGAGCAGATTGCCGGTGCGCGGGCGGTGCTTGAGCATGGTGGCAAGGTACTGACCCTGCCATTACTTGAAGGTCGTTCAACGACCGGTATCATAGAAAAAATTCTTCAGCTCCACTCAAAATCATCGACCAGTGGTGGAACGCCTTAAACACTACACGGTCAGGTTACTGACAGCATTTTCTGCTTTCGTGTTTCTGCTGTCGCTCACTACCCTGATTGTCCTGAACAGCGGAATACTTGACCAATTTGTCAAGGAGAGGCTTATTACCCTGTTTAATGAAAAATTTTTCGGCCGACTTGAACTACAGGAACTTCACCTGAAATTTCCCAACAATGTCACTCTGATCAATCCGCGCATTTATGGCCCGGGAGAAAAAAATCCGGCACTTGAAGCTCGTACCGTATCGCTGAAATTCAACTTTTTAACGATCCTTCAGCCTGAAATCAAAAGGATATACTTACGTCACCTGTCGCTTGATTCTCTCAGTGGAAGAATTATTGAAGAGGAAAACGGAAAACTCAATCTTGCTCTTGTTTTTGCTTCACGCGACCCGGATTCGACAAAAGCACCATTACAATATTTTTTCTGCAAAAAGCTGCGAATCAAGAACAGCAGCATCTCCTACTCCCGAAACAACTCACTTCCTGTCAACCAGCAACTTGCTCTGAAGGATATTGATCTTGAACTTTCATCATTGACCGTAAAAAAGAAGTTTCTGGCAGGAACACTCGATAAACTGCATCTCAACATCCCCCAACACCATTTCTCATTGCGACAGGCGGCGGGCAAGTTTCTTTTTTCTGAAACCCGCTCGGAGATACTTGCTCTCAAAGCTGTGAGCAATAAAAGCAATGCCGAACTTTCAGCCACTGTTGAACACTTTAATATTTTTTCAAATCAACCGCTCAAAAAGCTTGCCCACACGACATCCTTTCTGAATATGCAGGAGCTTGCCGTTCATAGCGACGAGTTGAAATTATTGTACCCGGAAATTGCCATACCTCCCGGTATCTACACCCTGAAAGGAAACGCCAAAGGAAAAGAGGACAATGTTGAAATTCTCGATGCACTCCTGACGCACCTCAAAAGCAAAGTGGCCGTAAGGGGGGAGTTACTGAACCTGCTGAACAAAAACGCCCTTGCTTTCCGCCTGGAAAGCGACAGCTCCAAAATTACCAGCAACTTTCTTGAAGAGCTCCTCAAAGAGAGTGCGCACAAGGATATTGCCAGCCAAACCGGGGATATTACCTTTCGTGGCCGAGCAAAGGGGAATCTAAAGGCTGTGCAAACAGAGCTGACTATCCTTTCCGCTCTCGGTGAAGCGTCACTGAACGGTGAAGCGACAAAAGCTGAATCGGAACAACTCGCCGGGAAAGGTACTTTTACGTTGAAAGGGTTTAAACTCCACAAACTCACAGGACTGAACAACGCCAAAAGTATCATCAATGCGTCCGGCAGTTTTGAGGGAAGAATGAGTAAAACGGAAATCAGCCAACTGGCTCTTGACATGAAGCTTGCCAATTCCTTCTGGCAGAATCAGCAGATAAAAGAGGGTACCATATCATGCAAATACGCTGAAAAAGTGTTGAATGCATCACTCTCGTTGAAAAATAACCAGACAACACTCAACATAGTGTCGGATATTGAGTGGAAAGATAAAACTCCCCGCTACCACATTTCCGGCAACACAACACAGTTCGATATCTCTGAACTCCTCGGTTCAAAAGAGTTTAAAACTGATCTGAACGGCCTTTTCAGCCTGCAGGGCTCAGGATTCGAATCCGACATGCTCAATGTTGCCGCCATGATGCAGTTTTCCCCATCAACCATCAACGGATTCAAACTTAAAGAGCGTTCCAAAGCAACTGCCGAAATTGTACAAACTGCCCAATCTTCACGAACATGCATCACCAGCGACTTTCTTGATGTTCTTGCTGAAGGCAATTACACGTTTGATGATCTGATTAATATCGGAAAATTCACAGTTTCAGGTATTTCCCGGGAAATCTCGGCACAAAATATATGGCACTCAACCCTGCCCGCGCCTTTTGTGCCATCAGGCAAGCTCAAAAAACCATTTGCGCTCAACTACAAGATCGCTGTCAAAGATATCTCTCCGCTGGTATTGCTTTTTCCTGTCCATAACTTTACCCTGCAAGGCAGCGCTGAAGGGCGAGCCATTTACCGTCAGGGGCAATGTTTGCTCAATTCATCGATAAACCTTGCCAAACTTCAGTCATCCAATGATTTTCTTTTTGAAAACCTCTCCATGAAGGCAGAGGTTGAATGCAGTGGCAGCGAAGCGCCAAGAGCATCGATAACCGGCAGGGCTTCATCAATCACCCTCGCAGGCAAAAAAACCGCTGAGACACTCTTTTCGGGCAACTATACTCACTCTCGACTTGATGCCACACTTGAATGCGCCTTACCTGATCCGGCACAAAACATGTCCACAAAATTTTCAGCAACAAAAGTCGGCAACAGTTATGAACTGCTCTTTAACCACCTTTGGCTTAAAGACAGCTCCGGCGCCTGGAAGGCCGCAGAAAACTCCCTGCTCATGCTGGACAGGTCTTCCGTAAAATTCAACCACTTCACCATTACCAAAGAGAGACAGCAGGCGGTGTTCGACGGCGAACTCAGCAACCTGCAGTCGGGCAATTTTCAATGCACACTGTCCGGAATTGAGCTCAACGAACTGAAAAGGTTTGCACTGAATCCCTCTTTCGACAAACTTGCGGGCACAATAAATGCTTCGCTGACGGTCAGTGGAACTCCTGGTTCAAAAACAAGTTCACTGAAAGTGAACGGCCAAGGCATCCGTTATGACAAAATCATGATAGGAACCCTGCAGGGTAATGCCCATCACAGTGGCAACCAGCTTCGTTTTGAAATGCACAGCAGTGTTCCTGGATCCAATAATGTCGCAGCACAAGCTGCATCATCAATGAACACTATTGAAGGAAGCGGAACCATTCCTCTTCAACTCAGCTTCTATCCCCTGCAGTTCAGGAGTCCGGAACAGCAGGCCATCAGCGCTTCGTTTCGCTCAGAGAATCTTTCAGCCCGCTTTCTCGAATACCTGCTACCCTTCTTTGAATCAGCCGAAGGTATTATTCCCTCAACGCTCCGAATTGAAGGCCGCACTCCGAAACCCGATATATTTCTGACCACCCATCTGCGTGATACCAAAATTAAAATCGAACCTACACAGGTATCTTACCTGCTCAACGGAGAACTCTATGTCACACCGAAAGCGGTCGAATTGAGAAATCTGAGCGTCAGCGATAACGTTGATGGAACAGGAAAAATAAACGGGGTAATAACGCTTGAAAAGCTTGAGCCTAAAGAACTTGCCCTCGAAGGCCGGTTTGAGAAACTGCTGTTGTTCAACAAAAAAGACAAGAAAGACGAAACCTCTTTCGGCACCATTACCGGTACAACTGACAACATTCTGCTGCACGGTAATTTCTCCGCGCCAGTTGTCGAAGGAGAATTGAGAGTCAACGCAGCGGATTTTTCACTGTACCGGAAAGGTGCCAATGAAAGCGCGAAATATTTGGGCGTGGAGAAATTTATCGAGTTTGCTGCTCGTAACCCCTCACGCAGTGCTCCTGGTATTGAAAGCAATGAAAAATCAGCCAAACGCACAGAATTTTATTACTCCCTCATCGACATCCTGCAGATAAAAGAGCTGAGACTCAGCAGCGTTGAACCACTCAGGTACACTGTTATTTTTGACCGACTCAGAGGTGAACAACTTGAAACCTCAATCAACAATCTATCCCTGATTGTCAGCAAACACAATCAGCAATTCCAGCTTTTCGGCTCGGTCAATGTTACTGGGGGTAAATACAAATTTTCAAACTCCAACTTTGACCTTCAGGATGGTGGAAAAATCACCTGGAACAATATTGACATCCGCAATGGTGTTATGGACAATCTCTACGGAAGCAAATATGTGAGTGCCTCAAACCAGCAGACCGGCGAACGGGACAATGTCAAACTGCTGCTTGCCATTACCGGTACACTCAATGAACCCCAGGTTGCAATGGGCTATTTCCTGAATGAACAAACGCAGCCTTATGCTTCGGTAAACATGATAGGAAACCAGTCCAGCCAGATCGACCCCAACGCTGAGCTGAACGTCATTTCCATGCTGCTTTCCCGGCAATGGTATGTCAGGCCGGGAAGTAACGGTCAAAATGCCAATATTGCCGTTTCAAGCGTAGGTTTTTCCGCTGGAACCGGCATTGTTTCATCCCGAATTTCAAAAGTCATTCAGGATATCGCCGGACTTGAAAGCTTCAATGTCAATGTCGGAATGGATAAACGCGGAGCTTTGAGCGGACTTGATCTTTACTTTGCACTTAATGTCCCCGGCACTGACGGAAAAGTCCGCTTTATCGGTACAGGAAGCTCCCCCTCACTCCAGGAATCGGCCCTTTCCAATTACTACGGCACAGCACAAAAAATTGAATACCGGGTTACTCCGAAAGTCTACCTTGAAGCCTCACGTTCTTACGGACAGAGTGGCAATACAACATCAAGCACCAATTTACAGAAACCTTCGGAAACATGGGGGGTCAGCCTCTCCTACAGAGAACGTTTTCACACCTGGGATCAGTTCTGGAAAAGTCTTCTGCCTTCCTCATCCGGCAACAAAAAATAAATTCCCGGTTTTGATAACTTATGGATAAACCAATCTGCAATAAATCCCTGGAGGATAACGTCTTGATAGGAAAAAACATTATCGTGGGCATCTGCGGCGGCATTGCTGCCTATAAAACACCTCACCTTGTAAGACTTTTAAAAAAAAGAGGCGCAAATGTCCGAGTGGCACTCACGGAAGGGGGAGCCCGTTTTGTCAGTGAACTTGCACTTGCCACAGTTTCCCAGGAACCTGTATACCGCACAATGTTTCCTCCTGCCAATACCGCAGGAACTGACTATACTCGTCACATATCACTTGGAGAATGGGCCGATGCCCTCATTATAGCCCCGGCTACAGCAAATACCCTGGCAAAACTCAGTGCAGGACTGTGTGACGACATGCTTTCCGCCTTTTTTATCACCCTGCGACCTGGCAAACCGGTGCTGATTTTTCCAGCCATGGACGGGCAGATGTTCCTCTCCCCTTCTGTCCAGAGAAACATGGCAACCCTTGCGGCCCAGGGATGCACCATCATCAGCCCTGAAAGCGGCGAGCTTGCTTCGGGACAATGCGGACTCGGCCGTATGCCGGAACCAGATGCAATAGTGAACTCTCTTGAAAAAGCCCTGCATTACGGCGGCAAATCCTCTCCTCTCTATGACAAATCCGTGGTAATCACTGCAGGACCAACTCGGGAAAAGATTGACGGTGTCCGTTTTATCTCCAACTACTCTTCCGGAAAAATGGGATTTGCCATCGCCCGCGATGCAGCAAAACGCGGAGCCAGGGTCACGCTCATTACAGGGCCAGTGAATCTTGAGACCCCATTCGGCGTTAGTCGCATCGATGTGGAAAGCGCTGCTGAAATGCATGAAGCTTCCCGGAAATTTTTTACAAGCTGCGACCTTTTCATCGGTGCAGCAGCCGTGTCAGATTACCGTCCGGCATCACCTTACGAAGGAAAATTAAAAAAGAACGATCGTGAACTTCAGCTCACTCTTGTGCAAAATCCCGATATTCTGGCCGAATTCGGTATGCAGAAAGCTTCCGGACAGCTTGCCATAGGATTTGCACTTGAAACACAAACCGGTCTTGACAAAGCACGCGAAAAACTGGCAACCAAAAACCTCGACCTGATTGCATTCAATTTTTTTGACCGTCTAACATCCGGCTTTGAAGTCGATACAAATATTCTTACCCTGATAGAACGTGACGGTGTAACCACTGAGCTGCCGCAACTGACAAAGGATGCTGCCGCCGCGAGACTTCTTGATGCAATAGAGCAACTCTGCCCGAAAACCGGCATTAACCCCTGAAAACGTACAATTCTTCATGCAAGGTTTTTTATTCAGCGAAGATGAGCAACGCTTGCCTGCAGAAAAGAATACAGGCGATCGATCTGAAAAACTCTCGCGGCTCTTCGATACGGCAAAAGAGTGCCGTCAATGCAGTCTGGCTGCAACCCGAATAAATTTTGTATTTGGGGAGGGCAATCCTTCTGCTGATCTTGTTGTTATTGGAGAAGCACCCGGAGCTGAAGAAGATGCTTCAGGCAGGCCTTTTGTAGGCCGTTCGGGCCAATTGCTTGATAAAATCCTTCTGGCAGCGGGATTTGCGCGTCAGGAAGTATTCATCTGCAATATTTTGAAATGCCGTCCACCCGGCAACCGAAACCCTCTCGACGATGAAATCAGGAGCTGCAGCCCCTGGCTCATCGGGCAACTGCAGATTATAAAACCAAAAATCATTCTGGTTCTTGGAAAAGTTGCGGCCAATACCCTCCTCGAAAACAATCTTTCGCTGGGAGCAATGAGAGGAAAACCGACAAGATGGAAAGAATATGACTGTTTTATTACCTATCATCCAGCAGCTCTCTTGCGTAACCCCGAATGGAAAAAGGGATGCTGGCAAGATATTCAAATGATGATGCGCCATTATGAAATAATCTGCGGGAAGGAACGTGACCGCAAAAATGCAACTACCTGATGATCAAGAAAGCACCCGTCGCCATAGATTTCAGCAAGGATATCGATTTCAGCAAAGAAAGCAGGGTTCCTCCCTATTCGACAGAAATCGAGCAGGAAGTTCTTGCCTGTATTCTGCTTGAAGATGACCCGATCGAACAGGTCATCCAGATATTCGGCGATAACGGCGAGGAGGTCTTTTATGAAAGGCGTCACCAGATTGTCTTCAAGGCAATGATGCAGCTCTACCATAAACGGCAGGCTATCGACATTATCACGGTCAGTGAAGAGCTGCTGAAAATAAACGAACTTGACAATATCGGAGGACGGCACTACCTTGCAGAGCTATCCGGCAAAGTTATCAGCGCTGCAAACATTGAATACTATGCACGTCTGGCCAAGGAAAAATATCTCTACCGCCGTATGATTTCCATATCGGCCAAAATATCGGGTGTCGCCTACAACTCTTCGATGGACATTTTCGATCTTGTCGAACATGCCTCGCAGCAGTTTTTCAATATCTCCCAGGCCGGTATCAAAAAGAAAGCTTCCCTGATCAAGGAACTCGTCAAAAACGGCATACGGATGCTTGAAAGCCTCAGGGCATCTCAATCATCCGTCACCGGCGTTGGCTCCGGCTTCTCCGAACTCGATCAGCTTACCGCCGGATTTCAGCCATCCGACATGATTATCATTGCGGCCAGACCATCTGCCGGTAAAACCGCATTGGCGCTTGCCGTTGCCCGTAACGCCGCCGTTGATTTCGATACACCGGTACTCTTTTTCAGCCTTGAAATGGCTGAAGTACAGCTTGCAATAAGGCTTATGTGTGCCGAAGCTTATGTTGAATCCCAACTGGTCAGAACCGGTCGTATAACGCCGGAAATGATGGGCAGAATCATCAACAGCATGGACAAACTCAACGAGGCAAAGCTCTTTATTGACGATACACCCGGCATTTCCATCATGGAACTTGCGGCCAAAACCCGCAGGATGAAACAGGAACACAATATCGGCATGCTTGTTGTCGATTACCTTCAGCTTGTAACACCGGTCAGGGATGGAAGAACAAACCGTGAACAGGAAATCGCCCAGATATCCCGTTCACTGAAAGCACTGGCCAAGGAACTCAATATTCCGGTCATCGCCCTCGCACAGCTTAACCGCTCTGTGGAGCAACGTTCGGGAGACAGAAGGCCACAGCTCAGCGATCTGAGGGAGTCCGGATCTATCGAACAGGACGCCGATGTGGTCATGTTCCTTTCCAGACCGGAAATGTACGGCAAAACAACATTTGAGGATGGTTCTTCAACAAAAGATGTTGTTGAAATTGTCATAGGAAAACAAAGGAACGGCCCTATCGGCGATATTCGACTCTTATTCCTTAAAAACTATGGACGCTTTCAATCCATGGCCAATACCTATGTTACCAGCGGTGAAGGAACAGGAGCGTCACAGGAACAGGAGCGTTATATTCCATCCTTGCCGGAACCAGGTAAATCAACTGTCAGCACATTTATCACCCAGGACGAAGCACCATTTTAAGTCGACATTATGCCAGAAAAAACAGAGCACCTCAAATCCGAAAGTGGAACTACAACACCTGAATCAGTTGTCAATAATGCCGAAAAACCGCTGCACGAGCGAGAATCGACCTATTCAGGAATCGGTGGATCGAAAGGTATCGCGATCGGAGAGTGCTATACCTTTGCCAAGGAAGAGGGTATTCATGAAATCGAGGAGCTGAACGACAAAACCATCAGCGAAGAGATTGAGCGCTTTATGGCCGCCCTGCACCGCTCTGAAAAAGAGCTGAAAAAAATTGAACGAGTCACGACAAGAAAACTCGGAAAAGGCTACTCAAATCTTTTTCAGGCCCAGATCATGATGCTTCACGATCCGGTACTGATCGATGCCATTTCCCTGCGTATCCGAACAGAACGAAAACCGGCACATATTGTCATTACCGAAGAGTTCGACCAGTATCTTGAAAAATTCAACAACTCCGAAGACCTGATTTTCCAGGATCGGGCTGATGACCTGCGCGATATAAAAGACCGGATCATCCGGAACCTTCACATCAGAAAGCTGCACTCATGGCTGCCCGAAGGTGTGATTGTCTCCTCCTATCACCTCTCTCCTGCGGATGTCATCCTGTTAAGCCGCAGCAACATCAAAGGGTTTATCACTGATTCCGGGGGAAAGACCTCGCATATCTCCCTGATATGCAAGTCACTCAACATCCCTATTGTTGTCGGGCTTGGCAACCTCTCCCAGAAGGTATCGACCGGAATGCAGATGATCATTGACGGAAGTACCGGCACGGTCATAACGAACCCCGAAGAAAAAACCATTGCACACTACACCAGAAAAAAAGAGAACGAGAAAAAACATGAAGACAATGCCTCCCTGACAGCCGAACTTCCGGCCTCAACAAAATGCGGCGTCAGGATCACTTTTTATGCCAATATTGACTTCAAGGAGGAACTCCATGCCTTACGCGCCTCTGGCGCTGAAGGCGTCGGGCTTTTCAGGAGCGAAAACCTTTTTACCGATGGCACAAAAGTGCCACGGGAAGCAGAACAGTACGCCTACTACCGGGAAATGGCTGAAACGATTGTTCCCATGCCTCTCGACATCCGACTTTTTGATATTGGAGGAGACAAGCTGATCTATTCACCGGTCAAGGAGCCCAATCCAAACCTTGGATGGAGGGGAATAAGAATCCTGATGGACCTGCCCGAAATACTTGACGCCCAGCTCAGGGCCATAATACGGGCAAATACACATGGCAACATTGATATCCTCATTCCCATGATTATTTCGGTCGAAGAGATCCGCCACGTCAGGGAGATCATCGAGAAACATTATGCCGAACTGGCCAAAGAAACAGATCCACCGGTTGAAAAACCGGAAATAGGAGCAATGATCGAGGTGCCGGCAGCAGTGGAACTCATCGACGAAATCACGAAATATGTTGATTTCATAAGTATCGGGACCAACGACCTTACGCAGTACAGCCTGGCGGTGGACAGAAACAATGTCATTGTTCAGGATCTCTTTGAAAAATTCCATCCGGCAATAATCCGCCAACTCTTCAGAGTTATAGGCACTGCCCAGAAAAACCGGTGCAGGACGATGATTTGCGGTGATATGGGTTCTGATCCTCTGGCCTTGCCATTCCTGATTGGATGCGGACTCCGAAGATTCAGTGTTGTTGTGTCAGATATTCCGAATCTCAAATCACTGGTCTCACGCTACTCACTGGCTGAAACCGAAGCACTTGCACATGAGTGCCTGAAGCTTGGCAGTTCAGCCGCAATCAAAGCCTGCCTGGCAGCTTTCCAGGCAGCACATTGATCATAGAGTGCAGGATTCAGGGACGATCATCCTTGACTGTGGCACTTTTGCGAACATAATCAAAATACTCCCCAATGAGTTGTTGCTGTTTTGCCGGGAGAAGTTGCAATGCAAGCCTTGATTTTTCAGCCTTCATGTCAAGTCCTGCAGGAAGCGTTGTCTTGCTGACCTGCACAAAAGCATAACCATTGGTTGTTTTAACCGGAGCAGAAAGCTTTCCAGGAACTGCTCCAGACATGGCCTCGACAAGAAGCCGGTCAACACCATAGCCGGGAATAAAACCATCACTCCAACGGATATCGTCGGCAGCAACAACCTTGAGACCGGCATTGGCTGCCGCGATCTTCTCAAGCGTCATTGAGCCTTTCGCCATAGCCGCAAGTTTTTTCTCCAGGAATGCCCCTTTCTTTTCCCTTACCAGTTCCGCAGTAATTCTGGTTTTCAAATCCTGGTCAAGCTGCCGATATCCAGTATCGTTTTTGGAAGTCAGACGCATGACATAAAACCCTTTTTCGGTTTCAAGAACCTCCGACAGCTCTCCTTCAGCAGCCTTGAAGGCAAATGCACTGACTTTCTCACTATAGCCAATCTGCGGGATCATCATATGCTTTCCAAACTCACCACTCTTTTCAATCTGCAGCTTTTCACTGGCGGCACTTTTCTCAAAACCCTTCTCTTTGGCATTCATCTGAAATGCCATGGCACGACGCCGTTCGCTATCCACAGTTTCAGTTGACGACTTGATGTTACGGACAATCTCCGAACAGACAATGGCACTCTGGTCAAAACCCGTCACCTTGATGATATGAAGACCAAACTGGGTCTGTACCGGACCGATTACCGAACCAGGACGGGCACTGAATACCGCAGCAGCAAATTCAGGCACCATACGATCCTTTGTAAACCATCCTACATCACCCCCATTGACGGCACTTGCGGGATCTGCTGAATATTTTTTCGCAAGCGACTCAAAAGAAACACCCGCCTGAAGCTGTTTAAAAATAAGCATGGAGAGATCACGAACCTTCTGAACATCATCACTGCTTGTTGGATTGAAGCGCAAGAGAATATGAGATGCCCTTGCAACAGGCTGCGCGGAAGAGGCCACCTTACTGATCTTGATCAACCGGTATTCTCCCCTGTCAGCTATCGGACCGACAATCGTTCCAGGCTTGAGATTTGAAGAAGTGAAAACAGCCGCACCCGCTGCACCCGAAAAATCCGCACGGGTGTATAGCACATTGACTCCAGTCGGTCGATCACTCTGAACTTTGACATAGTCACTGTCGTTGACAGAACGGGAAAAATCTGCACGGATCGACTCAAGCTCGGTACGAACAGCAAGAGTATCTTTCGAAGAAGGAGTGAGCGGGAAAAAAACAAAATCCGCTTTGCGCAAAGCATCACTCTGTTTAAAAAGCTCCTTGTGCTCATCATAATACTTTTTGATCTCCTCTTCCTTAACCGGGAAATTACTGTCAGCACCGGCAAAGCTGAATGGAACAGGAATAAAAGAGGCGGAAAAACGCGAAAACACCCTTTTGACCGTATCATCAAGCTCACGGTCAGTGACATGATCAAGAGTCTGAAAAACCCTTATGAGCTTCTTTATCTTGAGCTCCTGACGGGCAGACTTTTCGAGCTGCAGCCATAACTCCTTTGCACGAGGATCACGACGTGCACTTTCGAGCTTTTTACGATCAATGGCGCCTGTCGCCGGATCAGTGAAAAACTGGCGAATCACCATTGGCGGATCAGCACTTTCAAGAGCCTCCAACACCTCCTGATCCTGAAGGGTAATACCGAATTTCTGGAACTGCTGCTCAACAAACAGACGTTTGACCACATTATCCCATGCCTGATTCTGAAGCCCAAGCTCGGTTTCCGGAGTCAATTCAACTCCAGGACTGGTTCTCCTGAAATTATCGGTTAACTCTTTGTAGACCTCATCATACTGACTATAGGGAATCGACTCTCCGTTAACCTGGCCCGCCTGATTGGCCTTGCTTTTGGGCCCGTTAAAATTCATGCCCCACTCAAAAACAATCAACGCAAGAAACGCCGCAAGAAGGGTATATAAAATAATATGAGTCTTATCGCGCAAGCTGGACATTACAGCCATAGATCTTCCCTGATTAAGATATTGTTAAAAAACACCTTCATTCCAACCACTTTTGCCAACCAATGGCACAAAAGTAAAATTCTCAAATACCTCCCTGCTGAAATCTTCCCCCCTTCTCTGAAAAACAGTCATCTGCTGCGAATCATGTCCACCCAAAGGTATCACCATACAACCATTTTCAGCAAGCTGCCCCATAAGCGGCTCCGGCTCCTGCGGAGCTCCAGCAGTAACCATAACAGCATCGAAAGGAGCTTCTTCAATCCATCCAAGCGTCCCGTCACCAAGGCGACAGGCAACATTGAATCCAAGTGAGGCAAGCAGCTTTTCAGCCTTTTCATAAAGCCCCTCAATCCTCTCTACAGTAAAGACCCGGTATCCGAGAGCCGCAAGAATTGCAGCCTGATAACCTGATCCTGTACCAATTTCAAGCACCTTCCCGGATGAGCAGCGCTCAACGAGCAGGGTCGTCATATATGCCACCGTATAGGGCTGGGAAATGGTCTGGCCAAACCCTATTGGAAATGCCCCGTCTCTATAGGCCAATTCCCTGGTTTCAATTTCAAAAAAACAGTGCCGAGGAACCTCCATAAAGGCATCCAGCACACGTCGGTTATCAATCCCGTACCGTTTCAGAGTGTCAACCATCTCCCGGCGCTTCTGCTCCAGAAGTTTTTCCGACTCTTTCATCGAAAAAAATCCTTTGAACAATTACCCTCCAACAGCTTCAAAAAACCTGTACTTTTCTATTCAAACATACCACACACCCAACGCTCAAACATGAACGGCTAATATTGCCTCAAAAAACACAAAAAACAATGTCCGATCGACAGTTTACTATTTTTGGCAATAAATACCTCATGGGCTCCTACATCCTGCTGATAAGGGTTTCCAGCCCTTTTAAGCTTGCATTCGGAAGATTTCAGCAGGGAAAGCTGTTCACCATTTCCAAAGGCAACTATCTCTATATCGGCTCGGCGCTTGGCAAATCGGGAGCACCCCTTGCCCGGCGACTGCTTCGGCACGCCTCACGATCCGGCGAAAAGCATCCCCATGAAATCCGGACAGCGATGAGAACCCTTTTCTCGAAAAATGACCTTATCGCAACCTTCGCCATAAAACCCTCAAAAAAACAGCTCCGCTGGCATATCGATTATCTGCTTGACCAGCCTGAAGCGGAGATCACCCATATCGTCATCATTCGCAGCCCGGAGAGACTGGAGCATAAGATTTCGGAACTTCTCGAACCACTCGAAGAAACCTCTGCGCTTGCCTCTCGCCTCGGCGCTCAGGATACACGAAACAGCACCCATCTGCTCAAATGCACCGATCAGAAAAAAATTCTGGCGCAGCTCCGAAAACATATTCCACAACTGAGTGCATAAATCAGCAATAAAAACTATCGCCCAAGAAGCGCCTCAACAAACTCCGCACGATCAAACAACTGAAGATCGTCAATTTTTTCCCCGACACCTATATACTTGACCGGCAACTTGAGGTCACGGGAAATGGAAAGCACAATGCCTCCTTTGGCCGTACCGTCAAGCTTGGTAACGACAAGCCCGGTCACACTGACAAACCGTGTAAACTCCCTTGCCTGCATCACGGCATTCTGCCCTGTTGTACCATCAAGTACCAGTAACACTTCATGAGGCGCTTCAGGAATTTTCTTTTTTGCCACCCTCATGATCTTGGCCAGCTCTTCCATCAAATGGTTTTTGTTATGCAGACGGCCTGCTGTATCGACCAGCACGACATCGGCATTTCTTGAGACCGCAGCGCTGACGGCATCATAGACCACCGATGCCGGATCGGCTCCCTGTCCCTGGCCTATGAGTGGAACGCCTGCCCGGTCTGCCCATATCTGGAGTTGTTCATAAGCTGCAGCCCTGAAAGTATCCGCAGCGGCTATAATGACCTTTTTGCCCGCTTTTTCATAGTTATAGGCCAGTTTGGCAACACTTGTGGTCTTGCCTACACCATTGACCCCAACAATTAAAATCACATAAGGTTTGGCTGGAAGCAATGCTTCAAAATCCAGAGGATGATCCTCTCCGGTTTCTCGAAGCATGTGCTGAATCTCCTCCATCAGCATTCCGTTGAGCTCCTCTTCCGAACGGTAGGTCTCCCTTTTAGCCCGCTCCGTAATCGCATCAACAATGCCAAGCGTGGTTTCCACACCAACATCGGCTCCAACAAGAATCGTTTCAAGACCTTCAAGGAACTCTTCGTCTATCTCAGTTTTACCCTGTGTAATGACAGAGAGCTTTTCACGAAGAGTCTCACGGGTTTTTCCCAACCCTTCCTTCAGTCTTGATAATTTGAACTTGTCAAAAAAACCCATAAAAAG
>SZXY01000075.1 GCA_005843805.1 Chlorobium sp.
AGGGCCAACAAGGCCAAAAGCGATTTGCTGCTTTCCCGGAACAATTCCAGAAGTGCCTTCTTTTCTGTAAGATAGAAACTCTTGGATGTCTGCATACAGTTGACGGATCTGTAAGATTGTTCACGCGTGTAAAAAAAAAGGAGGGGCGGGTTATGCTGATTTCTACCGATATTGCATGCCTACGGCATTTAAAAGGTGGGATGGTTGAGTGATATCCGAAATTTTTTTTATTTGACGGGTGTATATCTTTCGTTTTGTCATTGGGGTGCGGTCAAATGGAATCATGAATTCAAATCCCGACGAGTCGGGAGCGACATGTTGGTAGCAAAAAAAACATTTCTCCCCCCCCTCTTTTTCTTCTGGTTCGGTAGGTTGGAGTGCGCTTTCGAAAGGAGTTTTTTATAAATCCTGATTCGATAAACTCTTATCGACTTTCTTTTCATCCCTTTGCTTACCCGCTTTTGCATAAAAAAGATGATAAATGGCTATATTGTCGGAGATAATTAAGAGTTGCGAAAACAGAGTCAACCGGGGATTCATGGCAGATATTTTTCTAAGCTATGCTCGTGAAGATAAAGATCGGGTAGCGCCAATTGTCAAAGAACTTGAAAAACGTCAATTGAGCGTTTTCTGGGATACCCAGCTTCTACCGGGCGATAGTTGGCTTAACGATATTGAAAAAAATCTGAATGAATCAAGTTGTGTGCTTGTTGTCTGGTCACGTCACTCAATAACTTCCAAGTGGGTTAAAAAAGAAGCTGCGGAAGGAGAGAACAGAAATATTTTGGTTCCTCTACGTCTTGACCTTGTTGATCCACCATTTGGATTCAGAGATCTTCATACCGCAGATTTATCTGATTGGAGAAACGACACTTCTCATCAAGCATTTCGCCAGATTATTGAAGCGATTACTCTTAAAATTTCATCTTCAACACGTCAAAACATAACACCAACATTGGCTTCTGCGTCAATTCCAGAGCCAATATCAAAACCTGTACAAGCCGAAAGAAAGCCTGATATTCGCCAAAAATCAGCAGCTTCAACAACGCTTAAAATCGGCGACGAATATGGCGGCGGCAAAGTCGCCTGGCTTGACAATACAGGCAAACACGGTTTGATTGCCGCCAAAGCTGATCTGCCGGGTGGGAACAACTATACCTGGGAAGCAGCGAAAAAAGCGTGCAAGGAGCTGAATGAAAATGGTTACAACGACTGGTATTTGCCGAGCAAGGATGAGTTGAACCATCTCTATATCAACAGAAGTGCTGTTGGCGGTTTCGCGGACGACGTCTACTGGAGTTCGTCGGAGGACAGTGCGGATAACGCATGGAGCCGGTACTTCAGTAGTGGCATCCAGTACGGCAGCAACAAGTACTACGAGTGGCGGGTGCGGCCTGTCCGGGCTTTTTAACCATTATCAACTTTGGTGATGGTGCAAGTTGGATAACCACCAAAAACAGGATTGTAAATTAATAGTTAGCACTACCTACAATTTGAGTTTCTTTTTGAGGAGATTAAAATTTTTTACCAGATGCCTATATTTTCAAAGCATTTGCATGAAATGCTCCAACAGCGAAACATTGCAGCATCCTGGGTGCATAGAGCCATTAACGAGCCGGATAGTACTGAAAGCCATGATGATGGGGCTACCATGCATTATTTGAAAAAAATTGTTGAAAATGACAACAGATGGTTAAGAGTTGTTGTTAATATACAGGATGTTCCCTCCAAGGCTGTAACAGCTTTTTTTGACCGTAGATTAAGGAGAAAAGATGAAAATTACCGTTGATAAAGAGAGTGATACTTTGTACTTCAGGCTTGATGAGACTAAAATCGTTGAATCTGAAGAGGTACGGCCAGGCGTGATTCTTGATTTTGATGAAAACGATAGCGTGGTTGGAGTGGAGTTTCTCAATATCTCATCAAGAACGACACCGGAAAAGTTATCCTCCATGCTCTTTCAGTCAGTGTAATGATTTGCAGTCGTTTAAGAATCATATTTGGCATTCTGGTGCCCTCACTTGCGCACTTCGTCTGGCCATGCTCGGCAAGCATCTCTCACCCTGGTGGCTGAGGATTGCCAAACCAAACACCCGGCTTGAAAAATTCACTCTCCTCAACAGAGCACGCAAGAGACGTCGCACTCATCGCTGACAAGCAACAAAAATCATCTCCATCCTGGCTGCTCTTGCATAAAAAAGAGGGTAAATGGCTATATTGCCGGATGTAATGGAGAGGTGCAATAACAGAGTCAACCGGGGATTCATGGCCGATATTTTTATAAGCTACGCTCGCGAAGATTTGGATCGAGTCAAGCCAATAGTAGAAGAGCTTAAAAAACGTGGCTGGAGTGTTTTTTTTGATGTGGAAAGCATTCATGGTGGTGCTAACTGGCCAAGTGTAATTGATGAAGCACTGGATAATTCTCATTGTGTACTGGTTTTCTGGTCTTTTACCTCTGTGGATATTAAAAGACATCCTCTGGTTTGGGGTGAGGCAGAAAAGGGAAGAAACAAGGACATTCTTGTTCCTGTGCGTATTGACACTGTTGATTCGCCCACAGGTTTCAGGCATATTCACACCATAGATCTGTGTGGATGTAAAAAAAACAGCTCTCATGAAGCATTACGCCAGATTATTGAGGCCATTACGCCTAAAATTCCTCCTTCAATACATACAAACTTGCCATCAACGCCAGTTGCGGCGTCAATTCCAGAGCCAATATCAAAACCTGTACAAGCCGAAAGAAAGCCTGATATTCGCCAAAAAACACCTGCATCAACAACGCTTAAAATCGGCGACTACTATGGCGGCGGCAAAGTCGCCTGGCTTGACAGTACAGGCAAACACGGTTTGATAGCCGCCAAAGCTGATCTGCCGGGCGGGGACAAATATACCTGGGAAGCAGCGAAAAAAGCGTGCAAGGAGCTGAATGAAAATGGTTACAACGACTGGTATTTGCCGAGCAAGGATGAGTTGAACCATCTCTATACCAACAGAAGTGCTGTTGGCGGTTTCGCGGTCATCGGCTACTGGAGTTCTACGGAGATCAGTGCGGATAGCGCGTGGAGGCAGACCTTCGGCAGTGGCGTCCAGTACTACAACTTCGGCAAGTACGACGAGTGGCGGGTGCGGCCTGTCCGGGCTTTTTAACCATTTAACCATTTAACAATTAAACCCTGGGGGTACAGGGGGCTTTTGCCCCCTGTCAAAATTTTTTTTTATGGCACGGTGCCCCAAAAGCATATCAATTTCGAGGCCAGGCAGAAGAAAAGATGAAGATTACCGTTGATAAGGAGAGTGACACGTTGTATTTCACGCTTGATGAGACGAAAATAATTGAATCAGAAGAGGTACGACCAGGTGTGATTCTTGATTTTGATGAAAACGATAGCGTGGTTGGAGAAGTTCCTGGGGACGTTGTTCAGCAAGGTAAACAGGGACTTAAAGGACAGCAGAGACGAATAGAGTATTCCTCCAAAAAGAAATTATCGACTATCACTGAAATGAACGAATTACGAAATATTCATCCGGGAGAGGTGTTGATGGATGAGTTCATATCGGAATTCCGCAGACCCGGATATCTGAAATAGTGAAAGGGAAGAGGCGTATCACAGCAGACACTGCGTTGCGTCTTTCACAGTATTTCGGGAACTCCTCCAAATTCTGGTTAGGCTTGCAGGATGACTATGATATTGAGGAAGGAATGGAGATCAAGAGAGCTGAAATAACTTCAATTCTTCGCTACAAAAGCAACGTTGCGTAATCTCGTCTCGACAGTTTTTTTCGGGATATAACCGGAGTTGCGCAGGTCGGGGAGTGACCTGCGCGTTTGTCTCTGGATGGATATTATTTACCGGAATGTACCTGGCTGAAGGTTTTCAGTCCAAGGCCGTAGAGGTGGATAAAGCCTGCTGCGGCTTTGTGGTTGAAGGTGTCGGCTTCGGTGTAGGTGGCCAGCTCTTCGTTGTAGAGCGAGTATGGCGAGTTGCGACCGAGCAGTGAAACGCCTCCCTTGTAGAGTTTCAGGCGGACAAGGCCGGTGACGGGGCCCTGGGTTTCGCTGACGAATGCGTCAAGCGCTTTTCTCATTGGCGAGAACCAGGTGCCGTTGTAGATGATGTTGGCGTAGTCCTGGCTGATGTTCTTTTTGTACTGGAAAACTGATTTTTCAAGCGTGAGGCGTTCGAGTTCGCGGTGTGCGAAGTGCAGGATGGTGGCTGCCGGGGCTTCGTAGATCTCGCGTGACTTGATACCGACCACGCGGTTCTCTATCATGTCGAGGCGTCCGACGCCATTGGCTGCGCCGATTTCGTTGAGGCGGATGATGAGGTCAAGGCCGCTCATTTTTTTGCCGTCAAGGGTGACCGGAACGCCTTGTTCAAATTCGATTTCGACCACTGCCGGAGTGTTGGGTGCATTTTCAGGCGAGGTGGTTATCTGGTAGGCATCTTCGGGAGGCGCTACCATCGGGTCTTCAAGGACGCCGCATTCGATGCTGATACCCCAGATGTTTTCGTCGATGGAGTAGGGGCTTTTCTTGGTGGCCGAGACCGGGATGTTGTGCTCAAGAGCGTAGGCAATCTCGGATTCTCTCGAGGTGAACTCCCATTCACGCAGGGGAGCCAGTACCTTGAGGTGGGGCGCCAGTGAGGCGAAGGTGACTTCAAAACGAACCTGGTCGTTGCCTTTTCCGGTGCAGCCGTGTGCAAGCATGGTGCAATCTTCCGCCAGGGCGGTATCGACCAGCGCTTTGGCAAGCAGGGGACGGCCAAGGGCGGTTGCAAGCGGGTAGACATCTTCGTAGAGCGCTCCGGCCTTGAGTGCACGCCAGATGTACTCTTCAACGAACTCTTTGCGCAGGTCAACAAACTGGAACTTGGATGCGCCGGTAAAGAGCGCTTTTGATTCGAGGTTGTCAATCTCTTTCTGCTGGCCGAGGTTGCCGGTAACGGCTACGATTTCGGCGTCATATTTGTCTTTCAGCCATTTGATCATGATGGAGGTGTCGAGTCCACCGGAATAGGCTATTGCAATTTTTTCCTTGCTCATGCTTCTGTGTGTAATTATCAGTTTTTGGAAAGATTTTTATGAATATATGATATCAGGGCCGAAATATTCTGCACTGAAGAGGGAATTAACAGAACGGTGTCGTCACCGGCGATCGTGCCGAGGATGAGCGGGCTTTTGAGCTGGTCGAGCCAGGAGCCGACGCCGTGAGCCCTGCCGGGCAACGTTCTGATAATGACCGAGGTCTCGTTGGCGTTGACTGAAAGCACCTCGACTCCGACAAGCCCCTTGATGATCCTGCCTGCGTTGTCATCGGGAAAGAGCAGGCGGTAGCTTCCGTTGATTCTCGATCTTATGATTCCGAGTTCGGCGCAGTCACGCGACAGGGTGGCCTGGGCAACGGCCATACCGCTGTCGTGGAGAAGCTGCAGAAGGTCGTGCTGGTTGCCTACATGGTGTTGCTGAAGAATTTCCCTGATTTTCAGTTGCCGTGCATTCTTGTTCATCGCTGCTCCATGGTTCAGGCCTTGACTTTTCTGG
>SZXY01000174.1 GCA_005843805.1 Chlorobium sp.
GGTCATAGAAAACATTATGGCATTTGCAATGGTATTAAGCATACTATCAATGTCGTAATCCCTTTTGATATGTCAGGTCATAGAAAACAGGAAAAGACTGTCCATACGGTATCGCACCCAATAAAGTCGTAATCCCTTTTGATATGTCAGGTCATAGAAAACTGTACCCTGTGAAACCCTTGACTGGCGGGCTTCGGCGGGCCGAAATACACGGAGCCTCTCTTTTTGCTCCACACTTATGTCAAATAACGCATTTCTCACTTTTGATCGAACCAGTAACCTCATAAAGAACAATCAATTAACCAACTTACACGGAGCTTTTAACGTGTTTAACGCTGTAATTCATTCCAAAATATAGCCTTACCATTTTTAACCCCCTTAATTTCCGAAAAGCGAAAAGCTCCGTGCAGGAATAACGCTTTTGGCCGGGGTTACGTAATGAAATAGTACTCATTTCCGCTCACTTTTCCTTGTCCGAGAATGGTGATTTCATCCCGGCAGGAGTCACAAATCCGGTAAAAGCGGACGCTGTCAACTTCCGGTTTCATCAGTCGTTTCAAACGTCGCTGCAACTCCTGGAGCTGCCGCTCGGTGAGGGTGCATTCAAAGACACTGTACTGCACCCGCACGCCGTACCCTTCCATCAGTTTGGCAACTTTCGGCAGGCGTTTGATATCGCAGATATCGTAGGATACGAGCAGAAACATGGCTTACCTCCTGAGGTACGGGATATAGGGTTTCTCTCCTTTGAGGTAGAGGGCAAACTGACCAACCTGCAGGTCAAGGCATCGGCGGTAGCTGACGTTGTACCCTGTTGCGGGATGCGTCGTTTCACGGTGCATGAGGTTTTCAAACTCCCGCAAATAGATTTTGCGTGACTCGTCGGAGAGGTAACACCCTTTCGGGCTACCATCGTCATGCGTGACGGTGGTGAAGTCGCGGGAGGCGATCAGTTTCTTGTTGATGATGCCTATCACCAGCCCGTCGATCAGTGTCCGGAACTCTTCGATCAGGTCGCTTATCAGGGCTGGATGCTGCGGCTGGTCGGCATGGAGAAAGCCAACATAGGGGTGAAGCCGGTGCAGCCGCGCCATCGAAAAGAGGTTGTTGAAGAGCATACTGTATCCGAAACTCAGCATGGCATTGACCGGATCAGTTGGCGGACGGCGAACCCTCAGCCGAAAGGTGAAGTCGCCCGACTCAAACAGCTCCTCAAACACACTAAAGTATACCGCCGCGCCCTGCCCCTCATAGCCACGAACAGCGTCGATTGTCTCCGCCCGTTCAAGCGCCTCTTCAAGCTTGCGCATATCGGCAATTGCCCGTTGCAGCCGATCATTGTCGGGACTGGTTTCCGCATGGCGCTTCAGCATCACGCCGGAGTTGTGCAGCTTTGCACGAACGATGTTGCGGGAACACTCAAGCATGAAAATCTGGTCGGATGACCGCTCAAACTGCAACCGCTCAAGCGCAATATTGACATCGTCGGTCGATTCTATACGGCTGAAATACTTGCCCTGTTGCGAAAGCAGCACAATCGGGGTGTTGCTGGTAAGGCAGTGGCGCAACGCCGCCGGGGTAATCATGCAGGCGCCAAAAATGACAATCTGGCCAACCTTGAGGGAAGGAAGATCAATCAGCTCAACCTCTTCAGAATCCCTGCCGTGAGTGACCCTGAACCGGTCATTCTCGACACGAAGCATCGAACCCTGCTCTTCGATATAGAGCGTGCGCAGAAATACAGAATCTTCACTCATGGCTCTGAAGGTTTGGAAGGTTCAAGAAGCTGGTATTTCCCAAGTCCAAAGGTAGAGCCTTTGCCGATATGCAGGTACTCACCAAGTTTGAAAAGCGGCAGATACTGCCCGGTCTTGCCGCTGAACGAGACAGTGCCAAGCATACCGCCAAGCTGCATCTCCTGCTTCTGGCGGGTCGAGTAGCGAGTCCAGTCGAGCCAGTGCGTGCGAGACTCCGCAAGCTTGACCTCCCCACTGAGGCATGGCAGGTCACGGCTGTTATAAACCTTTTGAACAGGATTGTCGCCATAAAGCTGCGTCAACACAAACGCCCGATGGTAGAGCAGCTTGAGCAAGAGGTAAAAATCCTCATCCTTCGTGATTGCCGTAAGCAACCCCTTCCCAACACCCGGCTGCCATGCAGTTTTCATACGCACAGGAGTCTGAAACCTCATCGAAATCAGCCGGTCATCCGTTCCGACGCTCTCCAGAACATCCCTGGCCGTCAGCACCAAAAAACCGCCCGAGAGGTTCCCCTCATCATAGATATGCTTGCCATTATCATCCACAACGCTGAGCAGCCTGAACCGCCCACGCCCCCGGCCAATGCCAAGATCCTCACCAAGAATCATGAACGCATAAACAAAAAAAGGCAGCTTGTCAATAGCGCTGCCAAAAAGCGTCAAACCATAAGAGATGGTACTGCCCGGATGAAAGTACTGCCGCTCAGTCATCGGCGGCTCAAGCACAAACGGGTGCGGCGCATCAGAGCCGATACCCAGCCGCTCAGCACTCTCCTTCGGCACCCTCGTCTCAAACACCGTAAAATAAGCACAAGCCGACTTCAGCATACAAGGCCCGCACTGCCGATCACGGCTCAGGCAAGTAGCCTTCTTGAACGCAAACCCGAACCCGCCCCGCAACGCAGCCCCCTTGTAATCCGGCAACCGAATCTCTTCCGTCGGCTCGATAGTAAAACAAAACCGCGCCATGCGCAGGGGGTGAAGGGATGTGTAACAATTTTGCATGATAGATTTGGAGGGAGTTTAAACCGCTAAACACCGTTAATTCAGCATCAATAAATGCATTAATATTAAGGTCATTCCAGCTCTTCTGGTGTATAGTCTTCTTCTCCAGTACTAATTCCATATCGAGATTGTGCATAATCAGAGCTATTGGTCGGATACTCTTCTGCTTCCTGATTAACCCGATCAGCTTGTTCCCCTAACTTATCAACAAATTGAATTGCATCATCGCTCTTTATGATACCATCAGATAAATATGCATGTATA
>SZXY01000015.1 GCA_005843805.1 Chlorobium sp.
GTCATTGCCGACATGCTGGTGGCTGCAAAGCTGGGTAATCTTGGTGCCCAACAGTGGCTGAAACAAAACGGGATTTCCGGGTGGTAAGGTATTGCTTTTATTGAAAACGGATCAGAAGCGGAAGCTGGCAGATGCAGCCTCCGCTCACTGTATAAAGGCAGGCAGTGAAAAGGCTACTTCGACTTTTCAACCATGAAAACGACAGCATTTGTGACCTCTTCGTTGGTAAGCATGTCGTTACCACCTTTCGGTTGCATTATGCCGGCTTTTCCCGCAAATCCTTCAATAGATTTCTTTGTCATAACCTCCACGCCCTGCGCTATACGATCTTTCCATGCAGCCTTGTCGCCAGGTTTCGGGGCGCCAGCCACTTCCGCGTCATGGCAGCCTGCACAATTAGCTTCGTATATTTTCTGGCCAGCTTCAAGCTTATGTTCTGCCAAAGCTTCTGCCTTAGATTCAGTCACCTCTTCGGAGACCGCAGCAGGTGGTGTTGGTTGAGAGTTGCAAGCGCCAAGGAATAAAAGAGCGCCGGTCAATAAAGGCAGGAATGATTTCATCGTCGTCGTCATCGTGTGAAGCGGACTTTGGTTGTAAGTTGAGCCCGGTTTAAAGTTATCAGTATTGCATTTTAATAATTATCAAGCGTAAGGCAAAATAGTTTTTCTGTAAAAAAGGAGTTTATGCCAATTCGCATCAACACTCCAAGCTAATAATCCAAAGCCCCTCATATATTTAAGGCAGATTGCTGAATTCGAGCTGAAGTAAAAAGGTGGGAGGGATCCTTTGCATGAAAAACTTACAAAAAAAGACAGTGCTTTGGAGTACGGGTAAATATGGCACTCTTTTACTTCATTCTTCGCTTACAGAACAACGTCCCCCTTATAGATATTGATCCTGGTTGTAAATACCTCACCCAATCCTTATATAGAAGCATATCTGCCAACCAGAGTGCCACCTTTTTTAACAGAGTGGGCTCTGCCACTTTAACAATGAAGAGAGATGGGGTTTACACACCTTGACAGCAGCGGAAATGTGGCTATGGTCGATGTTTCGGGCAAGCCTGGAACAATGAGGAGTGCGAGGGCCTCTGGCTATATTGTGATGCAGCCGGAGACTGTGGAGCTGCTGTCGCGTGATGCTTTGCCAAAAGGGAATGTTCTGACGACGGCCAAGATTGCCGGTATCATGGCGGCTAAAAATACCGCACACCTTGTTCCTCTCTGTCACCAGCTCAACCTTTCATGGGCTGATATAGTGTTTGATGTCGGCCATGATCGCATCTCCATTGTTGCAACGGTGAAGACACAGGAGGCTACCGGCGTGGAGATGGAGGCGCTGACGGCAGTCTCGGTTGCGGCGCTTACCATTTACGATATGTGCAAGGCGGTTGACAAGTCGATGGAGATTGGTGGTATCCGGCTTGAAGAGAAAACGGGCGGAAAGCATAGTGTGACGGCTGGATACAGGCCGAGAACGTCGATCCTTGTATTGTCGGATTCCATCTCTTCGGGCTCTGCGGTTGATCGTTCCGGAAAAGTATTGCGGGAAGGGTTTGAGGCTGCGGGGTGTCCGGTGGGGGAGGTCAGGGTGCTGGCTGATAACCGTGATGAAATTGCTGCCGTGGTCGATGAGTGGGTGAGCGAAGGTGTTGAGCTTATCGTGACCTCCGGAGGGACAGGGCTTGGGCCGCGTGATGTTACGGTCGATGCGTTGCTTCCAAAATTTTCCCGTAAATTACCTGGTATCGAGCAGGCGTTGTTCAGTTGGGGGCAGGGGAAAATCAAGACAGCGATGCTTTCTCGGCTTGCTGCCGGTATGGTGGGTTCGACTTTGGTGATTTGTCTGCCGGGAAGTGTAGGCGCAGCAAAGGATTCACTCGAGGTGCTGGTGCCTGCGGTATTTCATGCTTTTGCAATGATGAAAGGGGAGGGACACTCATAATGGTTAGTGTAAAAGAGGCGCACAGCCTCATCAGGGAGTCGGTTGCGCCGCTTGGCGCTGAGGAGATGCCGCTTGCGGAGCTTCAGGGACGGGTGCTTGCCCGTGATATTGCGGCGCCTTTTGCCTTGCCGCGATTTACCAATGCGGCAATGGATGGTTTTGCCCTCAAGTGGGAGGATATTCGTCATGCTTCTGAAGAGTCACCGGTACTTTTGCATGTCACACAGGAGGTTCCTGCCGGAAGGATGCCTCATTTGGCGGTTGTTTCGGGATGTTGTGCCGAGATCATGACTGGAGCGCCTCTTCCGGATGGGGCGGATACGGTTGTGGCTTTTGAGGAGAGCAGCGGGTTTGGCTCGGCGTTTGTGGAGATATATCGGGCTCCAAAGAAGGGGGCCAATGTCCGCCATGCGGCTGAAGAGGTGGTAATGGGGGAGACTTTGCTGCTGAAAGGGACAAGGGTTTCACCTTCGGAAATTGCCGTGCTTGCCTCTTTTGGATTTTCCAGCGCTCTGGTGATGAAAAAGCCGAGAGTTTCGATTGTTACGGTTGGTGATGAACTGTTGATGCCCGGTGAAGAGCTTTCAGGTTCAAAGATATATAATTGCAACCATTTTATGCTTGAAGCTCTCTGCCGTTCACTTGGTATGGAGCCTGTCTGTGTCCGTCATGCGCCTGATGACCGGGAGGCCTTGCGTGAACTTCTTGCACTTTCGCTTTCTGAATGTGACCTGCTCATAACGGCAGGTGGTATCTCAACCGGGGAGTATGATTATGTACAGGAGGAGCTGGCGGCACTTGGTGTGGTGAAAAAGTTCTGGAGTGTCTCTCAAAAGCCGGGAAAACCCTTGTATTTCGGTTGTTCCGGTAATGGCACCCCTGTTTTTTCTCTTCCCGGCAATCCTGTTTCGGCGCTTGTCTGTTTTGTGGAGTATTGTGTTCCTGCTCTTTGCTCTCTTGAGGGCAAAGCTGCGCCTGAAAGAGTGGCTGCGGAACTTGCCGAGCCCTTTCCTGCTGACAAAAAGCGTCATCGGTTTCTGCCGGGTAAAGTATGGGTTGAAGAGGGGAGGCTTCTCTGCCGGATCTCTCCGAGAGTTGAGTCTCACATGATTACTTCGCTTGCAGGCTCCAACTGTCTGCTCGATGCAGCTCCATCCCCGGAGACCCTTTCTGCCGGATCAAGGGTGAGCTGCCTGATGCTGCCCTGGTCGGTTCTGCAGCCATGAGCGGGAT
>SZXY01000165.1 GCA_005843805.1 Chlorobium sp.
TTTCGGTATTGTCCACGCTTTGGGGCTCGTCGATAATCAGAATCGGTCTGGTAGCCTGAACGTACTCAATGGGACGGCGGCCCGACATTCTGTCCTGCTCCTGATGGATGACATTGAGCCGTTTTTTCTGCTCATCGCTGAGTGCGGCATAATCAACATTCTCCCCGGCATCTTTCTGGAAGGCCTGAATGTTGATGACCATGATCTGGATTTCATTGTTCACGGCAAACTGGCGAACCCGGCTCAGATCTTTTGACTGGTAGACAAAGTGATCGAAGGCCACGTTGTTGTAGAGCCCCCGGAAGTGGTCGCGCATCAGCTTGATGGAGCTGGTTACCCCTTCACGGATGGCTACTGAAGGCACCACGATGATGAACTTTTTGAATCCGTAGAGCTTGTTCAGCTCAAAGATGGAGCGCAGATAGACATAGGTTTTGCCTGTTCCGGTCTCCATTTCGACGGAGAAGTTGGGAAAGCCGTAGGCGGCGCCCTCTTCCTGAAGTTGTCGCGATTTCGGCACGTTGTTGCGGGATTGAACAGCGTGCAGGTTTTGCAATATCAGCTCACCTGAAAGCGCCAGGTCGTTGCCGATTCCGAGGTCGTTGTACATGCTGCCCCCTTTGCCGAAATCGATCTGAAAGCCGGAGCTGCTGGCGGGCTGGCCTTCAAAGAGGTCGGTGACACTTTTTATGGCTTCGAGCTGGTAGCTGAGGGTAGAATCGAATTTCAGTTTCATTTGTTGCTATCCAATAATGGCTTTGTCATGATGCCAAAGAGTGCTTTGTTGATGTAATAGTTTGAACGTTTGATTTTTTCTTTCTGCAGATATCCTTCGGCGCAGAGTGCGTCGAGGTATTTGGTCGCCGTAGGACGAGTAATGTTCAGTGCCTGCGTCAAGAATTCAATTTTGGTATACGGGTGATAAAACAAATTATTAATGAGGTCTTGACTATAAAATTTACAGCTTTCGCGGATGCCATCCCTGTACTGGTTTATGGCCGTCCCAATCTCCTGAATAATTGTAATGGTTTGGCGTGATGTGGTTTCTACACTATCAAGCATATAGAGCACCCACGGTTCCCATTCCCCGTTTTCCCGAACGTTTTGAAGTTTCTGGTAATAATCCGCTTTATTGCAAACAATATATCGGCTCAGGTAGAGCACAGGGATATCGAGTAATCCTTTGGCGACCAAATAGAGCACGTTGATAATTCGTCCCGTTCTTCCGTTTCCGTCATAAAAAGGGTGTATGCTTTCAAACTGATGATGGATAATTTCCATTTTTATCAAGGGGTCAAGCGTGCTCATGGCATCGTCATTGATAAAACGCTCAAGATTGCTCATCAGGCGAAGAATTTCATCGTGTGACTGAGGAGGCGTGTACACAATTTCTCCGGTGAGGTCATTTTTTAACTCTGTACCCGGCAGCTTGCGAAAACCTGCTCTGTTGTTTTCCAGGGCTTCCTGAATGGTAAGGATGTGATTATTGGTAAGCAGAGAGGATTGTTGTACGAGATCAAAACCTCTCTTCAAGGCGGTAAAGTAGTTTTTCACCTCTTTGGCAGAGGCATTGGAGGCATACTCCGGAAAAAGTTCTTCACGAAACAGTTCGTCGTGTGTGGTGATGATATTTTCAATTGCGGAACTGTCTTTGGCTTCCTGAAGCGAGAGGGTGTTCACTAAAATTGACTGATTGGGAATAGAGCGTGACATCCCTTTTAATTCAGCCAAATAACGGTGTGCCGATGCGGCTTTTTTAAGCACAGGAACCGTTTCCAGTTCTACCGCAAGTGGTAATGAGGGTATGTTATAAGACATGGCTGGTTACCGGTGTAAAAATATGGTCGTTTTTTATCTATGAGATTGTTCACATGTAAAGAAAAGTGTTGTTTTTTTACATGTCATGGTTGATATGTAAAGAAAATGGTTGTTTTCTTTACATGTCCTTGTTTTCCTTTGCTCTTTCAGCAATCAGCATTGCCCGATTAAGGAATGCCCGGAAGTCGAAGTTTCCCGGCGCAGTCGTTTTGGTAATGAAATCTGTTTCGCGACCAGCCTGCTCTTCGGAAGTTAACTTAAAGCTTTTAATGGGTTTGCACGGCGTTGGCTTTGAGCTGGCATCTGAGGGTCGCATCGAATTTCAGTTTCATAATTCTTCCTGAATGGCATTCAAGAGCCTTAGTTTCAGCTCTTCGTTTTCATCATAGCTCTCATTGATAACTGCCTCAATAAGGTCACGGAGAAACTCTTTATCTATTTTACCTGCGGCCAGGTGATAGCTGATGTTTTCCATCTCCCTCATGAAATCAGAGACACAGTACATGTAGCCATTGAATAACAGGAATTGCGCAGAGAGCGTAATGGCAATCCGTTTGTTGCCGTCCTGAAAA
>SZXY01000110.1 GCA_005843805.1 Chlorobium sp.
GCCCATTTTGTAAACAGGGGCTCATCATTTCACTCAGTTGTTCTTCAAACCAATCCGACGCCGACATATCTGATTCACTGCCGATGTCGAAACTCCAAGCAGACGCGCAGCCTCTGCATAGGTCAATCCATACTCCAGCACAAACTTCTCGGCCAGCTCTTTGCGCAGGTCAGTACACTCCCGCCTTTTGCTGCCAGCCTGTAATGCCTGAACCATAATTCCAGCTTCTTCGCACCGTTGCGTCACCTCTTCTGCCGCCTTTTCTCTCAATCCTGCCACAAAAACAAGAGCCTTGATGGTTTCATCCGCCTGACTGAGAATTTCACGGACAAACTCGCTGCTGCCGAGAATTCTTTCATCGCTGAACTGCTTTTCGCCGCGCTTCCGCAATGACTTCACTACTGACCATCCCCCGGTTGAACGAATCAAGCCGCCTCCGGTCAATTCAGGCTGTTGGCCTGTTTTGCTCTCTTCTTCAACATAGCGCCGGTAAGCAACTCGTGCATCCTCTTTCTTTTTTCCAAAACGGCGCAACACCGCATCTCTCTCCTGCCAATCGTGTTTGATCTGTTTCATGAGAACAGCGTGACCGCTCCACCGATAGTGGTCAAGCTCATCGATCGAATCGACAAGTCCTGCCCTTAACGGGTTAAGATGGATATAGCTGACCAGCTTCAACAGATAGGTTTCTTCCTCACAGACAATCGATTTGTAACGGTTCTGAAAGAGGTGTCCACCCCGTTTGTACTTACGGTTGAACTCACTTGCATAACCGGTAAGCAACTTGCGCATGAAAGAGGAAAGCCCTGCATCTCCGCTTTTGAGAAGTATATGGGCATGATTGGTCATAAGTGCCCAGGCATATATCGTTGTTCCGGTGGCTTTAGCAAGCATTCCAAGACGAAACACAAAGTGCTGACGATCATCATTATCCGTAAAGATATCACTCCCCTCGATTCCCCTCACCATAACGTGGTGCAGAGTACCCGGCGCATCAAGTCTCGTTCCTCTTGGCATGTTATTTTCCCTGTTTGATTACTTTTCGAAAAAACCGGGCATTACCGGAAAGGTAATATTTTTTTTAAAACACGGAAAAATCATCTACGTCCCCTTGCAAGACGCAAAAGGGATTGAATCTGAAACGCCGTTACGACTCATTCGGCTCTGCCTGTTTCTTTTTTCTCTGGACTTTGTCAAGCAGTTTTTCGATACCGTCAAAGTGAATGCGAAGTTTTTTTCCAGGCTTAACTGGCGTATCTTCACAAGTGTCTTCTGGTATACCGGTCTGAACCGGATAGACAAGAATGAAACTGTTGTTCTGGAAGTATCTGTTAAGATAGAGCGGAATCCTCGTCATTTTGGTGTGATAGGAGAGATGATTTTTCCTGCTCATCACAATAATGAGGTTGTCGTCTTTTTTGATCTCCCTCGACAGGGTCTGAAACTCATCCCAATCCCTGAACTCCTTGTACTCGATATTGGATATAGTACCGGCATAGGCTTCCTGCATACAGGCAAGCGTTTGTTTTGCAGCATATAAAACCAGTCTGGAACCTGTGTTTTTAACGATATTTATCAATTTCGGCATCCAGAGCACAAAACCGATTTCATTTTCTGCTCCTGCGGGAATAACGGCAATGGTGCGCCTGATCGTTGCAAGAGGTTGAACAGATTTGTAAATAAAGGTGGTTATGTTACACCTGCCAAGAATACTTTCTGATGAACTGCCAAGAAAAGAGTCAGTAAGGCGGCTTTTCTGATGAAGTCCCAATATGAGATCGGTGATTTTCTGCTCTCTGATAACCCCGGCAATACCGTTTGCCAGATCGCTGTCATGACGAATCAGAGGTATCAGCGCATGATCGGTGGAGGATGCTGCAACTGCCGCTTTTTCAAAGAGTTTAGCCGCACTCCTTTCTGCAATCTCACCATCTATGCTGTTACTCGCTACATGAAGGGCATATATGCCATTGCAGGTTTTGTGCGATTTAAGGGTAACACCAAGGTTGACCAGCTCATTAACCGTGCTGATGTTGTTCATGGGAATCAGTATCCGTTCTTCAGCCACAAAAACTCCGGGTTCACCCACCTCATCGAATGCTTCGGCAAAGGCAATATTCTGTGCGCCCTTCTGGCCAACAACTGTTGCCAGTGTGCAGGTTATGAGAATAAAAAGAATGGTTCCGTTTAAAACACTCTCATCAAGCAACCTGACTGGCGAGCCATCAAGGCCCTTGCCGATGATAATGTTGTAACCGATCAATACCGTTGCAAGTGCGACCGCTGCATGAGCGCTGATAAGACCGAATATAAGGCGACGCTGATCACGCGAAAAGCCGAAAAGCTTCTGGGTAATCCAGGCAGAAAGATATTTGGCTACCGTAGCGGCAACGGTTATGACCACGGCAACTTTCATGGTTTCAGAATCCTTGAAAACCGCCCTGATATCGATAAGCATACCAACACCAATCAGAAAGAAAGGAATAAAGATGGCATTGCCGACAAACTTGATTCTGTTCATGAGCGGCGAAGTACGCGGAATCAGGCGGTTGAGGGCAAGACCTCCAAGAAATGCGCCGATAATGGCCTCAACACCGGCAGCTTCGGCAAGAAAGCCGCTGAAAAATACAAGAGCGAGCACAAAGAGATATTGCAGCACACTGTCATCAAAACGCTTGAAAAACCATCGTGCGATAAGCGGAAAAAGCAGCAGCACAACCATCCCAAAAAGCGTGATACCAAGAACAAGCCTTACCCAGAATCCGCTCGTCAGCTCCCCTGACGACATTCCTGCAACAACGGCCAGCACCAGCAGAGCAAGGGTGTCGGTGATAAGTGTGCCGCCGATCGCTATATTGACCGCCTTGTTCTTCGATATACCGAGTTTGCTGACAACCGGGTAGAGAATGAGCGTATGGGAGGCAAAGATGCTGCCGATAAGAATGGAGGAGAGCAGCGAAAAATCAAGGATATAAAAGGCTACGACAATACCGAGCACAATAGAGATGACAAAGGTATAGAGGCCAAAGAGGATACTGTTGCCACTGTTTTTTCGAAAATCAGCGACATCGATTTCAAGTCCTGCAAGAAACATGATATAGAGCAGACCAACCGTTCCGAAGAGGACAATACTGCTGTCACGCAGCATCAGGTTGAGCCCGAAAGGGCCAATCACCGCACCGGCAATGATAAGACTGACCAGACTGGGAATTTTCAGCCGATTAAGGAGAAGCGGGGCAAAAAGGATTATAAACAGTAACAGGGAGAACTGTAATACCGGATTTTTCAAAGGCAACGATATATCAAGCAGGCTCATCAACAGCATCTTTTACAATCCAGAAGTTAATCACCAACCGGGTTGGCCGCTTTTTTGGCATCTACAACCAAACCCTTATCCCCAAGTCCGGCCATACAAACGAAAACCCTTTTGCCGAAAAGAAATATGCATATCTTTTCAACTGAACACAAACAGCCCTTTAGGAACAAACCAATCCTTTGCAGAGATTGAAGAACATCTTCAGGCATTATTACCGTATATTAAGCTTTCTTGACAAAAGCTGAACCCATCTCTTTTAACCTTTCCCGGTCGAACAATGCACTGGCTCTATCTGATTATTGCTATCCTGCTGGAAGTATCCGGCACCACCTGCATGAAATTTTCCGAAGGTTTAAGCAAACTTGTGCCAACACTTTTTATCTTTATTTTTTACGCTCTGAGCTTTACCTTTCTGTCGCTGGCACTCAAGGTACTGCCCGTCGCGATGACCTATGCCATCTGGTCAGCCATCGGCACAGCGGCCATTACCGTTATCGGCGTTCTCTGGTTCGGTGAAGGGATGAGCACCATAAAACTTATTTCCCTGCTGCTGATTGTTATTGGCGTGGCGGGATTGCATTTCAGTCAGGAACATGTTCACTAACGTATGAAACAGTTGATCAATCCTCTCTATAAAAAAATAGTCGTCAAAGTCGGCACCAACGTCATTACCACCAAAACCGGCGACCTGGACCTTGATATTCTCCAGCAGCTCACCGCCCAGATAGCGGAACTGCAGCAACAGGGAATTCAGATCATTCTTGTCTCATCAGGCGCAGTAGGCGCAGGCCGGTCAGTAGTCAAACTCTCCGGAACCCTCACGCCAGTTGCCGCCAGGCAGGTTCTTGCCTCAACAGGACAGATAAAGCTGATCAGCACCTACAACGAACTTTTTCTGCAGCACGGTCTTGTCACTGCCCAGATTCTTGTCACCAAGGGCGATTTCGGAGACAGGCTGCACTACCTCAATATGCAAACCTGCTTTACCTCCCTTCTGCAGCAGAACATTATTCCTGTGGTCAATGAAAACGATGCCGTTTCTGTCACTGAGCTGATGTTTACTGACAACGACGAACTTTCCGGACTCATTGCCTCAATGATGGACGTTGAAGGCTACATCATTCTTTCGCATGTTGACGGACTCTTCGACCTTACAACCGGCAACGGAACCATCATCGAGGAAATCGACCCATCGACCAAGCATTTTCACCAGTATATCAATCCCGGAAAATCAGAGTTCGGTCGGGGAGGCATGTTAACCAAATGCCACATTGCCCATAAACTCTCACGACTCGGCATAACCGTCCATATCGCCAACGGTCGCACTCCCGATATTCTTCTTTCGATTCTTGACGGAGAAAAAACCGGCACGAAATTTCTCCCGCAAAAAGCAACCCACGCACCAAAACGCTGGATTGCCAACAGCGAAGGGATGGAAAAAGGAGCCGTCACCGTCAACATGGGCGCTGAAATGGCTCTGGTAGCCGGAAAACGCGCCAACAGCCTTTTGCCGGTAGGTATCGAGTCGGTTGAAGGCCCTTTTCTGAAAGGCGATATTATCAAGGTTTGCGCCACAGACGGAACCATCATCGCATACGGCATGGCACAATACAGCTCGGAAAAAACATTGGCAATCATGGGGCAAAAAGATCAGAAACCCCTGATTCATTACGACTACCTTTATATAACATCCTGAAACCAGCCACAGAACAGCCATGCAGGAAACCATCACCCGACAACTCATAGCCGTCCAGCAGGCAAGCAGGGAGATCATTACCCTCAGCGATCAGACCATCAACAAACTGCTCTCGGACCTTGCCGACAGGATACCCCTTCACCGGGAGGCCCTTCTCGATGCGAATAAAAAAGACCTGGAACGGATGGATCCGGCAAACCCCATGTACGACCGGTTGCTCCTGAACCCGGCGCGTCTTGACGCCATTGCTGGCGACATCCGCAATGTCGCAACACTCCCCTCACCGCTCGATCTTCTGCTTGAAGAGCGGGTGCTGCCGAACGGCCTCGGTCTCAAGAAAGTGACCGTTCCGATAGGAGTCATCGGTATTATTTACGAAGCAAGGCCAAACGTCACCTTCGACGTCTTTGCGCTCTGCCTGAAATCAGGCAATGCAACCGTACTGAAAGGCGGAAGCGACGCCATGTACTCGAACATTGCCATTGTCGATCTCATCCACAGCGTTCTGAAAGAGAACGCCATCAACCCCGACACACTCTACCTGCTCCCTGCGGAACGGGAAGCTGCTGGAGTGATGCTCAACGCCGTTGGCTACATCGACATGATCATTCCTCGCGGAAGCCAGAAACTGATTGACTTTGTGCGCGACAACGCCAAGGTTCCGGTCATCGAAACAGGCGCAGGCATTGTGCACACCTATTTCGACCAAAGCGGCGACCTTGAACTCGGCAAAAAGATTATTTTCAACGCCAAAACCCGACGTCCAAGCGTCTGCAACGCGCTCGACACCCTCGTCATCCACCGCGACCGCCTCGGTGATCTTGCGGCACTTGTTGAGCCCCTGCAGGAAAAAAAGGTGGTGCTCTTTGCTGATGAAACGGCCTTTGAGGCCCTGAAAGGTTTCTACCCCGAACCACTGCTTCACCATGCCGAACCTGAACACTTCGGAACTGAGTTTCTCTCGCTGAAGATGTCTGTCAAAACCGTTGCTTCCCTTGAAGAGGCACTCGAACATATAGCCCACTACAGCTCCCGCCACAGCGAAGCGATCATTTCAACCGATGCAGAGAAAACTGCGACCTTCCTGAAACGGGTCGATGCAGCGGTAGTCTATGCAAACACCTCCACCGCATTCACCGACGGCGCACAGTTCGGGCTCGGTGCGGAAATAGGCATCAGCACCCAGAAACTCCACGCACGAGGGCCAATGGCACTTAAAGAGCTGACCACCTACAAATGGATTATTGAGGGGAATGGGCAGGTGAGGCCGATATGATGGATATTAGATGAGCTTGGTGCTCTATCGGAATTATTTGTATTTTTTTGAATCAATAAGCAAACCATCTACCACAGACATCGCAGAGGCATGGGAGAGATGAAATCAGTTCCAGCAGAAGACGTTTTCAGGAAATTGAATCGAAAAAATAATGTTCGGATACGTTTAAGTGTAATACCCGATTATCACAATACAGAAAAGAGCAAATAAGGGAGAATAACAATGCAACATACCATAAATATTAATACCACCGAACTATTCGAACCTCAGATGCAGATAAATTGAAACATATTCAAGGATAGAAGTTATTGAACATCTTTTTTATTCTCTTGACTCTAAAAGCGAAAGAGAATAAATTGATACTCTTTGGGCAGAGGAATCAGAACACAGGCTTTCGGCTTATGAACGAGATGAAATGAAGGCAATTCCAGCGGAAGAAGTATTAAAGAAACTGGAATCGAAAAAGAAATGATCGGATACGTTTAAGAGTAATACCTTATTATCACAATACAGAAAAAAGCAAATAAGGGAGAATAGCAATGCAACATACCGTAACGATTAATATCCCCGAACTATTCGAACCTCAAATACAGAAGATAAAAGATTTTGATCTCTTCGTCAGCACCATTACGATTGATGCCTTGCAACAAGGAGCGCCTCGCTTTCAGGGTCATCACTTGGCAGAAGCCGCGCAGCAAATGCTTGGCGACTATCAAATAAATGATGAACTGACTTGCTTTACGACGCTTGATGGAAAGCCAATTGTATGAAAAACAGGGAAATCTGGCTGATCAACCTTGATCCAACGATTGGATCTGAAATAAAAAAAACACGACCTGCGGTTATTGTCAGCCACAATGATATTGGTATTTTACCACTTAAAATTATTGTTTCAATTACCGATTGGAAAGCACATTACAGCCATGCACCCTGGAT
>SZXY01000160.1 GCA_005843805.1 Chlorobium sp.
ATGTCGCGCTCAAAACGCATGGCTTTAAAATCAGCTTCGGAGAGCGTTCTGAAGAGTGGTTTAACCTGCGTTCTCAGAAAGTCAATTTTTTGCGAGGAAAGAGCAATCCAGAAGTTCTCCTCTTCCATCGGGCAGAGAAGCGATGCGGCCTCTTTAATAACCACTGAGGTGCAGGGAAGCTCTGCAATCTGTTTGCGGAGTTTAACTATTTCCCGCTCTGCTATGGCTGAATTGCCGGTTGAGAGGGCACATTCAATTTTATCGAGCCGCAACCCGAAGAGTTTCACCGGAAGCGGCAGTTGCACTTTTGGCTCTTTGCCTTTGGGCTGAAGCTTGAAGTATTCAAAGTTGTCCCAGCAATCAAGAATCAGGAAGAGCGATTTTGTGGTGCACCAGGGCTTGATTTTGGTTGGTTCAAGGAGCCTTGTGCCTCGGCCAATCATCTGCCAGAATTTTGTATAGGAGTAGACCGGTTTAACGAAGACGAGATTGACGAGTTCCCGAATGTCAATGCCGGTATCGAGCATGTCCACGCTGATGGCGATGCGGGGCATATCACAGTTTTTGAACTGGTCGAGCAATCCTCCCTTGCCGTAAACGCGCGGGTCGTCGGAGACCAAAACCTTGGCAAGTTCTCCATTATATTGCGGGTAGAGCTTGTCGAATATCTCTTCAATTCTTCGGGCATGGGCTATGGTTGCAGAGAAGAATATTGTTTTTCCGGGAAGAACGCCGTTCTGGTCTTTAATGCACTCTTCCATGAACTCTTTGACAATCAGGCTGTTTGTTCCCCGATTGATGACCTGCTTTTCGAGCTGCGTGCCTTCAAAGTTGATCTCTTCAATATCTTTGCCTTCAAGAATCAGTTGTTTCTGATCTTCAAGGGAGATTGTCCGCTTGCTGATGCCTTCGATCTGGAATTTCGTCTGGATTTTCATCACCTGGAAACTGCTGAGCCAGGGCGGTACATTGTTCACTGCCTCTTCGTAGGTGTAGGCAAAGGTTGGAAGGCCATCTTCACAGTGAAAGAGGTTGAAGGTGTTGTGGTCAAGAATATCTGTTGGAGTAGCCGTAAGACCAAGGGTAATCGTTTTGAAGTAATCGAGTATCTCTCCGTAGGTGTTGTAGATGGAGCGATGGCTCTCGTCAATGACAATGAAGTCAAAAAACCAGGGGGAGATGGGGTTCGATTCATCCCGGATGATATTGAGCATCGTGGGGTAGGTCGCAATGTAGATGCGACGATCTTTGGCGAAAACCTTTTCGCCGGTGCTGGGCCAGCGAGGTTCGTTGGGCAAATGTTCCTTGAAGGCCGAAAGCGCCTGGTCCCGCAAGGCAATGCGATCGACCAGAAAGAGAATTTTTTCAGCATGTCCACCTCGCATCAAGGCGTCGATCAGGGCAATACAGGTACGGGTTTTCCCTGTGCCAGTAGCCATAACCAGAAGAAAGTCCCGCTTTTTCTGCTCAATGGCTTCAAGTACCGATCGAATTGCCCGAATCTGGTAATCTCGTCCGGCAATGGTTGTGTTGATCAGCTCCTGGGTAAGAGGTTTGCGGTTCCTGCGGATATAAAGGAATCGCTCAAGGTCATCACGGGTTGGAAAGCCGATTACTTTTCGGGGAGGGTAGTTATCGAGATCCCAGAAAAAGGTCTCGATACCATTGCTGTAGAAACAGAACGGGGTCTCGATGCCCAACTGTTTCTGGATATTGAAACAGTACTGCTTGGCCTGTTCACGGCCAATAGCGGCATCACGACTTGTTTTTTTTGCCTCAACCACAGCAAGTGGTTTACCATCCTTTCCAAGCAGCACATAGTCGCTGAATTGATGACCCTCGTAAGGGGTGCGGGGCTCCTGCACTCCTTCAGGCAACCCGACAAGGATGTCAAACTCCTCCTGCACCTGGGCAGGATCGTTCACGTCCCAGCCTGCCTGCAGTAACAGCTTGTCGATCAATTCGATGCGAGTTTGCTGCTCGTTTTTCATGGTGTGTGGAGAGGTTGCATCACAGTAACGATCCGGCAATGATGAAAATACATAATGCGTGAGATTGTCTGACAATAGCTGCCCGTTATAGTGGGCACCACATTGCTATGCTCCTGATTCCTGAACCATCACTCATTTCCCTGAGGGGGGGGAGCTGCAAATATGGTCAGTTTCAGTTCGGCATCATCAAGCAAATTGTATAGAGGTTTTCTGCCTGACAATTTTTCACTTTCGATAATAATGATCGGCACTCCTTCTCCGCGCTTGTCCATGATGAAGTTCCTTTGACTACCGATGGCGTTCACTTTCATGGCACACCGGGCCAGCAAAGAGCTGATCAGCTCGTTCCGTGCAGATTGGCGCTCCGAGAGACTCTCAATGGTCATGGTGTTCGGAATGGTGCCCGGTGAAAAAATCTCCAGACGGTCGGCGAAAAGATGCAACCGAATTTTTGAGCCATAAATCGAATAGTCGCGGTGGGCAACCGCATTAACAACGGCTTCAAAAACGGCATTCATGGAAAACTGTGGCGTTTCAATACGGTTGGGCGACTTGATGGCATAGAGACGCATGTTGCGCTCGACAAATTTACACGCATCCTCTATCTGAGCATCCAAAGGCCCGGTAATATCTTTTGCATCCAGTTGATATGCCGCATTTCTTTCACTACCGCGATAACAGACTGCCTGGATGAAAGCATTTGGCATGAATGATTCGGGCGCTTCACTGGCCAATAAAATACCGCTGACGGTGGCACGCATCACATTATCTTCATCCAGAGCGATTAGTTTCATCTTCTCAAGAAACTCTTGATCACTCTTCGGAGAGATCACCGTTCTGAACCGGTTCCACAATTTTGGATTCAGGTCGGCCAGTGTTGTGCCCGGAACCGTTTGCTCATCAAACCGGATGAGTCTTGTCTGACTGCGCTGCTGAAACAGACGAGCCAAAACATCCGGCTTCATTTCTCGCCTGGAGCTGCCTGTTCGACGGAAATAACCGTTGGGGCTTTTGTGGACAAAAAGACTTCTCGGCACATCAATCCGCAAAATTATTTTTTCTTCTCCCTGAGCAACCGGGACAATCAGTTTTCGGATAACACAGTGCAGCGGTGGATCAATGGAGTCATTACAAATGGAACGAAGCCAGCCTTCAACGATGTCAAGCTTACCAAATGGAATACCCTGAATCTCTCTCGACTTGTCATCCACGCCCAGAACGATGATACCGGTAGCCGTGTTTGCCATTGCGGCAAGTTCATCAGCCATCCCGTCTTTATGAGGGCCGATGAACTTGTTGCCACTGAATTCAACAGCTTTAAGTTCAAGAACTGAGTCTTCGCCCAACGAGATTTGCCTGAGGAAATCCGAGAGATGTTCGTACATGGCTGAATTTTCAATATTTAACTTGGTCAATCACCCTTTTTCGCATTCCATTCTTGCTTCTCAATATCTTGTGATATTATGACCATTGCGCCCAGGCTCTGCCAGTATTCAGGGTGAACAAGTTACCTCTAAAGTGCAATTAGCCTTGAAATATACATATCCATTGTGTAATCACCTGCGTTCAAGGGCATAGCGGATTAAAAGTCAGGAGCATATCCTTGTCAGGCCTTTTTCAATATCACTGCCCTGCTGAAAAACAGCTTTGGTCTTTCAGCAATGACAAACCCGGTACTCCCTGCTATTCTGAGAGTTTCTTCAAACGCCGATTTTGAAACATGCAAGGGTGGCTCGGCTATCATAACTTTTCCGCGCGGTTTCAATATTGCTGCGATCTCTTTGAAGAGACCCTCCTTGTTCGGAACTTCATGAACCATGTAGAACAACAGAACAAAATCAACAGGCTGCTTCACACCTATCTTGTTCTCTTCGCACTTATGCAGTATAATTCGATCCTCAAGCGCTGTTCCTTTGATCTTCTCTTTGACTTTCTGAAGCATTTTTTCCTGTAAATCAGCAGCGATGACCTTGCCGGTTTTACCAACCATTTGAGCCATCTCAACAGAGAAAAAGCCTGGCCCACATCCCACATCCAGAACAGTCATCCCTTCAGCGATGTATGGCTTCAGAATTTTTTGAGGGTTTTGCAGCCATCTGCGAATGCTGTTATCAAGAGTGCCAGATAGTTCAACTGGACATACCGGTTTGGTGTTTTTACTCACAACAGTTTTCTCCTTTCAAGGGCTAAGGTTTGAGTTATTCGACGCTGCATGGATTTATCTTTCTTCCCCTGCAACAACTGGATAGCTATCACTGTATTGGAACCACTATGTCTTTAAAGGACTTGTTATTCGACAAGCCACCCGAGTTTTTTTCTGCCCAACTTGCATATATCGCATTTTTCAACCGCTCGCTATCGATCGCTCCAGCACTAATGATCGGACTTTCTGTACCTCGACCATGAGCCATAAGGTTTCTTGCGTTAATTGTCGTTAAGGGAACTGGATTTCCAATAAGTTTGGTATTTCCCAAGACACGCCGGGTAGCTTCAACCAGCGCGGGATATCCAGAATATGGATTTTGCAGCCATTCCTGAACCTGTGAAATTTGTGCTTCAGAATCAGAGAGGGTAATGTTGTAACGACTAAGAATATCTGCACTTGGAATTACCTTTGGCTCAGTAACCTGGACATTACTATCTGCCGCCTGATCATCAATTTGGGATTTCAAATAGCTGACACTCAGCTTTGTGTTGTCAATCCTTCGATCTTGGTCCTTAAGAACGTTGGTTCCCCAAAAAAAAGCGCCAATTGCTATTACAAGCGTAATCACATCTTTGAAAACAGAAAATATTTCCTTGAATGCCTTCCATTTATTTGATTCAATCCATTTGCTCATTTAGTCCTCCGATGTTGTGACAGTTGATATTATTTAAACTGTTCCGGCTGATTTTCGGCAAAAAGCAGACTCCTCCGTAACAAGCTTCTTTCGAATGCGCACTCCAATCTACCGAACCAGAAGAAAAAGAGGGAGGTGGATTGTTTTGTGCTGCCACTATTCACTCTTAATATACACCGTTCTTCCAGAAATTCACAGAAGCAATGATGCCTCTCACACGTTATTTAATTCATCCATCAATGCTTTTCGCTGAGGATATTCACTCCTGAAAAACGATATAAGTTCGTTGGCTTTCTCTCTTGCGCCGAGCTTTATCACTCTCCGGATATACCTGCATGCCTCCCTGTAGTGGTTCCTTCCAACATTTTTTTTCACGTATTCAAGAAGAGCATTGAGATAGAGATCAACAATTTCAGGAGTATATTTTGCGGAAAGATGAGTTTCGTACTGCGCAATAGTATTCAAGTCAGGATACTTTCGTACCAGCTCCAAAAGTCTGTCCATCCACCCTTCTTTTATGAAAATATTGGCAATATGTTCTTTATCAAACCATCTCCTTTTTGCGGTAATATCACGAATGACGCTTTCCACAAACGAAACCCAGCTCTCTGGGGCCACATGCTTTTTCAGGATTGCGTAATAATCCTGTTTATTACTAAAATTATCAATAAACAGAAGGCGAGCATATTCTATGATTTTTTCTCTCTCTCCTTGTGCCTGGGCTATTTTCAGTAACCAGTCATACCATTCTATCACCAGTCCCAGTCTCTTTTTTTTATCATAATCAATCCCACCCTTCGCTATAGAAATGGCTTTCTTGTAATTACCATTTGCCAGGGCTGTCTGAATTACCTTTCTGCGTAAGTTCGGGTTGGTAATATTCGCTTCCAGAAAGTCATTAGCCTCTTTTTCGCCTTTCGTTTTAAGTATGACTTCGTATTTGATGCTTTGAGTCTCTTCCCTTTCATACTCTGACTCTTGCAATTTATCAAGCTCCCTGAAAACAGTCTCCATTTCCTCTTCGGTTGTCAGAAGCGTTGCGGCAATACGCAACATGCCAACATGCCAATCCCAGCCTGCATATATTTTTTTATCAACCGTTGAGAGTGCGTAATCAAAAATCAGCTTCCGGATATCTTCGGCAGGTTGAGATGCAGCAAGAGTAGAGATCATCTCATAAGCAGCTTCTATGGCGCCACCAATATCGCCATTGCTGTCATCGGCATACTGAAGTGCTCCAACCATCTGTTCCATGATGGCGGTACAAATTAAAACAGCACTTTTGAAGTTCCGCTTTTCGATCTGTTTTTTCGCCGAGTCCAGAAGATTGTCAACGGCACTCCCCACATGCCCAGCTCCCGACCAGCCAATGAAACCATCCCTCTCTTTTGCCCCGCGAAGAATCGCTTTTATCTGTTTTTCATAAATACCCTTCGATTCACCGGTATTATGCTGGACAAAGAATGACAAAAACAGATTTCTGAACCCAGCGTTCAGGGTTGCCTGTTCCCGCACGAATTGTTTAAGTTCATCGTGGGTAGTTTTCTCAAGCAGCTCATCAACCTGTTCGGCAACGGTTTTACGTTTCTTCGTCTTTTTGGGTGAAGCAGACTTCGCCTTGGCAGGTTTTTGCGTTAGTTCAAGCTCATCCTGCTGCAGGTAAAAGATTACTGCCACCAGATGTTTGCAGACTGGGCCCATATCGTAGGGGCAATTGCACACATGCTCGGTAATAGCGCCATTTTTAATGGTCATTCGTACCGTATAATCTTCCGTTCCCTCTACAATGGCTTCATACTCACCCGTGCGTATTTCGTCTGGCTCGTGCACCTGTCCGTTTTTAAAATACGACAACCCTCTCCGCAAAATGGTTTCGTCTATGTAGTCCTCAAAATGGCGTAATGGGATGTGCATTCTTATAATCGGTTATATGATTTTAGCGCAATAAATAAAGAAACGTTGAGGTACATCTCTGTTTCATCTTGTTTCCAGAAGGTTTCGACCTTTTTGGGTCAGACGGTATTTTTGCAGTCGGCTTTTGGGCTTGTCAGGAATAGTATATTCAATCAACTCATCAGCAAGCATTTCACGGACTCGTTCATTCAATTTTCCCGATACGGACTTGTGACCAAGTGCAGCCGCCAGTTCAGATTTTGATCGGGAACCAGCAAGCAACTCTTTGATGATTCTTTCAAAAATTGACTCTGGCCTCGACTCTGGCCTCGACTCTGGCCTCGACTCTGGCCCTGACGAGAGTGCTCCCGACTCACGTCCAAAAGAATTTGAAGGGTTTTCCCCAAATTCTGGCACACTGATAATCATGCGAAACAGATCTCCTTCGATGAGCTGAGGATCCTTGCCACCGTACTTTTTGCCGTACATCATCATTTTGCGCATACCAGAACCCAGCTCGTCAGCCCGGTCTATTTCCCTGAAAAATGCGCCGATAACCGGGTTTTTAGGATAGGGTGCGAAGGTTTCGGGGTTTAGCAGACCAAACCCGTGAGGACGATTGGCGTTCCAGGTGGTCACTTGTCCGTATTCAATGATGAGCCGTGCAGGAACACCGCTGGCATATTCCCGGTGGATCAGTATGTTAGAGGTGACTTCGCGAAAAATTGAATCCCGCAGGCTTCTGCGCTCAATGCCTTCAAGATAAAATGGGTCTGGCAGATGCTTTTGGACAAAGGCCAGAATTCGGTCATAGCTCTCGATGAGGTTGGTGCGCACCAGATCACGGTCGTCGTAACGGTCCAGATTGACCTTGCGCAGGATCAGATCGGTTCTATGCACGGGACAAACTTTCAGGATAAGCAGGTCAGGTGCAAACAGCATGACTCCTGCCAGAGTGACTCCGCTCTCCTTCGTCACTGGATCCTCTTGATAGAGTTGTGCGCTCTTGAGCAGTTGCAGGTCATCCATATCCGACCAAGGGTGATTGTCCTTGTTTATCCGAACATATCTTCTGCATTTTTCAATCAATTCAGGGCGAAGATCCGTGACTTGAATCCAGGGGTATACCTTGTTCTCGCTGAATGTCGCCTGTTTACGCTGGTAGAGATGCGCCACCTGGGTAGTTTGGTCAGTGATATCCAGATCACCATCTTCGTTGCGGTCGTAGATGCGGCCATTACAGCGATGAACCTGGGAGCTTTCGGGCACATAGATTCGCAGCAGGAATTTTTCGTCCAGTTCGACAACGTCCACAGAGAGATAGGTTGGAGGAGTGAGCTTAAGCGGGTTGTTGATGGCTGTGACAAAGTCTTTTTTGATCTGCGTTACCATATCCGGATCAATACCCTGAATAGTTCCGTCATCCTGAATCCCAAGCAAAATGGTACCTCCATGCCGATTCAAAAAGGCACAAACAGTCTCATAGACATTGCGGTTGAGTTGATTACGGCAGGTTTTGAATTCTACAGTAAGTCCCTCACCCTGCCGTATCAGATTGTGTATTTGCTGTATGCGGACCGTCATCTTTTAATCAAAACCTTTTGTACCAGGAATGTTGAGAACGAATAAAGGTTATCAAAAAAGTCTGGATGAAATATACATGAATTACACGGGATTAAGTGCAAGGCATTTGATCTTGAGGGATAAGCAGGATATTTCGGATGGCTGGATAAGGTTGCTGAGGTGTTGACGGAACTGGTCGAAGTAATTAATCACTCTTGCTGGCCTGTCGTCGCATTGGCTCTTGCCTCATGGGTGTGCATGTATTTGGCTACAGCAAAGAGCAAGGTGAAGATGACCAGATCCTGAACGAAGTGGAGAGCCAACGCCCAGGCTATCCCGCCTGTCTGGAGAACCGAAAGTGAGAGCAGCCAGCCAAGAAACCCTGACAGAACAACTCCCGGAATCTTGCCGGGATAACCGAAATAGTGCGGGATGCCAAAGAGAAGGGCGGAGAAAAGAGGGCTGCATTCATCATCGGAAGCGTGGCGCTGAGCGCATTGCAGAGCGCAAGACGAGCAGCTCCACGCTGGTCAAGCAGGCGACCGAGAAGCAGCAGTGCAGCGCCCGCAGCCATGACGAGAGGAATTGCAACATAGGGTGTCATGCTTTCCCGGTGCGACCTTCAATCTGCGCAAATTGGATTGAACATTTATTTATACCTCAACTCCTGTTCTGGGAAGCATCGATGGCTTCCATCGCCTTGCGGCGGAAACCGAGTGGGTCGGAAATGTTGGGAATTGGCGTTATGCCGCCACCTGTTCCGTTGATGTGCAGGGTGCCAAATCCGAACAGACGTCCAAGAACTCCCTGCTCGACATGAAAACTTTCGACCTTGCTGTGGTTAAGCTCGATGGTACTGCACCTGATAAACCCGAATTTTGCTATGACCCTTTTGGAAGTAACGGCAAGCTCTGTCGATTGGCGCTTGATAAAGGCATCAAAGGTATTCCACAAGCCAGGAAGCAGCAAAACAAGCCCGACATTTCTGGCGATCAAGGCGATTTCACTTTTTCCTCCCAGTGAAGCTATCATCGAGTATATCAGAAGCCCGATTGCCAGAAGAGTGAAAATGATTGCCTTGGTAAAAATTGTCCAGTGAAGCTGAGCCTGCACATAGAGCTTCTCTCCCTGCATCAGGTTTTGTTCAACATAGGCCAAAGTATTGTCCTCCGATTTTTTATGGTTGGTTAAATTCGTTTCTATCGAGTTTCGATCCGATTCCAAGCTTATGAATAAAAACTTTTCCGGCAAACTCTGCCTCTCCGGCAGTTTCAACGATCTTCTGATGGTGAGTAAAAAGGATTACCTGGTTTTTTTTACCAAGCTCGGCAAGTGCGCCAATGGTTGCCTTTGAACGCTGGTCGTCAAAGTTGACAAGGATATCGTCAACGATAAAAGGCATGGTATCGCTTGATTCGGTTCGCCATTCGAGGGTTGCAAGGCGCAGGGCAAGGTAGAGCTGGTCGCGGGTGCCGGAGCTCATGGCCTCAACTTGCAACCAGACGCCGTTGGGTCGGATACCCGCCAGTACAAGTTTACCCTGGTCATCAATATCGGTACGCAGTCCGGTAAATGAACCGAGAGTCAGTTCACTGAAATAGCGGGATGCTATTTTCAGTAAAGGATCCTGGTTCTCACTCCGGTACCGTTCGGTCTCTTCACGCAAAATTTTGGCGGCCAGCTTGAGGCGAATATATCGCTCGGTCAGACGACGAATTTTTGTCATGGAGTGTTGCATGGATTCGGCCAGTTCAGCCGCCCTGCCGCTGCCGTCCATTCGCTCAAGGTCATTTTTTATCCGCCCAATGCTCTCTGATAACTGCTGTATCTCGGGATCAATGATGTTGTTTATCTCGTGGGTCAGTGTCTCGATCTTTCCGGGCAGTTCATCCGGGTCTATGGCTTTACTCTGAAGCTCAAGTCCGGAAAACGAACCTCCTTCAGCAATCCGGGCAAGATTTCCTTCCACTTCCAGCAAACGTTCTCGAACTCTCAAAGAGATCGTGGAGCGTCGTTCTGCCTCGATCAATTCATCTTCGCTTTCACAGTTGGCCTGCTGGCGCAAGATATCGAGCTGTTGGTGAGTGATTTTCAGATCCGTTTCAGCTTTGGTGAGTGATTTTTCAAGCGTATCAATCTCTTCTGCCAGTCCTGAAAGGAAAGCTTTCTCCTGAGTGGCACGACCAAGACGCACATTGAGTTCTGTAACCAGCGAGTAAGCATCAATGCCGAGAAGGTCGGGCGCAATTTTTCTTGCAAGCAGCTCGACATCTTCTTCAAAAGCCTTGGTGTCACGGTTAATTCCCTCAATACGTTTGCGAAAATCATCAGCCTCTTTCAGCTTTTCAAAACACTCCTGAAGTGTCTCGATAACATCAATGGCTTCCGAGGGAATGGTCGCAACATCTATGCCCAGTGGAGTAATGGCACTCATCCACTCACTCCGCCACTGGCGAAGCTCTTCTTCAGACTTATGGCAGTTCTCTTCGGCGGTTTTCAGCATGGCGCCAAGATCACGGATTCGAGTTTCCATCGATTCCCGCTCTTTCTGAACGGTTTGCATATCCATCAAAAGCAGGCAGGCATAGTCAACAAGAGCCTCCAGTTCTTCACCGGAAAAGCTTTTCTCTTTCCCCAAAAGAGCAATCTCTGCAAGAAGCATTTTCCTTGACTCCCGGCGCAATAACTCTTTTTCCTCCACCGTAAGCAATATTCTGGAGGATTCCCTGACCTGGTTTCTCAGATTTTCAAAGGAGATGAGCCAGGCTCGCATTTCACGGGGTGAGAGAGGGTTCACCTGAGAGGGAGCCCATTGCTCTAACCACTGATTTGTTAGCCCTGCAAAGAGTGCTGTGGAGCGCTCCTCTTTTTCAACACACTCTTCAAGTTGTTTTTCAACTCTTTCGGCTCCGGCTTTCAGTGCCGCATAATTCTGTACCCGCTCAGCTTCCCGATAGAGACGGTCGGCAGTCTGGTCTGAAATAGCCACCATTCTTTCATAAGCTTCCGGAAGCGGATGTTCGGAGTCGTAGGCACGACCCGCTTCCTCAACATCCTCCTGCTGAATCCATTGCATTCGCAATAACTGCCAACCCAGGTCACGCCTCTTCCGCCTGGTAATTAACTCCTCCTCGCTTGGCACATCAGCGGAAAATTCTATCCTGTGAAGCTGCTCCTGAATTTCGGACTTTTCCTTTTCGAGCTGGTCTTTTCCGCTCTGAAGCCGTTGTATCTCATCGCCAAGAGCACGGAATTCATCATCAAAACGATTGATGGTCTCCTGCAGGGGAACAGCGAGTTGAAGCGTCTCTTCCAGAGAGCCCTTCCAGAGCCCCAGCCGTTTAAGTGCAGCAAGACACTCTTGCTCAACCTTTTCGTGATCTTTCCTGAGAGTTATGATCTCACTGTCGAGATTTCCTGTCCGGTCTGCTGACTGAAGTGCTCTCGAAAGTCCGACAGTTTCAGCCTTCGGCGACAACTTCTGCAGGCTGCCGCCGAGATAATCCAGTGTTTTGTGGGTTTCCTCTGCCTGACGGCGTGCGTTTCGCTCTGCCTGCAGTAATGCTTCGTATCGTGAGCCGAGGCTCTGCAGGGTTTTGCGCTTTGAAAGAGCAGGACGCAAGGATTCAATATCGGTGATGGAGAGGTCTGGTCTGATCTGGCGAAGAAGATCGGCAGCAGCGGAGCGACTGGAGATACGCTGGCCTTCTCGAAGGGGAAGATCCTGTTTTCCTTTCTTGTACTCCCCAAGTCGCTGATGCAGCTCCTCTATTGCCTCGGCTTCGTCGAGTACTCCCCGGTTAAGCGATAAGCCTTTTATTTTTTCCCGCACCAAAAGCAGCCTGGCTGCGGCCTGTTCTCGTTGCGAGTCGGCAACTCTCGCCTGCTGCTGAAGCAAGATGCGGCGCTCTGCGAAATCAGGCGGAAGCAGTATGACCTCTCCTAACTCTTCCTGTTTTTTCTGCAAGACCTTTCGCTCGGCAAGATCGGGCTGTACCTGCTTCAGCCGTTCAAGCCGGTGTTTTTCTGTTTCCTTTTTCAGCCGCCTGTTCTGGGCATCGACCAGTTTCCGCAAGCTCTCGTCAAGGGCATGACGATGGTTTTCCCATTCACTGCCTGAAAGAGTGGCGAGTTTCAACTGTTGTTGCAAATCTTTGTAACCTGCCAGCGCTTCATTGATTGCCCGGCTGGATCCCTGTGGTCTGAAAAGGGAGTCTGCCTCGTTTTCAAGCTCATCCATGACAGGTTTCAGAGAGGCAAGTCCAGCGCCTGCTGCAAAAAGAGCCTTGCCAACATCTCCCTCCTGTTCCAGAATACCCTCACCTCCCCTGACAAGGGTTTCATGATTAATTCCGTAGAGAGCTGTAAATAGATCCTTTTCAACACCATGCAAGTATGGAGTCAACGCCGAAGCATCCAGCAGATTGTCATTCTGGTCGAAAAGGTCTTTGGCGTTTCTTTTGCGCCTGAAAAAAGTCAGTTCATTGCCATTGCTTCCCTGCAGGCAACCACCCACCAGCAGTTGTTCGTAAGGGTGAAGGAAATTATCGCCAGTACGTGCCGGAAACCCGAAAAAAAGTGCCTGAAGCGCCCTCATTGCACTGCTTTTTCCTGCCTCATTGGGGCCATAAACAATATGGAGGCCAGGAATGGCAGAAGCAAAATCAAGGAACAGGCCGGAAAAAGGGCCAAAGGCTTTCAGTTCCAATCGTTTAATTTTCATGGCTTCCTCTCTGCTGGATTTTTCCCATCAGCAGCTCTTTGACATCATCCCGCAAGACCACAAGCTCTTCCTCCACTGGTCTGAATGGGTCACCATCGCTCAGGAGGTCAGCGGGAAGTTTGCTGTGCAGTTTGGCAAATTCAGGAAGCGTTTCGAGAAGACTAAGAGAGTCGAACTGAAAAGTTTCCACCGATCCCATGAGGGATTCAACCGGAGAATCGCCTGCAACAATGTCACTGTGGTTCTCTCTCTTGCGGGTATTCAGCATGACTTTTTCGATCCAAAGCTCTCCAATGTTGGCCGCAACGGCCCTGACCTCTTCATTCCAGTGGGGTGCGTTCTCGTGCAGCAGAGCGTGCAGGGGCGTTATCCCCTCCAGAATCAGCCTGACAGCCATCGGACGGCCATCGGCCTTTGCCCTTTCAACTTCAAAAACTTCGCGAACCAGCTCCGGTAATGAATCGATTTGTTCACATCTGGCAAGATCAACCCGGCAGAGTGCCCAGCGAAGTACATCCAGTTCCCGATGTTCGACCGACATGATATCGCCCTCCCGTACCGTCACGAGTGTGCACCCTTTTGCACCAGTTTCCCGGATATTGCGCCCCTGAATATTGCCGGGAAAGACCACCCAGGGGGCACGGCAAATCTCTTCACGCTGATGGACATGGCCAAGAGCCCAATAGTGGTAGCCCTTTGATCGAAGTGTATCGAGCGAACAGGGAGCGTAGGGTTCGTGTCCAGGACGACCGTTCAGGCTGGTATGCAGCAGGCCAATGTTGAAGAGTGCTGGATCACCCTGGGGATAATTCCGAACCAGATCTTCCATGACAGATCGGGAGGAAAAACTCTGACCGAAAATGGCAACACCGTACTCATCGAGGATACGGGTTCCTGCATTCCTGTGAGGAAAGAGAGTTACATTGTCGGGAAGTTTCAGCGAACGGGTAATCTGGCTTGCGGCATCATGGTTTCCGGAGACCATGAAAACCGGGATGGCGGCATCACGCAAACGACCCATGCGACTTGCAAAATAGATGCCGGTGTTGTAGTCCTTCCAGTTGCCGTCATAGAGGTCTCCCGCCAGAAGGACAAAAGCTACCTTTTCATCTATCGCCAGTTGAATGAGATTGTCAAATGCCCTTCGCGCTGCCAGCCGGATCTGATCCAGTGGAGCATCCCGGTAATCCTCAAGACCCTTTAACGGGCTGTCGAGATGAATATCTGCAGCATGCAGAAAAGTGAACATAATTCATAATCTCCACAGTTAGAAAGAAGAGAGGCAAGATCAGTATTGACTTTCCATGCCAGTTACCGCCATGCTTTATGCTCTTTTTCACGATACGAGTGTCAAAGTAATACTAAAGAGCAATAAAAACGCATCTCCTTATATGGAAACATTTTATAATCACTTCCCCTTCTTCGCCAAAATAGCAGGGCGCCAGCAATAATGTTTTCGCAGCTTGTTTTATTTCTTTAGAATATCACTTGCTGTATTGAATAAATCTTTGGACGCCGAAGCTATCGCGATGTAATTGCCCGAAGCAATGGCCCCGCCAAAAAGAATTGCTGAGGCTGAGACTGTCATGACATCTTTTACAGCATTGATTGTTGAGATAACCTTTTTAGCCTGAGCGGTAGCGGCAGAAATTGCCTTGAGGTCTTCCTGAATGTCGCCGAGAACAAGACCTGCGGCTGTTGTTATGAACTCATTTGAGTAGTTGAGCAATTTCCACTCCGCATCCTCAATGCTTTGGCGTTGATCAAGAGAGAGGTTTCCCCAGTTTCTGAACCTGTATTCCCCCAGTTGAGTCGATATGTCCCTGAATGATTGGGCCATTTCCCTTGCCTGATCTTTTGAGAGTGGCATAGATAAATTTTCTGAAGTTTATTTGACGAGTTTTCTTATAGCGCTCTGAATGACCAGAAGATCTTTACCGTACCCCTTCAATCTATCCGTCAAGCTTTTCCCTGTGATGTGGTCAACGTTGGCAGAGAGATCGGCGTGCCCTTTGCCGATGGTATCGAGCACCTTGATATATGCATCGAGTCTGGCTCGTTTGAGCTTCAACTCCTCCCGTCTTTCGTTCATAAAGATTAAAGCGACCCTTCCTGCTCCATCAGGATCGTTGCGGCTTATAGCTGATGCATTCCATGCCCTGAAGGGCTTTGAAAGCGCCAGCTCTTCATTATCCAGAGAGGCTCGCAGATCACGATCAAGAAGCTCTTTCAGGCCAGCAATCACCGACTGAACATGAGGATCACACTCCTTTATGATCTCTTCAAGCTGTCTCTGACGCCAGTGATCAAGCGTCGCACGCACAAGTATGTTAGCTATGGAGGCTGCTGCTGAGGCGGTCTCTTTTTTGATTCCCTTGGTATCGTTAACATATCCGCCTTTTTCCAGGGAGCTGCTGATTGCGTTGATCTGGTCATCCACATTGGGCAGCTTGCCGTCTGCAAGAGCCCCGAGAGCCGACATGTACTCTACAAGAACACTCTGTACACCTTCGAGTTGAGGTTTCTGTTGATTCCGAAGTTCGATTATTTGATCGATTTGTGCAGCACTTCGCTCGGATTCATAAGATTTCTGACGTTTTGGAGAATCGATATAATCATTGACGACTGACTGGTAGTCGGCGGTTGTAGCTGACATTCTGGCAAAATCACCAACGGCTTCCAGATTGGCGCAACTTGAGAGCAAAAATGCCACGAGAATAAAAAGCCCGCCCAGCCGGAGCTTCATGGGACAGCATACATTGGTCTTCAACATTGTATTTTTCACTTTTGTTATTCTGAATTCCACAGGGTTTGCCCCGACACTACATTACTTGTTAAAAGCCGTGCCAGAAATCATGCGGTTAAACAACAAATATTTTACCGCTGGCAAAATCGGCTAACGTCAATCCACCGGTATATTGAAAATGTGCAAGTTCTCGAAATGTTTTCCAGTCACCAGCCCATTCAAGTCCCACTGATTTGGCAATAGCGGCAACTTGGTGCCATAATTCCAGATCGTCAATTTCGTCATCTTTCGGGTTGTTGTCAATCCCGTTGCCGAGTGTGCCCCAAACCGGTTTTCCGTGACGAAGCGGAACAATATCAAAAGCCACACGCCAGTTATGCCACGATTTCCCTGCCTGGGCATTCGTCACTATTCGACCGGGTTTGGTTCTTCCTTGCGCATAAAGCTCTGCCTGGGATTCATTGTCACGATAGGTGCTGGTTATGAGCACATCATATCCTGCGGCTGAACATTCGTCCAGAAACCTCTGGCACAATGTGGCAACATGCGGATGCAAATCCTTAATTTTTCTGCTGTTGACCATCTCGTTAACTTCTTGCGGATTGCTGTTGAGCCCTCTCTTCATGATTTGCTGTACAAGCAATGGTGTTATCGCCTCCGTTGCCTGCCTTATACCCATTCGTCTGCACACCCACTTCTCAAGATACACGGCAATTATAAAAAAATCAAACAAACCGGAAAATGAACACATTTCTTTGCTGAACAGCTTTTTTTTTGCAAACAAGATGGATAATCGAATACTACGTCGTAAATTCTTGGGTTTAGCCAGGAGATTCCACAAGAGGTTTCCGTAAACCCAAAATCCTCCGTCGCCACGAAAAAACTGATATTTTTCTGCATGCTGTTCGTGATGAACTCACTGACAG
>SZXY01000186.1 GCA_005843805.1 Chlorobium sp.
CAGTCTGTACCGAGGTTGGGCCGAAGATGCAGAACCCTCTCGGCATTAATGTCCTGGCTGACGGTTGTAGTGGCGTTTTTGCGAGGATCAATAATAATGATGTAACCATCTTCAGCAGGTTCGCCAGGCTCAAATTCCTTCTTTTTTTCATCAATAGAGCTGCCCCGGAGGTTCGGCATGATATGCTCGGTATAAAAAACCGTAGCACCTTCATAGGCATTGGCTCCCCAGAGCACAATGGTATCGGCCAGACGTGCATCGTCAACGTCGTAGTTGAGTTCGTGCATCCCCCGCTCTCTTGACCCCCATACTTCGGAATTGTAGGCTGGGCGATTGTGAATCGAGAGATACTGTGTTTTTATTCCACTCAAAAAGAGTTTGCCAGCCCCCCAGTTATCCTCAAATCCAAGACCGGAGCTTCCATGATCGTAAAATTTCATGGCAATGCTGTCTGCGCCGTATTTGTCAATGGAGCTTTTGGTCAGGGTTGCAATAATTTCAACCGCAGCATCCCAGCTTATGGCGACAAAACCGTTCTCTTTTCTGAGAAGAGGATCTTTAAGTCGATCCCTTGTGTAACCGGTTGGTGAATAGGCTGTCAGCGCATTGGTGCCACCCCGGATGGAGTAATCGCCTTTGTTGATTCGGGATTCTTTGGCTGGTATAATGGCAAGGTTGTACTTTTTCCCGTTATTACGGGTAATGACGTTATGCATGGTTTCCGTATAGGAGAAGCCCGACATCAGCGCTGCCTGCTTCGACAGATCAACCTTGAAAGCGTTTGATTTCGCTGTTCCGCTTTTATGTTCAGGCCAGACAAAAACGTTGTAACCACATCCAGCGCTGCAATACTGGCAGACCGTGGTATACTTTTCCGCGTCAAGCGGCGGAATCGGAAGAGAGTCTTTTCTTTTAAAAAGTGACATAGTGCCTGTTCTCCTTAGCTCAGTTTAAGATTACCGATTCTGCCATAAACAAGACCCTCGATTCCTTCGGCATAAATATTACCGGTTACTGCGTCAAGGCGCAGAACAATCTGGGCAATCCACTGGGATGCAAGCCCCTGATAACTCTGACCATTGCGGGAGACATCAAACATTGAGTAGTGACACTTGCAGACAAGGCGCCCCTTGTTGTAGATCACAGGACACCCCATGTGGGTACAAAGCGCAGAAAATGCGACAACGTTTTTACCAGGCCCAACCCCACCAATAGCTTCATTGCCGAGTTTTACCAATACACAGGGAGAACTCTCGTCAGGGTAGCTGAAACTTACAGCTTCATCAGTTTTGAGATCTTTAATGTTACCAATTTTAACCGCCTTGTACTCCTTTGCTTTGGATGGAGCAGCAACACCTTCGTTGTTAAGCCCGGCAAACAAAAGAACCGCCGAGGCAGAGGTTGTCTGAATAAACTTTCTTCGTGAGACGTCTGGCATAATCTCCTCCTGTATTATGGTAACAATTGTTATGTTTCCGGTCGCCCGGAAACAACTGAAAAATGCATGACAAAGGAAAAAATAAACGGCCTTGCTAAAGGAGATTTCGAGTTGTATTTTCTCAACTGCAACTGCAGCCAGATACCATGCAAGGTGTATCATTATAACCTACATTATGGTATTTATTACTTTTTTGCAAGAAACGTGTTAATATTACCCTCCAAAATGAAGAAAAAAACTCTGCTTTTGTAATACCAGGCATTCTGCTCCTTCAACCCTTTGATTTCAATCGTTGTTTTATAAAAAAATATGGAGCAACTTCCTTGCTTGATATCAAATCGGATCTTGTATTTTTAAGGGAAACCGAGGAGATTTCACTCACTGTTTCTCAATTATTTTTTTGAAAAATCATCTCCAACCCATTTTTTTATTATGAGCTTATGCTTATAATAAAAAACATTACTTACGATAACTCTTTGTCGTTTTATTGATAACAAAATCGAACAGCCCGAGGGGTTTACTGAAAAGGACAACGAAACTGTTATCAGATAAACATCATTGATTTCGAATACTTAAAACAACGGCAACTCAAAGGAGACAGGGTATACAATACAATGAAAAATAACCGGGTTGGCCGCCCAACAAACTGCCGCTCTGTTGAGGATTTACCAAAGATCACCTGTTTCAGACCCGAAGGTGTCCCCCAGAAAGAACTGCAAAGCATCCTTCTGACGATTGATGAGCTGGAAGCAATCAGACTTGCAGACAAGGAGGGTTTATACCAGGCAGATGCTGCCATAAGAATGAATGTTTCCCGTCCAACCTTTGGCCGTATTCTTGAAGCTGCCCATAAAAAAGTGGCAGATGCCATCGTTGACGGAAAAAAACTCTGTATAGAAGGTGGCGTTTTCCGTTCTCTCTGTGACACTCTCCCTTCAGAACGTCCAGATATCTGCGTCTGTCCCCAGTGTGGACACGAGGTGCCGCACCAGAAGGGTGAACCCTGTCGGGAAAACACCTGTGCTCATTGTGGAGCCTCCCTGAAACGAAAGGGTGGGTGCGTCAGCAAGTAAGGCTTTAGCCACAATCAACTTTATTTACTTTTTCAAAAAACTCAACTACTATTGCCATGAATATCGATCGTATTGTCTTTGCCGTTGCAGGCTGTTTTGTTCTTGCAAGCGTTTTGCTTTCAATCTATCACAACCAGAACTGGCTCTGGTTCACCGGTTTTGTGGGAGCAAACATGTTTCAGGCAGCATTTACAGGCTTCTGTCCTCTTGCCAAAATCCTGAAGGCCGCAGGTATAGAGTCTGGTCAGGCGTTCAAATAACCTGTTGACGCTCTATTTCATAACTTCGCACTGAGCCGTTCTTCAACATTGTTGATGTTTCGGAGTGCAACGCCATCTGGCGGCGTGAGTTCCTTTACACGCGATTCTTCGAGAAAAGCGGAAAGTGAGTTGTTTCCCGCCAGATGGCGCTGGATAAGTCGACTGCGCGACTTTGGCTCATAACAGGCCAGAAGCGGCTCCATCACTCCCGACTGTGGATGACGGAAGGCGGTGGCAAAACGAAAGGGGTTACGTTGCTGGCAAAGCTGGCGAAGAGTGCCCTCGTCAAGGAATGGCAGGTCACAGGCGGCAACAACCCATGCAGCATCGGGGTAAAGCCTCTGGGCAGAGAGCAGCCCACCCAAAGGACCGATACCAAGATAGCTGTCGGTGATGAGCGGAATGCCGAACTGACGATATTCCGCTGCCTGCTCCTCCCGGCATGAAACAAACACCTTGCTGCACTGCTGCCCAAGAAGCTCCGCCGTGTGAAGCAGTTGGTTTTTGGTGTGGTACTCGATGAGCGCCTTGTCGCTTCCCATGCGTGAGCTGCGCCCGCCCGCCAGCACAAGAGCGTGCATGGGTGTATTTTTTGAAGAGCGCTCAAGCTGAAAGGTTTCAATAAAGGCTGCAATCTCGGCAACTCTGTCCCGATGAAAGACCGGAACGCCGAACTCTCGATACAAGTCCAGATCATCCGGCACAACAAGTGCGGCAACATTGGTAACCGTTCCATTGCGGACAAGCTCAATAATCCTGCGATCCGGGTGGTCAACCAGAAGCAGTTTGGGGAGTGGAATCTCCTTGAGTCCTTCGACAAAAAGCAGGTCAAAATCAGAAAACGCCAAACGCTCAAGTTGACTGGAAACCAGGCCATGAGAGGTAATCAGCGCTTTTTTTTCCGTGTCGGAAATCATCACCGTGGCAGCTCCCGCCTCTTTCAGTATCCGGGAATCCTTTCCCTCACGGTCAATATCAAACCGGTGACACCCATGCTTGTAACAAGCGATGGAAAATTTCAGAGAGAGGTG
>SZXY01000097.1 GCA_005843805.1 Chlorobium sp.
ATGGCTCAGGTATCGTCTCTCATCCGATTTGCAAACAGACAAATCCCGGAAAGAATCTCCCACTCCTTTTTCCTGAAAATCGTAAAAAGCCCAACCTTCTCTTAAATCATCAAACGCTTCTTCCAGGATAAAAACATCCTTGACGTTCATTGTGGACGACTCTGTTTAAGATCCGAAAGCGAGATGAATTTTGCGGTTCCGGATGCAATGCTTTCTTTTCTTTCCTGAAGAATCTGTTCATGCCACAGAGGAGTTTCGATCTCATCTTTCTCGTATCGGAAACTGTCCCAAAGCACCTCCATGACCTGCAGCCGTTCGGCAGTGCTCATTTTTTTATTTCCGCAATTTGCATCTGTTTTTCTCCCTTGTTTCAAACGGTTACCATTGACGGATGGCGTGTCAGGTAAGGGCGAACACGCAGGTTCGCCCCTACGTGTTCATCCATTCCCGCGTTTTTCCCCATCCATTTGTGTTCGCCCTGTCCCAAATCATTGTTGCATGGATTCGGTGGTGACACATAACCAGGGCGAACACATAGGTTCGCCCCTACATTTTTGATGATGAAATGGACGTGATTGGGCATACAAACGAATTCATCGCATTGCATGTCGTGAAATTTGGTTTCCAATTCGCCGTACCACCCACAAACCATTCGCCCGGCATCGTTCAATTGCATTTCACCGCCGACAATGTCCCCGAACAGATATTTCCGGTTCTGTGAACAGATGGTGATGAAATATGCGCCTGGCAGCGAATAATCGTACCCCGATAACCGGATGGAAGGGCGATGACCATGTGGCGGATCGTATTCCATAAATATAAACGTAGGGGCGAACCTGTGTGTTCGCCCTTCTCGTGCGTGTTCGCCCTGGTTTGGTGTTACCATCAATTCGATTCAACAATGATTCTGTCGAACACACGAAACAGGGCGAACACACAGGTTCGCCCCTACGGAATTTATTTGGTTATTTTTTTGGTAATTCCACCTTCAGGTGCAATTCCTTCAACTGGATGGGCAGGACTTCGGATGGTGAGGACATCATGAGATCCTGGGCTTGCTGGTTCATGGGGAAGGCTATGACTTCGCGGATGTTCTGTTCGTCGCGCAGAATCATGACAAGGCGATCGAGTCCGGGAGCGATGCCTCCGTGGGGTGGCGCTCCAAGCTTGAAGGCTTCGATCATGTGGCCAAACCGTTTGTCCACCTCTTCTTTTTCGTATCCGGCAATGCCGAAGGCTTTGTACATGATCTCCGGCTTGTGGTTGCGGATGGCACCGCTGGAGAGTTCAATGCCGTTGCAGACGATGTCGTACTGGTAGGCAAGGATGTCGAGAGGTGAAATGGTTTCGAGCGCCTCCATCTCTCCCTGTGGCATGGAGAAGGGGTTGTGGGAGAAGTCGATCTTTTTGGCCTCTTCGTTGTATTCGAACATCGGAAAATCAACAATCCAGCAGAAGGAGAGTTCGTCTTTGTCAAGCGTGAAGAGGTCACTGAACCAGGTTCTCATGCCGCCCATGATCTTGCAGGTCTGTTCCCACTTGCCTGCTCCGAAAAAGACCACGTCGCCGGTTTCGAGGCCAAGGTGCTCACGGAGCACAGCAAGTTCTGCTTCGCCCAAAAACTTGACAATCGGCCCTTTCAGACCCTCTTCCTTGAACTGGATATAGGCAAGACCGACTGAACCAAGCTCTTTGGCACGTTTTTCTGCCTTGTCGTAAAAGAGACGCGATTCATTGCCCCGTCCTTTAAGTACAAGAGCTTTGACCGTGCAGCCCTCTTTGGTATTGCTGGCAAAAACCTTGAATGCTGAATTGACAAAAAGCGAGGTGACATCCTGGATTTCAAGCGGAATTCTCAGGTCGGGCTTGTCGGTGCCGTATCGGTTCATGACCTCTTTGTAGCTGATCCTCGGGAAGGGGAACTGCTTGATGCGCTTCGTTGACATGGTGCGTGTAAGGTGCTCGACCATACCTTCAAGAATTGCAAAAAGATCGTCCTGCTCGATAAAGGCCATCTCCATATCAAGCTGGTAAAACTCGCCTGGACTGCGGTCGGCACGGGCATCTTCGTCCCTGAAACAGGGCGCTATCTGGAAGTAACGGGGAAAACCCGATACCATCAGGAGCTGCTTGAACTGCTGGGGCGCCTGGGGCAGCGCATAGAATTTGCCGGGATGAAGGCGGCTGGGCACAAGAAAATCTCTTGCTCCTTCAGGTGAACTGGAGGTGAGAATTGGGGTCTGAATCTCGATAAACTCTTTCTCTTCGAGATAGTGGCGTATTGCAGCGGTCAGGCGACTGCGGAAAATGATGTTTTCATGAATCTTGTCACGACGCAAATCAATAAAACGGTATTTCAGACGGAGTTCTTCGGATGTAGGGAGTTCATCGGCCACCGGAAAAGGCAATGGTTGTGCATTGCTTTCTACCGTGAGCTGACTGACAACCACCTCGATCTCGCCTGAAGGAAGGCGTAAATTGATGGTTGCGGGACTGCGACGCACAACCGTACCCTCTACGCAAATAACCGATTCTATATGCAACTGCTCTGCCTTGGCGAACAGCTCCTCTTGCTCGGGCAGAAATACAAGCTGACTGATACCTGTATGATCTCTCAGATCAATAAAAATGAGACCCCCGTGATCCCTCTTTCTGTGAACCCAGCCGGCAAGCCTTACGGAGCCATGCTCAAGCTCAGGGCTCAATAACCCGCAATAATCGGAACGAAACCGGTTTTTTAACGCCTCCCTGCTGCCTGCAGCTTTACTCATATTATCTATCGTCCTTTGGTAATTGGAAAATTATAAAAAACCTCAAAAAACTGAATATGAAGAATTTTTAACGATTTATAAAACATGCTTTTGCCTCTCAGTAGACAAGTTCACCTCCAAACTGTGTAATGAGAAACCTTACAACCTCATTCTTCTCTGCAAGTTCCCCAAAAAGGGTGAAAACGGTTTTCTCCCTTGTACAGGCATCTTTCTCTGCATCATAGCGAATATTGAGCTGAAGCGGAAGCGCATAAAATTCTGAAACTTCTTTCTGCAGAAGTGCCCTGTGCTGCAGAAGCTCTTCATAAGAAAACTTACGGCAACAGGCAATGTCGAGCAGTCCGGCGGGAGAGCATGACACCAGTTCACAGGTCTGGAGGTGCGTTGCCATAAAGTTGTTGTGTTTTTTGGCAAGATGCTCAAGAAACTGATACCATTCAACTTTGAGTGATGCAAGGTCCCCGATACCTTTCAAACTTCCGGCCCCACCCTCAAGGGAAGTTTGTTGTGCTGCGCTGACGGGAAGTGGCTGCAACATGGGGTTTGAGGCAAAACCTGACAGTTTTTTTTGCCATGAACCAAGATCGAGTTCCCCGGAATGCTTGACGGGAGATGAGGGCGGGGAAAGTGGCGAAACCGCAGGAAGCCTCTCTTTCTGCTCTTTCAGAGGCTTGTCAGGAGCTTTTTTTTTTCAGGCGGCATGAGAAGCTGCGGTTCCGTTGCCTTCACAATCTGGGGATGGACAATGTCGATCAGCTTGAGGAGTGCAAGTTCAAAACGGAACTGGTATTCAAACTGAAACTTCAGCTCTTTCTGGGTCAGCAGAAGAAAATCAACCATCTGCATGGCAGCAAAGGGAGAGAAATTTGCAGCATCTCGCTGGTAGCGTTCACGCACCGCATCGGGACGTTCGACAAGACGGGTGGAAGAGAGATTCTGCACAACGAGAAAGTTGCGGAGATGTTCAACCAGCTTTTCAAGAAAGTCCTGCTCGTCGTAACCGTTGCGGATAACAAACTGCGCAACATCGAGCATTTTGACAGCATTGCGTTCGGTTACAGCATCGGTAACGGCAAACATCTGGTCGTCGTCAATATAGTTAAGCAGCTCGGCCACTCCCTTGTAAGTGATACCTCCCTCATGATCGTTTTCGGCGGAAAAGGCTATGACCTGGTCGAGTATACTTTGCGCATCACGCATGGAGCCCTGGGCCTTGCGCCCGATAAGCTGCAACGCATCACCCTCAACCGTTATATGCTCAGCATCGCAGATACCCTGAAGCTGTTTCTCGATATCCTCCAGCGGAATCCGCTTGAAGTTGAAGCGCTGACATCGGGAGGAAATGGTAGCAGGAATCTTGTGAAGCTCCGTCGTGGCAAAAATAAAAATGGCATGAGGCGGAGGCTCTTCAAGCGTTTTCAGAAATGCATTGAACGCTGCAATGGAGAGCATGTGCACCTCGTCAATGATATAGACCCTGTACCTTCCTTTCTGGGGGCCGTAACGGACATTGTCGCGAAGAGTGCGGATATCGTCAACACTGTTGTTGGAAGCGGCATCAAACTCCGCAATGTTGAGACTGGTGCCCGCATCGAAGTCTCTGCAGCTTTCGCATTCACCGCAAGGTTCGGTAACCTGCTGCAGGTATTCGGGATCTTCCATCATTTTCTGGCAATTGAGCGCTTTGGCAAAAACCCTGGCCGCTGTTGTCTTGCCCACACCTCGCAATCCCGAAAAAATATAGCCGTGTCCTACACGCCCCATGCGAAGTGAGTTCTGAATGGTACGGGTGACATGCTCCTGCGCGGTAATATCGGTAAATTTTGTCGGTCTGTACTTCCGCGCTATAACCTGATAACTCATGAATGGTGTTGATTAATATCATCGAGCAAATCGGCAAGAGAAATAGCCATGCTGCTTTTAAGGCACTCAGTGACTCCCTTGCTGATTGTATTCAAATGTAAGCTATTACCGCCTGAAACCATTGAATCGTTTTCATCGCCTGCAAATCCAGGCGGAACTATCGCATAGAGATCATAGAGAGTGAGCGTGTAAAGATCACGACTCACTGCCAGATCACCATTTGCAGTCAGATGAACGAGATCGTTCTGCAAAAGAATATCAACAATTTTTCGTAATCCGGAAGGATCGTGCGGATGAAGCGCTTTGAAAATTTTCTTCATGTTCATAAATCGTCCGCTCTTCTGACCATTCCATACAGAAGAGAGAACTGACAGAATCACGGGAAAAGAACGCAACGGATTAAAGGGCTCGACAACACTGCCCAAGGGTTTCAGTGCTCCAAGACAGAAAACAAATTCTGCCCCGGTCAGCACAACAACCCAGCCGAGATAGATCCAGAAAAAAAGCATCGGGATAACCGACAATGCGCCGTAAATATGCTCAAAGGTGGCAAAATGAGCCACATAAAAGGCAAACCATTTCTTTGAAAGCTCAAGAAGCAGCGCTGCAAGCAAAGCACCCGAAAAGGCATGAACAAACCTGACCCGACGGTTCGGCACAAGCATGTAGAGCAGAAAAAAGGCAAATACCGAATTGATAACGGGAATGTAGGATAAAAGTCGGGTTTTCAGTTCCAGCAAAGGCCCTTCGGTAAAGACAGTATACCAGACATAGGAGCTTGCAGCAATGCTGCTTCCGATAAGCACCGGCCCAAGAGTCAGTACCGTCCAGTAGAGGGTAAAGCCCTGCAATGTCTTGCGCGGAGCATGCACCTCCCATATTTCATTGAGGGTATGATCAACCGTCGAAATGAGAGAGAGCGCAATAATGAACAAAAAAACGCCTCCCAGAAGCGGCACACTTGCTGTCTGCCCGACAAAATCAGAAAGATAGCGATTAAGCACCGCTCCCGAACCGGGCATGAAATTCTGGACGAGAAAATCCTCGAGAGAACGCTTGAAAGGTGCAAAAATTACAAAGACGTTCAATATTGAAAGAATGACTGCAAGAACAGGGACAATCGAAAGCAGCGTCTGAAAAGCCAGAGAACCGGCGCCAAGAAAAATCCTGTCGTGACTGAAATTTTTCCAGAAAAACGGCACAAAAACCCTTACGTACTCCATGAAGGAGGTTCTATCCCCTGCATCGGGCTTGTTAATTCTCTTAGCGTCCTCTCCCATTCTCTCCTTTCCCTCTTTGACTCCAGTCACGTTTCAGTTGAACCAAGACTTCCGGCAGATCGCACCCTTGTCATAAGCAGCAAGCCCAGTGTAAAAAACAGAAGGAGTGAAGCAAGAGCCACTTTCTGACTGCCAGCCTGTGCCGACACCAAACCAAACACAAGTGGACCGACTACAGCCGAAGCCTTGCCGAAGGTACCATCATAAAAACCAAAAAACTCGGTAACATGTTCACTGGGTGTAAGACGGGTCATCATGGAACGCGAAGCAGCCTGTGATGAGCCCATCGACATACCGGCAAGCATCCCTGTATAAAAAAACAGCTCCTTGCTGTCAGCAAAAATAGCCGCAAAAATAACTGCAAACCATATCATGAGAGTAATGACAATGGTTTTTTTGGGCCCGATTTTATCGGTGACAAAACCGAAAATCACCGACCCGGAAATGGCGGTTGTCTGTACAAGCATAAAAAATGTAATCAGCTCTCCAGTGGTAAAACCAAGGGTGTTCTGTGCATAAATGGACGAAAAGGCAATGACAGTCAAAATAGCATCATTGTAGAAAAAATAGGCCAGAAGAAAACGCGCCAGGTCAGGGTAGCTCATGATATGCTGAACCGTGAATTTCACCTCCATGATGGAACGACGGATTGCTGCATAAGAGATTGCTGCACTCTCCCCCTTTTTTTTATCCCGCAACACCAGAAAAAGCGGAGCCGAAAAAAGTGCAAAAAAAAGTGCCGCAACCAGAAAGCTCATCTGCACATTCGAGGCATTGTCAAGAACGATTCCTTTGGAAAGCAGAGGCCTGACAAGCAGGAGAATGGCCAGCGCTCCCAGGTAGCCCATGGCAAAACCGTACCCGGAAACCCTGCCTACACTCTTGTCCGAGGTAATCTCCTTGAGATAGGAATCATAAAAAACAAGTCCCCCCTCAAAACCAATATTGGCAAAAATGAAAAGAACAACGGCCGCCACAGCCATTCCTGAGCCCATAAAGGAGAGAAGAGCGGTAGCCACAATCGAGATGATGGTAAAAAAGAAGAGGAATCGCTTGCGTTTTCCGGAAAAATCCGCAGCAGCTCCAAGCACAGGAGATATGAGAGCAACAAGCAGCATGGAAAGACTGACACTGAAGCCCCAAAAGGCATCGCCTGAAGGCTCGCCATTACAGATAACGTTCTTGAAGTAGAGGGGAAAGACAAAGGTCACCATCATGACGCTGAAAGAGGTGTTGGCAAAATCAAAGAGCAGCCAGGAAAACACTTTGGATTTCTGCGTCACCATTTATTTCAGGTTTAACTCGTTAGGGCATCTTGAGCCTGCCGCTTACAGCGAAGCGATATGACTGTAGAGTGATTCGAACAAAGGCCGTCCGTCAAGAGAGCCAAGCAGCTTTTCGCTTGCCCTTTCAGGATGAGGCATGAGACCAAGCACATTACCCGTCCGGTTGACTATACCGGCAATATTATGGAGCGAACCATTCGGATTGGCTTCGTCAGTGACCTGGCCGAGAGAATCGGTATATCTGAAAACAACCTGCTCATGCTCTTCGAGGCTCTCAAGAACTTCAGGAGGAGCAAAGTAGTTGCCCTCGCCATGCGCAATGGGAATCGAGAGCACATCACTCTCTTTGTATTGAGTGGTAAAGATGGTCGAGCAGTTCACTGGCCGGATGGTGGTCTGGCAGCAGAGAAACTTTTTGTCGCGATTGCGCGAAAGAGCACCTTCCAGAAGCCCGCTTTCGAGAAGCACCTGAAAGCCGTTGCAAATGCCAAGCACCGGAAAGCCTTTGCGGGCAAATTCGATAACCTCCTTCATGATCGGAGAAAAACGCGCAATTGAACCGGCACGAAGGTAATCTCCATAGGAAAATCCGCCAGGCAGAATGATTGCCTGCGCCCCCTGGAGATCGTGGTCGTTATGCCAGAGCATAACTGGCCTGACGCCGTTGAATGACGCAACGGCATACTCTGTATCATGATCACAGTTTGAACCCGGAAATACAACGACCCCAACGGTTATTTCAGACATAAAGAGAACTCTATTAATTGTCGAGAGCAGTTTGAGTATAAAAATCGACAGGCCGGAACCGGCATATCGGGATTACTCTAATTAATTGACTTTTTCCAGATCAAAGGAATAATTTTCCATGACCGGATTCGATAACAGCTTCTGGGAAATATCGTTACAGATACGTTCAGCCTCTACCAACTCCTCTTCATTGATCGTCACCTCGATATATTTGCCGATTCGTGCCGATGCTACCGTATGATAGCCAAGATTTTTCAGGGCATGCTCTACGGCTTTGCCCTGGACATCGAGAATGGACTGGCGCAGAGTAACCTTTATTTTTGCAGTATATGGCATACGCGTATGGTTGAATGGAAAAAAATCAAGTCTGCCACTGACGGTACAAGAGCGTGAGCGACCTTGCAATACCGAGCAGAATATACAACAACATGGCAAGAAAAAAAGCTTTCGAATGAAAGAGAAGTACACAGAACATGGCGACAATATAAAGCGACATCTGAACAGGCAGACGCCTGAAAGAGTCAACCGTCGGCTTTGGCAAGGCATCGTAATTGACCTTGCTGACCATGAGCAGTGCAAGAGCGATTGAAAGCCAGACCAGTACAACTTGCATAGACTGGTGGGGGAAAAAAGGTTCGGCATTCATCCAGAGCACAAACCCGACAATGGTGAGCGCCTGGGCGGGAGTCGGAAGACCCGAAAAAGACTCTTTTTTATAGCCGATCATGCTGATATTGAAACGTGCAAGCCTTAGTCCACTGCCTATCATAAGCAGAGAGCTGACAAAAATACCGGTCATGCCCGGCAACCCTTCCAGACCAAACTTGTAGACCAGATAGGCCGGAGCCGCACCAAAGGAGACAAGATCGGAAAGAGAGTCAAGCTCAACGCCAAAATCGGAAGTACCGTTTGTCACCCTTGCTACAAAGCCGTCAATGGTATCAAAAAAAGAGGCGAGAATAATAAACCAGCATGCCGCCACAAAACTCCCCTCTCCCGCCATAACAATCGAGATATAGCCGCACACCATGTTCATGACGGTAAAGACCGAAGGAACAAATGAGCGAGAAACGAAGGGAAACAGTGGAGACCGGTTCTCTGAACTGTTTTTCAGAAAAGGTGGATATCGTTTTTGACCTTTTTGTTTGCCAGTTTCATCCATAAAGAAAAAATATCCAGCATCAGGGAAAAAAGTTCTCCGTTAGAGGCAACAAAAATGCCTTAATGGAGTTTAAGCTTCCATAAATTCATAAAAAAAGCACAACTGTAACAATAAAAAAGAGTTACAGAAGCATTGCCTTTCAAAAAAAGCCTTTGTCGAT
>SZXY01000175.1 GCA_005843805.1 Chlorobium sp.
TCATGGAGCGCGAGGCTGTGCAGCAGCAGGCCTCTACCATATCTCCACCGGAAGCAATACCCGCTGGGTGGTTACCAACCTCGATGAGCGCGATACCATCATGGGAGCTGACTTAAAGCTTCGCAAGGCGATCCTTGCACTTCATCGTCGCTATCATCCTTCGGTGATATTCATAGTTGGTAACCCGGTAATTGCCATAAACAACGACGATATCCATTCGGTTGTCGAAGAGCTGCATGAAGAGCTCGAGCTACCCATAGTGCCACTCTATGTGACCGGATTTTCGTCTCAAAATGCTGTTTCAGGTTATGATACCGCCCTGCATGCCTTGCTGAAGTATCTCTGCACGCAAAAACCTCCGACGGAAAAAAATGAGAGGCTTAATCTGCTTTCAGTAGCCGAAAATCCTCAGGACAGGCGAGAGGCAGAAGGGTTGCTGGAAGAGCTTGGCATAACACTCAATGTGCTTCCTGACGATTCGACGACAGATGCTTTCCGCTTGGCAGTTTCTGCCCGTGCTTCCATTTCGCTCACTCCTGACGCAACCCAGTATCTTGGCAGTGTTCTGCAGGAAAAATACGGAGTGCCACTTATTGATGTTTCGAGGCCGATCGGGATTGAGGCAACTGGTCGATGGTTGATCTCGATTGCCACTCTTCTTGACATGAAAGAGGCCGCCGAAAAGCTGCATCATCAGAAAGCCGCAGAGGTGCACCGTCAACTGGGGGATTTTTCACTTGCAGGGCTCAGGGTCTATATATCATTATCATCAGCAAGTGCTTTCAGTGTGCTTGACTTTGTCGAAGAGCTTGGCGGGGAAGTTGCTGGTGTAACCGTCAGTCATCTCGATCGCCTCCATACGAGGAATCTCGAAGAATTGACTGCCCGGAATCCCTCACTGCAGATTCATGTCTCCGATGGTCAGGTTTTTGAGGAAATTTCCATTCTTCGCAAAATTTCTCCCGACCTCTATCTGGGTGATTCAACCCATCTTGGGCAGGTTGCCCGTCTCGGAATTCCTGTTGTATCGTTTGAGGCAATTGGTATAACAGGTTACAGTGGTGCAGTCCGACTGGTTCGAAGCATCAGAACTGCGCTTCTCAACCGCTCTTTCGGGGCATCTTTAAGCAGCGTTACATCTCCCTATCAGGAGGCATGGTATCGTCGCAGCCATAACTGGCATATCAAGCAGGAGGTAAAATAGTATGACGCATCATCTGGAAGGATCACGCAACTCATGCGCCCTGCATGGAGCATTGCAGCTTTTTGAAGCCATAGAAGGGGTTGTTCCGGTCATACACAGCACTTCGGGATGTGGAGTTCAGCACTATTTAGGCTTGACACGTCTTTCCGGAGGCAATGACCCTTTCGGCAGTCCACCGGTTTCATCAAGCAATATCGCCGAAAAACATGTCGTGTTTGGCGGAGGTTCCCGCCTGCGCGAGCAGCTTAAAAATAGTGTAAAGGTAGTAAAGGGAGATCTCTATGCCATCGTGACCGGTTGCTCTATTGAGATGGTTGGTGATGATGTTCCGGCAATGGCCAGAGAGGGACTTGAGCAGGAGTTTCCGGTCATTTATGCCAATACTCCCGGATTCAGTGGAGATGTCCACCACGGCTACCAGTTGGCAGTTAAAGCCTTGATTGAGCAACTACCTGATGTAGTGAAAGGTTCAGAACCGCCTTCCATCCCGGATCGGATGGTCAATGTCTGGGGTGTTATCCCGAACCAGGATCCTTTCTGGCGAGGCAATCTTCATGAGTTGGGACGGTTACTCGAAGGCATTGGTTTGCTTCCGAATCTGCTGCTGGGTGATGAACAAAGTGTTGCCTCCTGGCAGAAGGTTCCGGAAGCGGCACTCAATCTGGTTGTTTCGGTGTGGGGAGAACTCCCTGCCAGACTTCTCGAAGAGCGTTACGGTACTCCTTCAATGAATCTGAAAGGCCTGCCGGTTGGCTCGGCTTGCGGGGAACTTCTCAATCGCCTGACAGAACTGCTGGGGCTGGATCCGCTTCGCACCGCCGACTTTGTCGATCGTGAGGAGTCACGATTGAACCACCAGTTCGCCCGCCTTGCAGACAGTTATTACCGTGCAGGTTTTCAGCGGGAATTTGCGCTGGTGGGTGAGAGCGCCCAGGTTGCGGGTATCGGGGAGTTCCTTGCCGGGAGTCTTGGCCTCTTGCCTCTGAGATTGGTTATAACCGATAATCCTCCTGAAGAAGTGAGGGATGAGCTTGTCCACTTTTTTTCTGCATGGGTTTCTGGCTATGAAAGTGAAGTGCTGTTCAGTGAAGATCAAGCTGAAATAAGCGATTTCCTCAGAGATGCTGCCGGAGAAGTTCGACTTATTCTGGGCAGCACTCTGGAGCGGGATGTAGCCGAGGAGTTGGGTGTGCCTTTTCTTGCGATTTCGTTTCCTCTTTCTGATCGTATTTTGCTTGACAGGGCCTGTTCGGGTTACCGTGGAGCGACGGCGCTGCTCGAGGATCTGGGAAGCGCCATTCTTGCGCCAGGGCTGATGGAGAGAGTGCGTTAGTGATGAAGGGGCATGTCAGCTTTTCTCCAGCGGATATGATTGAGCGAAGACGGAAGGTTTTATGAATGCTTTATTCAAATTATTTCGTTTTCTCAAACTACACTGGCAGTTTGCGCTTATTGCACCGCTTTTGATGCTTGGTGAAGTTGTGCTTGATCTTATGCAGCCTCGCATGGTGCAATATATCATTGACTACGGTGTTGCCCGTTCTGACACCGGGGTTGTCATCCATACCGCTCTCTGGATGCTTTGCTTTATGGTGGCAGCGGCAGTTTGTGGTTTTGGCTGTGGATATTTTGCCGTCCGGGCAGCTTATGGAATGGGTGGAGATCTGCGTGGTGCCCTGTTTCAAAAGGTTCAGACGCTCTCGTTCGGCAATCTCGACAGGCTCGATACCGGCGCACTGATTACCCGCCTTACCAGCGATGTCAACCAGATTCAGGAGATGGTCATGATGATGATGCGCGGAATGGTGCGAATGCCGCTGCTCATGGTCGGCAGCCTGCTGATGGCTGCGTGGATCAGTCCAAGGCTCGGGCTGATTTTTATTGTGATATTGCCGCTTCTCGTCATTGCACTGGTAACGATCATTCGCAAGACATTTCCTCTTTACACCGGGGTGCAGCGAGGGCTTGATGGTATGAATACCGTGTTACAGGAGAATCTGGCCGGGGTGCGGGTGGTAAAAGCGTTTGCCCGTTCCGAGCATGAATCTGCCCGTTTCAATGTGGTCAACAATGCACTGATTCAGCAGATGACCGATGCTGTCCGTATGAGCTCCCGTACCACGCCGGTGATGATGCTCACCTTGAATGTCGGGGTTGTTGCAGCTCTCTGGATTGGGGCTGGAGAGGTTCACTCTCATGGAATGCTGGTTGGCGAAGTGGTGGCGTTTATCAATTATCTCGGCCAGGCCATCATTACCCTTATGATGTTCAGCAATATGATCATACAGCTCTCACGCGCCCAGGCCTCGGCTCAGCGCGTTGAGGAACTGCTTGACAGCGAGCCGATGCTGACGAAACCTGCAAATGAACACCGTTTTCTCTCACGCCCGACGGGCAGGGTAGTGTTTGAAAACGTGAGTTTCAGCTACTCTTCTTCCGCTCATGATCCTGTGCTGAAGAACATAAGTTTTGAGGCGGAGCCCGGCCAGAGTATTGCTATCCTCGGGGCAACAGGTTCCGGCAAATCGAGTCTCGTACAGTTGATTCCCCGTTTCTATGATGTTTTCAGGGGAAGGGTGACGCTTGACGGTGTGGATGTCCGCCAGATTCCAGAGAAGGAGTTGCGTACTCATGTCGGCATAGCACTGCAGGAGTCGATTCTTTTCAGTACAACGATTATGAACAACATTCGTCTTGGTGAGCCGGATGCCTCGTTTGAAAAAATGTCAACTGCGGCAAGGAGTGCCCAGGCCGAAGAATTTATCAATCGCATCCCTGAAGGTTATGAAGCGGTTGTAGGGCAGCGAGGAGTAAATCTCTCGGGAGGTCAAAAGCAGCGGCTGGCTATTGCCCGGGCCCTGCTTCTCAAGCCATCGGTGCTCATTCTCGATGACAGTACCAGTGCGGTGGATCTGCATACTGAGGCAAATATCCAGAAAGCCCTTGCAGAAAACGGTTCTCGCCAGACAAGGTTCATAGTGGCCCAACGCATCAGCTCGGTCTTGCATGCCGACAAAATTCTGGTGCTCGATGACGGAGAGATCATCGCTCAGGGAACACATCATGAGCTGCTTGATTCCTGTGAGCTTTACCGGGACATTTACAATTCGCAGACTGAAAATGGAGTGTTAATTCATAGTGAGCACTAAATTTCAAGAGAAATCTCAGCCAGTCGAACTCCCTCACCTCATGGGAAGGATGGGAGCGAGCCATGCACATCGTGAGGTGCAGCGTCCCCAAAAAACAAGGGAAACGCTCCTGCGGATCTGGTTTTATCTGCGTCGGCAGAAAATCTCCCTGTTTCTCACTGCCTTGATGGTGGTGGGTACGGTATGCCTCGATCTGGTCGGGCCGATTCTGCTTGGGGAAGTTATTGACCGTCATATTGTTACCCGAAACTTGACTGGCCTGTCACGGCTTCTCTTGCTGATGCTTCTTGTCTATGTTTCCAGTGGCGCGCTCTACCTGTTGCAAAGCCATGTCATGGCAGGTGCGGCCCAGCGTACCATGCGGGACCTTCGTGAAGATCTTTTCAGCAAGCTGCTCCATCTGCCGCTCAATTTTTTTGACCGGCGTATTCAGGGGGAACTGATGAGTCGGTTGACTTCCGATGTCGAAAACATCAACCAGGTGCTGAGCAACAGTGTAACGCAGATTGTCTCTGGTTCCTTGAGCACGGTCGGTGTAGCGATTGCGATGTTCTGCATCAATCCTATCCTGGCGGCAATCAGCGTATTGACTATCTCACTCCTGACGATTTTAAGCAATCGGTGGCTTGCCGCTCAAACCCGAACAAGGTTTCGCCAGCAGCAGGCATCCCTGGGTCGGCTCTACGGTTTCATTGAAGAGACGATCGGGGTTCAGAAGGTGGTCAAGGCCTACGGTCAGGAAAATGCTTTCACCGCGAAATTCGACCGGGTCAATGAGGAGTTCCGGCTTGCCGCCATCAGGGCGCAGAGCTTCAGTGGTCTGACAGGTCCGATGATGAATGCCATCCATAACGCGGCATACGCCATTGTGGCGGGCGCCGGAGGAATCATGGCAGTTTTGGGTATGAGTACCGTTGGAGTCATTGCTATGTTCATCAGCTACACCCGCCAGTTTGGGCGCCCCCTGAATGAAATAGCCAACCTCTATAACCTTCTCCAGTCAGCACTGGCGGGTGCCGAGCGCGTTTTTGAAATTATAGATGAAATCCCGGAAGTGGATGCTCACCATGTAACTGCGCTCCGGAAAATCAGGGGCGATATCATTTTTGAAGCTGTATCGTTCTCCTACCGGGATGGAGTGCCTGTTTTGAAGGAGGTGAGCCTTCATGCCCGGCCTGGCCAGACCATAGCGTTGATCGGACCGACTGGTGCGGGTAAAACCACCATTGTCAATCTGCTGACCCGCTTTTACGAGACGGGTAGTGGCAAAATTCTGGTTGATGGTCGTGATATCCGTGAAATTCCGAAGGTAGAGCTGCGCCGCCAGCTCGGTATTGTGCTGCAGGATACCTTTCTTTTTTCAGGTACGGTCAGGGAAAACATTCGCTATGGCCGCCTTGATGCTACGGACGAGGAAATCAGAGAGGCTGCCCGTCTCTCCAATGCCGACACCTTTATCCATCAGTTGCCCCTTGGCTACGATACCATCCTTTCTGAACGGGGAAGCAACTTCAGTCACGGGCAGCGGCAGATGCTCTCCATTGCCCGAACTATTCTGGCCGATCCGGCCATCCTGATTCTCGACGAGGCAACCAGCAGCGTCGATACCCGCACAGAGAAGCATATCCAGGAGGCAATGCATCGCCTGATGGAGGGTCGAACCAGCTTCGTCATTGCCCACCGGCTGAGCACCATTCGGGGAGCTGATCAGATTCTTGTCATCAATCATGGCGAAGTCACTGAGCGTGGTACCCATGCCGAACTGCTTGAACAAAAAGGATTTTACTGGCGCATCTCTTCGAATTCCGGAAAAAAGTCTCGACAGCATAAAACAGCCGTGCCGGAGGAAGCGTGTCCGGAATTTATTGCTCTCTGACGGATGACCAAGAGGGTGTTGAGGGGGAAGCGTAAGGCTGACGATTGACGAGAATTTTTCAAAACAAATAAATGAAGGAGTGGTGTTATGGCCTGTGCATGTCAGTTTAAGGAATTTCTGGAGGTAGAATGGTCGGTTCCGACAATTGAATCCAGAGAGAGTGCCGAGACCGTGGGTATGGCACTTGAAGAGATTGCTGCTGTTCGAGGTGTCAGGGTCAACCTGCTGGCGAAAACCGTGACCGTATGTTTTGACGATGCCATTATCGGCTTGCAGCATCTGAAAGAGGCTATGCTGAATGTCGGCTTTCATGCCGTGCTGGTGTAGTGGATTGTGCTTTCTCGACACTGAGAAAGCAACATGACGAGCCTCACCCTGTCAATTGATTGTCGTGAATTGCCTTCGCCAGCCTGATATCGGTTAACTTGTTTATGGTATGTAAGTTACCGCTTAAGCGGGATTTCTCTCTCGCTCCCTGTGATTATATTGAGAGGCTGAATAATGCAGAAAACTACTCTGCGGTAAAGAGAGAAATTTCATAGTAATACACTGGTTCGTTGTCAGGCACCAATGCGGGACAACACCCCAATTCAAAACGGAGCACCGTGAACGACCATAAGATTGTCATTAAAGATGTTGACAGGGTTTACCGCGTCAGGAGGAATGGCAGCAGACCGAAGGAGTTCGTAGCAGTCAAGGGAGTCAACCTCAAGGTAAAAAAAGGTGAGTTCCTTTCGATTGTCGGCCCAAGTGGTTGCGGTAAGTCAACGTTACTCGATATGCTTGCCGGTCTTGCTCCGGTAAAGTCCGGTGAGATTTTCATTGACGGAAAGCTCATGACCGGGCCTGATCTGGATCGGGGGATCATTCTTCAGGGATATGCTCTTTTCCCCTGGAGGAGTGTTCGTCAGAACGTGGAACTTGGTCTGGAGATCAAGTGTGTTCCCAAAAAAGAGCGGGCCGCTATCAGTGAAAAATATATCAATCTTGTCGGGCTTCAGGGGTTTGCTGACCGCTTTCCCTACGAGTTGTCCGGTGGTATGAAACAGCGGGTAGCTATTGCAAGGGCTCTGGCCTATGATCCAGAGGTGCTGCTGATGGATGAGCCCTTTGCCGCAGTGGATGCTCAAACAAGGGAGACATTGCAGGATGAGCTGCTCCTTATCTGGGAAAAAACCGGCAAAACCATTGTGTTTGTCACCCACAGTATTGACGAGGCCGTTTTTCTCTCTGACCGGGTTGCTGTCATGACGGTTAATCCGGGCAGTATCAAGGATGTTGTCAGCATCGCGCTGCCTCGACCACGCAATGGAGCCCGCAGATCGGCTGAATTCAACAGAAGCCGACAGCAGGTGTGGGAATTGCTTCAGAACGGCGCCAACGGGTTCAGTGTGGAAAAGAGCTATGCGGATGGCCCCAATGTTGACGAGGTCATTTTCCCGTCAACGATACTCTGACGCCGCGTTTATTTTTTATTCAACAGACCGGGAATGTGGAGAAACAACCATCATGAACAGCAGACCTTTACCTTTTTTCATACAACGCCTTTCGACAGCTTTTCTGTTGTTGTCAGTTCTTGCTCTGGGTGGGTGCACCAAAAAAGTGACATCTCCGTCATCCGGCAGCCAGCCTGGTGAGGCTCAAAAAAAGGAATTTACGATCCGTCTTCCTGAAACGCTATCGGACGTGGCTTTTGTGGCCGAGGAAAAAGGGTTCTTTAAAAAAGAGGGAATCAGGATTCAGTGGACAGGCAAACAGGCTCACGGTCCTGCCAATATCGTTTCGGTGGCTGCCGCTCAGAATGACGCCGGCGCTTCTATCACTACCGCCATGATTCAGGCCAGAAAAGCAGGCAACAAGGTCAAGATTGTTATTCCTTCGGCCATCTCTACGGCTAAAACTCCCCTTATCAGCTTTCTCGTTGCTGAAAATTCTCCTGTCAAAAAACCAGAAGATCTTCTCGGTCGGAAGGTGGTTGCCAGTCCGCAGACCATTACCTGGTATCCTGTGGTTGAATACCTGAAAAAAAAGGGTCTGGATCCCGGCAAGGTTGAATTTATTGCCCTTCGGGATGTGGGACAGCAGGAGCAGGCATTGCGGCAGGGTGAGGTAGCCGCCATCGCTGTCACTGAACCGGCAGCCTCACTGATCATAAAGAGGGGTGGGATCAGGGTGATTCTCACTGATTTCGATGCCCTTCAGATTAATCAGATAGGCGGGTGGGCATTCAGCGATGATTTTATTCAGAGCAACCCGGCAGCAGTGAGAGGGTTTGTCAGGGCAATTCTTGATGCTGTTGATTTCATCAAGAGTGATGCACGCAACTCGGAAGAGGCAGCAAAGATCATCGAGAAGCGAACGGGTATTGCTGCCCGTGTACCGGAACTTCTGGCGGCAGATCAGTTTACGGTCAGTGAGCAGGATATAGCAAAATGGATTGCCATTCTTGAAAGCAACGGTTCGATAAAACCGGGTGAAGTCAAGCCCTCAGACGTGTTTACCAATGAGTTCAATCCCTATGCACATAAATAGCTCATCCGGTTGCTTTTCCATTGGGTCGGGCTTCACTGGCATCTATCGTCATTCTCTATAACAGCAGGATATACATGAAACACATCGTTAAACCGAAGTTCCTTGGCGTAAA
>SZXY01000077.1 GCA_005843805.1 Chlorobium sp.
TTTTTCACTCAATGTGCTATACTGAAACGTCCATCATCTTTAATATGCAAGTAGTTGCATGGAATGATTTTGTGTTTATAACTGCGTAACCCATGAGTCTGATACTCCCTGTTAATATTGATGATCTTCTCCAGTGTAAAGGAGTTGAATCAGCTCGCATTGAATTCAAGGCGGGTTGGGATGCAAAGACAACAGGCAGCCAGATTTTAAAGACAATTTGCGCTTTTGCAAATGATTTGCAGAATCTCAATGGTGGTTACATTGTAATTGGAGTCGCCGAACATAACGGATGTGCAGTCATGCCTCCATCTGGTATTCTGCCGGAAATAATTGATCTTATCCAGAAATGGGTCAGGGGAAACTGCAATCGAATTGATCCAGAGTACCAGCCTGTTTTTTCGCCGGAAGTGATTGGTGACAAACATATTCTTGTTCTTTGGGCACCGGGAAGCGATGTGCGACCGCATAGTGCACCTGATGGCGAAACTGGCGTGAAAAAATACTTCGTTCGTATTGGCTCCGAAACGGTGGATGCCGCAAAGAATGGTATGCTTCAAGAGCTTCTTCAAATGACCGCCCGTGTTCCTTATGATGACCGTCGTGCCCAGCAAGCGCAAATTGAAGATATGCGGGAAAGTAAGGTTCGTGAGTTTTTGTGTGATATTCACAGCGGACTTTTAGATGAAGAGAATACCAAAGAGCTATACAGAAAGCTAAGGATTGCTGTTCCCGTTAATGGGCACGATGTACCAAAAAACATTGGACTCTTGTTTTTCAGTGAAAATCCAGAACAATGGTTCACTGGAATCAGAATTGAAGTTGTTCAGTTTGCAGCAGATGCATCTGGAAACGTCATTGAGGAGAAGGTATTCAGGGGTGGAATTCATGAACAATTAAAGAGTGCGCTTACTTATCTGGAAAACATTTCCAGCGCCCACCTTGAAAAGCAGTCAGCCTCTTTCCGTGTGAAGGGATGGGTCAGCTATCCAATACAAGCTCTGCGGGAAGCTCTGGTAAATGCCGTTTATCACAGAAGTTATGAATCAACCAGAGAACCAGTAAAAGTTTATCTCTATCCTGACAGGATCGAAGTAATCAGTTATCCAGGTCCTGTGCAAGGCATTAAGCCTGAGCACCTCTCTCAATTGGCTCCCATGCCTCCGGTGCCAGCCCGAAACAGAAGAGTTGGTGAGTTTCTAAAAGAACTTCGTCTTGCTGAGGGTCGGGGCACAGGTCTTCCCAAGCTTTTCAGGGCAATGCGTGATAATGGATCGCCCGATCCGAGGTTCGATTTCGATGAAGAGCGCACCTATTTCAGGGTTACGCTTCCGGCTCATCCCGAATATGTTGCAATTTCAGCTTTGCGCGATGCAGCTCATCTTCGTGCCATCGGAAATGAGCCAGATGCGTTTCACAGAATTGAGGATACCTGGAAACGACTACCCGGTTCTCCTTCACTTGCCGCCGAATTGATTCGACTTTATGGCTCAAAAGGACAAACAGGTCATGCTGAGGCTATTTTTGAGAAATTTAAAGTTTCAACATTCGATGCGTTCATCCCTCCTGTAACGAATGTACTGATAGATGTTTTGCTTGATTCAGAGCGAACTGATGCCGCAAGAACCCTTCTGGATCAACTTCCGCAATATCTTGCAAGTGGTGATGCTCTGGAAGCAGCCATTCTTGCCCGTCGTTTGGGACGTCAGGAAGTGGCGCATCGTTATTTTGATCGTGCAGGAGATGCTCTGTTACATGATGCAAGAGCTTTGCACGAGTTTGCACAGACGAAAATCAAGCTGGCACAAAAACTCATTAAACCAAAACATGGACGTCGGTTTGATCGCGAGTCAAACCATCGTCTCTTGCTGGAAGCAAAAGAACTGCTTGAGCGTGTCGTACAGATGGATGCAGATAAAGCACGCCATGCGTGGGCTTGGCGAGATTTAGCGAGAGTTAAGAATTGGCTCGATTTTCCGGGTCAAGAGATTATTGATGCCTATAACAATGCTATGGAGCTTCTGCCTGATGAAGATCGGTTCAGGGATGAATTTCGTCAAATAAAAATATAACCAATTGATCCCCGACCAATGGATGCATTCTGGCTTTCGCTTGTCTTTATTTTTCTGGCCGAGATGGGTGATAAAACCCAGCTTGTCGCTCTGACACTTGCAACCTGCTACAACACAGGTGTAGTCTTGTGGGGGATTTTCTGGGCAACCCTTGCCATTCATGTTTTCTCCGCCGGGATCGGCTGGTTTATCGGCGACAAGTTGCCGACGGATTGGATCAAGTTTGTTGCCGGTATTGCCTTTATTGTTTTCGGCTTCTGGACGCTTCGCGGCGACAGCCTCGATGAGGATGAGCAAAGCTGCAAAACCACCATTCATCCCTTCTGGCTGGTTTTTTCAACCTTCTTCATGGCGGAGCTTGGCGACAAGACCATGCTTTCCACAATTACCCTTGCGTCAACCCATCCCTTTCTGCCAGTCTGGCTTGGCTCAACTATCGGCATGGTGGTAGCAGACGGACTTGCTATTGTTGCCGGGAAAATGCTTGGCGCTCGTCTACCGGAAAACATCATCAAAATCGGAGCCGCCATCATTTTTTTCCTCTTCGGGATTTTCAGCATGTATGAAGGAGGCTTGCATTTTGCCCCTTACGTTTGGGGAATTGCAGCAGTACTTATTGCTCTTACGGGTTTCATTTTCATGCGCAAGAAACAGCCGTGACCCCGCTCCTTGAGATCAGGAAGCTCTCCTTTGGCTATGAGGGATCCTCCTCCCTTGTGTTCGAGCATCTCGACCTGATGGTTCAGGAGGGAGAGTTCATTCTGGTCAAAGGCCCTTCCGGATCGGGCAAGTCAACCTTGCTGCGCCTCATCTGCCGACTGAACAAACCAGGTGAAGGATCGATTCTTTTTCAGGGCAACGACATTACCTCCTTTCCTCCGGCAAAACTCAGAAGTTCTGTCAGTTATGTTGCCCAGATACCTCGCATGATCGATGCTTCAGTCGAGGAGAACCTTTTGCTGCCATTTTCCTTTGCCATCAATGCGGCAAAACCTCGCCCTGGAAAGGAAGAACTGCAGGAGATGCTGAAAACGTTTTATCTCGGCGATATAACTCTCGATCACTCAGCACTGAAGCTCTCTACCGGGCAGATGCAGCGTCTGGCCATCATGAGAGCCCTTTTGCAAAAACCTCTTTTGCTGCTGCTTGACGAACCCACCTCGGCCCTTGACCAGGAGAGCGCCTCAATGGTTTTTTCCATCATGGAGCGCCTGAACAGCGAGCAGCAGAAAACACTCATTACCGTCACCCATATCGACTACAAACCGGAAAAAGTGAGTCCGATAACCTTCTCACTTTCCCAATGCTCACTGCACCTGGCCTCATGAACCAGATCATTGACATTTCAACCGGTCAGCTTCTGCTTGCCCTGCTCTTTATCCTTGTAGCGCAGGCCAGCTCCTTCATCTACCATCTTGGTCTTAACCGCGATATCACCATCGGCACAGTGCGAACCTTTGCGCAGCTTTTTCTGATGGGATATGTTCTGACCTTCATTCTGAAATCATCGAATGTCTGTCTGGTACTTGGAGTTTTCGCGGTGATGGTGGTATCTGCCATATTCATTGTCCGGGGAAGGGTCAAGGAGAAACAGATACCCTATATCATACCAACATTTCTGACCATGCTGATTACCTATTTTACCACAGCGCTTTTTGTTTCGGGGCTGGTGATCGGTATCACGCCATGGTGGGAACCCCGCTACTTCATTCCTGCCGGAGGTATGGTGATTGGAAACTCGATGTCTGCACTGGCCATTTCGCTTGAACGGTTGTTCAGGGAGCTGCGACAACAAAAAGAGCTGGTGGAGATGAAGCTCTCTCTTGGTGCCAATTATAGGGAAGCAAGCGCCGATATTTTTCGCAATGCGGTCACGGCAGGCATGATACCCTCGATCAACGCCATGATGGGGGTTGGTCTTGTCTTTATTCCGGGCATGATGTCCGGCCAGATTCTTGCAGGAGCTGACCCGCTGATTGCAATCCGTTACCAGATCGTCGTCATGCTGATGCTGGTCGGCTCAACGGCAATCAGCTCCGTCATTGTCATGCTCATCGTTCGGCGCCGCTGTTTCGGCACAGGCGAAGAGGTGCTACTTAGTCCTCGCTGACACTGAAGCAGGTTTGGTGGCAATAAACATTACAACTCCTGCAAGCATCATGATGAAACAGAGCACCTGTCCCATTGAAAAATTCAGCAGCACAAAGCCGAGCTGCGCATCAGGTTCACGGAAGTATTCAATAAAAAAGCGGACAAAGCCGTAGCCGAAAAGATAGAGGGCTGAGAGAGATCCCGTAAAAGGGGATTTTCTGCGAATAAGCCACAAAATGCAGAAGAGCACGATTCCTTCGAAAAACGCTTCATAGAGCTGGGAAGGGTGGCGGAGTTCATGGGTTGGTGCAAACGGGAAATACATGCCAATAGAAGCGTTGGTCACCCTTCCATAGAGTTCACCGTTGATAAAGTTGCCAAGACGTCCGAAGGTGTAGCCAAGCGGAATGGAGGGGATAAAGAGATCAAAAGTCTCAAAAAAGCCCTTTTTCCTCGAACGGGTAAAGAGCCAGACAGCCAGAACAACTCCGATGACACCGCCATGATAGGACATGCCGGATATGCCTGAGAAACTGCATCCTCCTGATGTGGAACTCCAGGGAATCAGTGTGCCAAGAGGATCCTTGAGAAAAGAACCCATTCCGTAAAAGAGGATATAACCAATACGACCACCCAGAACCACACCCGCCATAACCCAGGTCAGGGCATCGCCGACAAAGTCAGGCTCGAAAGGAAGCTTCTCTTTTTTTATGCGCCAAGTGGTCAGCAGATAGAAAATGGCAAATGCGATAATGTACATCGTACCATACCAGCGAATGGCAAATCCTCCGACAGAAAAAATCACAGGATTCATTTGTGAGGGCAGATTCTGCCACCAAAGCAGAAAATTATGCATAATAAGCGGTTTTTCGATGATTTTCTATTGCAAAAAATTCAAGGGCTCTTGGAACGAATAAAAATATAGTTAACTTAAAATCTTGCGCTTTTCCGTTTCTCATACCCATTAACAATACAAAAAACAATAGAATGGCTAAGATACTTGAAGGGCCGGCCATGAAACTGTTCAACAAATGGGGCATTCCAGTGCCAAATTATGTTGTCATCATGGACCCCAACCGCCTTGAGCAACTTGGGGAAGCTAACAAATGGCTGAGAGAATCAAAACTTGTCGTTAAGGCTCATGAAGCGATAGGCGGACGATTCAAGCTCGGACTTGTCAAGCTTGGACTTAATCTCGAAGGTGCTCTCGAAGCAGCAAAAGAGATGATCGGACGTGAAATCGGTACCTCGACTGTCCGTCAGGTCATTGTTGCTGAAATGCTTGATCATGATGAGGAGTATTACATCTCTATCGCCGGCAACCGCGACGGAGCTGAACTCCTGCTCTCCACCAAAGGTGGCATCGATATCGAGGACAACTGGGATACCGTCAAACGGCTTTTCATTCCGCTCGACGAAAACCCGACTATCGAACGCATTACCGAAGCGGCACTCGAAGCCGGATTTATCGGAGAGATCGCAGAACGTGTCGCAAAAATTGCTTCACGTCTTATTCTCTGTTTCGATGACGAAGACGCACAGTCAATCGAGATCAATCCGCTTGTCATCCGCAAGAGCGACATGCGCTTTGCAGCGCTTGACGCCGTCATGAACGTGGACTGGGATGCCCGTTTCCGTCATGCCGACTGGGATTTCAAACCGGTTTCCGAAATCGGACGCCCCTACACTGAAGCCGAACAGCAGATCATGGACATTGATGCCCGTATCAAGGGTTCAGTCAAGCTGGTTGAAGTTCCGGGCGGAGATATCGCACTCTTGACAGCAGGTGGCGGAGCATCAGTATTCTATTCCGATGCCGTTGTCGCCAGAGGCGGTTCCATAGCCAATTATGCCGAATATTCCGGTGATCCTCCAGACTGGGCAGTTGAAGCATTGACTGAAACCATCTGCAGACTGCCGAAAATCCGTCACATCATTGTAGGAGGCGCAATTGCCAACTTCACCGATGTCAAGGCAACCTTCAGCGGGATCATCAACGGGTTCCGGGAAAGTAAATCAAAAGGATACCTTGAAAATGTAACGATCTGGGTACGACGCGGAGGCCCGAACGAAAACCAGGGTCTTGCAGCAATCAAAAAGCTGCAGGAAGAGGGATTCGACATCCACGTCTACGACCGCAGCATGCCTATGACCGATATTGTCGATATGGCCTTGAATTCCTGAGGTCTGAGGCTATCGCAGCAACCAGAGAGAGGAACTTTTAACTTATTAAACCGGAACTAATCGTGAGCATTTTAGCAAATAGAGAAACACGAGCGGTCATCATTGGCGGTATTGCCGGGTTGAACGCCGCAAAGAGGATGGCCCAGTTTGATTTTCTGATCAACCGACCACTGACGGTACAGGCATTTGTCTACCCGCCAGAGGAAGGCCAGCAGAAAGAGATTTACCGGGGTGGTGAGCTGAACAACGTTACCGTTTACTCATCACTTGAGAAAGCCCTTGAGGAAAACCCACAGATCAATACTGCGCTGATCTATATCGGCGCATCGCGAGCATACCAGTCCGCCAAAGAAGCCATCGAGTCAAAAGAGATCAAGCTGGTTTCCATGATTACCGAAGGAGTGCCGGAAAAGGATGCCAAACGGCTGCGTATTCTTGCGCTGCAGCATGGCAAAATTTTCAATGGTCCATCCTCGATCGGTATCATGTCGGCAGGGGAGTGTCGTCTCGGCGTTATCGGTGGTGAATACAAAAACCTGAAGCTTTGTAATCTCTATCGACCAGGCTCGTTTGGTGTCATTACCAAATCGGGCGGCCTTTCCAACGAAGCCATGTGGCTTTGTGCCCAGAACGGAAACGGTATTACCTCTGCGGTCGCTATCGGCGGCGACTCCTACCCCGGCACCGACTTCGTCACCTACCTCGAAATGTTTGAAAACGATCCTGAAACCAAGGCGGTTGTCATTGTCGGCGAAGTAGGCGGAACCCTCGAAGAAGAGGCCGCAGAGTGGTACGGCAAGGAAATACGCCGCATCAAGCTTGTTGCCGCTATTGGCGGAACCTGTCAGGAGGTGCTTCCTCAGGGTATGAAGTTCGGCCATGCAGGCGCAAAGGAAGGCAAAAAAGGCCTTGGATCTGCCCGCTCCAAAATGAACGCCCTGCGTGAAGCTGGCGCCCTCGTGCCCGACACCTTCGGTGGACTGAGCAAGGCAATCAAACAGGTCTACCAGGAGCTCCTCTCCACTGGCGTCATCAAGCCGGAACCGGAACTCGACGAAAAACTGCTGCCAACGCTTCCTCCAAGTGTACAGGAGGTCATGAAGCAGGGAGACATCATTGTCGAACCCCTCATCCGAACCACCATCTCCGACGACCGTGGCGAAGAACCCCGCTATGTCGGCTATGCTGCATCTGAACTCTGCGAGAAAGGCTACGGCATCGAGGACGTTGTCGCTCTTCTCTGGAACAAGAAACTTCCATCAAAAGAAGAGTCCGAGATCATCAAACGCATTATCATGATCTCAGCCGACCACGGCCCGGCAGTTTCCGGCGCATTCGGTTCCATCATTGCCGCATGTGCAGGCATCGACCTGCCACAGGCAGTCTCTGCAGGCATGACCATGATCGGCCCGAGATTCGGCGGTGCAGTTACCAACGCAGGCAAATATTTCAAGTACGGCGTCAAGGAGTATCCCAACGACATCGCAGGATTCCTCTCATGGATGAAGCAGAATGTCGGACCGGTTCCCGGAATCGGCCACAGGGTAAAGAGCCTCAAAAACCCTGACAAGCGGGTAAAATACCTGGTTGAGTATGTCAAAAACCAGACCACGCTGCACACTCCCTGTCTTGACTATGCGCTTGAGGTTGAAAAGATCACTACCTCCAAAAAGGACAACCTGATCCTCAACGTTGACGGCACCATTGGATGTATTCTTGTCGATCTTGACTTCCCGGAATACTCACTCAACGGCTTCTTCGTTCTGGCACGTACGATTGGCATGATTGGACACTGGATCGATCAGAACAACCAGAATGCCCGTCTTATCAGGCTCTACGATTACCTGATCAACTACGCAGTCAAGGAAGAACGCGACGTACCGGAAAAGAAGTAACTCTTCAACTGCTCATGAATGCCCGAAAAAGCAACAGCTTCAAGTCGGGATGAGCGGAATTCATCAGCTAAAAAAGGCGGGAGCTTTCAGTTTCCGCCTTTTTTAATTCCTCAAAAACCACTCACTTTCCTGCCCGTCACGCCAAAAAACACCTCTTTTTTCCGGGAGTTGTAAACAAAAGGTATATTTAGAGGTAAGAAAAAACTCTCAGCAGTTTGTTTCTACCATGACCCGAGAGTTTGTTGTATCCCATTATCAGGAATCGATTATACGGCAACAAAATCCAACAGAGAGCGGAATATGGGTACCATAACCAGAAATGCCATGATTGAGACCGGGCTCAGAAGTGCTGATTCCATAATGATGGATGAAGACAATATCTGGTCACATTACAGCAACGACAAGGTAGATATCGGTGAACGACTGGCAAGGGTAATCCGAACCCTGTCAGCAGCTCTGCCACTGACAAAAAAAATGCGGGCACTCTCGATAGGATCGAGTAATGAACCCCAGTTTCGAATCCTCGAAACTGCCTTCAGAGGAGGGCTCTACCTCTTTGATATCGAACCTGCCGCACTCCAGAGTGTCAACAACCGAATACTCCGCCAGCATACCGATCATGTCACCACCATAGCCGGAGATTACAAGGAGGCATTTCTCGATCAGCACTCCACAAAACTCTTTCTTCAGGAAAGACTGAACAACCGCAAGCTGGAGCTTGTCACCATGCATCACTCGCTCTACTACTCTTCCGAAAACTCCTGGCGACAACTCTTCGAGCAGATCCACAATACTCTTCTTGCTCCCACAGGCGCTATCCATGCTGTGCTTATGGCTGCAAGCAGCAAAAACAGGATGACCACCACCTGGCTCTACAACCACTTCGCCGGAAAATATTTCGGCGTCCGCAACGAGCAAAGTTTTCCTGTTCTGAAGCAGGCACTTGAACACTCACCTATATTTCATGACACGCAGATCATGATCTCAGACAGCCATATCAGTTTCTTCGTAGACGATTTTGAACGCTTCATGAAAGTGATCTGGATGATTCTGCTCTACCCTTCAGTTCACAAATACAGCGAAACCCAGAAAGAGGAGATTGTGTCCTTTGTCTACGATAACTTTTTTGCCCGGAAACAACCGCTTCTCCAGAAACAGCACCATCTTGTTCTCTACAAAGGGATTGATTTCAAGGGGTTAATTTAAGGCGAGGTATTTCCATAACCATGAGCCAACGCATTCTCATCATTCTTGGTCACCCTTCAAGCAAAAGCTTCTGCGGTGCACTCGCTGATGCATACGAAAAAGGAGCCAAAGCCGCAGGCCATGAGGTACAGCGAATCTCTCTTGGTACGCTCTCGTTTGACCCGATACTCCACAATGGCTATGCCACAATTCAGCCCCTTGAACCCGACCTGCTTGCCGCACAGGCTGCACTCATCCGGGCGCAGCACATCGTTTTTGTCTACCCTGTCTGGTGGGGAGCCATGCCAGCGCTGCTGAAAGGATTCATCGACCGGGTTTTTCTTCCCGGATTTGCCTTCAAATTCCACGACAACTCCATGCGATGGGATCGCCTCCTTTCCGGTCGCTCAGCCCATCTGCTCGTTACGATGGACACTCCACCCTGGTATTTTCGCTGGGTCAATCACATGCCGGGTCACCATCAGATGAGACGCACCATTCTCGGATTTTGCGGCATAAAACCAGTCATCATCTCAAACTTTGGCCCAATAAAAGATGCAAGCGATCAAAAAAGGGCAAAATGGCTTGCCCGGGCTAATTCCTATGGTAAAAATGCCTGACGATTGTTCAACAGGGTGGTCGCTGAAAAAATCAAAGCAATTATATACATTTAACTTGTAGGCCGATTTCACATTCAGGTTGTCAGAAGACTCAAAAAACAGGAGCCACTCCATGCGTAAAACCCTTCTTGCCGGATTAGCTGGTGGAACAACCATGAATCTGGTCATGATCCTGACCTTTCGGACCATTGGCTTCGGGTGGAACGGTGATGGCATACTTCTTACCTCCTCCATCCAGAGCCCGAAACTCATTGCAGTCTGGACAACGCTGAAACCGCTGCCACTCATCGCAGTCAATCCATTGCCGATCATTGCCGGATTACTCCTCTTCGGAATCGGCCATGCTTTCATCTACCGCTCGATATCCGTTGCGTGGCCGCGAGGAATCATGCCGCGAGCGCTGCGATTTGGCGGGCTTCTCTTCTTCATGGTCTTTCTTTTCTGGGAGTTTTTCACTCCCTTCAACCAATTCGGAGAACCCTTACCCCTTGTCGCCCTGGAACTCACCTTCTGGGCAGCAATTGCTTTTGCCGAATCGCTCGTCATTGCAGCCATTATGGAGCGCGGATCGAACAGCCGGTATTATTAACTGAAAGGGGGAGAGAGATTTCTTGGTGAACACTCTCGCGGAGTTATCTCCGAGGTTCTTTCTGTCGAAAATAATCCGACGAATCAGTTAATAAATTATTGAAATAAAAACACTTGTATGAAAACCATCCTGCTGCTGCTGGCCTCGAATATCTTCATGACCTTTGCATGGTACGGACATTTGAAAAACATGAAGCACAGCCCGCTCATTATGGCAATTATCGTCAGTTGGGGATTGGCATTTTTCGAATACTCACTGCAAGTGCCAGCCAACCGGATAGGTTACCAGACCTTCACGCTGGGCCAATTGAAGATCATTCAGGAAATCATTACCATGATTGTCTTTGCCGGATTTGCATATTGGTACATGGACAAACCGTTGAGCTGGAACTACCTCTATGCTGGTCTCTGCATGGTCGGCGCAGCCTATTTTATCTTTCGCGACTCACTGTGATTGCAGAGCCTCCCATCAATTGGCAGGAGTGATATTTGACATTGCCATCGATGTTACATTCATGGATTTGTTGCATGATCGTAGGGACATGCCATGGCGTGTCCAGGCGGAGGTTCATCCAGTAGTCAA
>SZXY01000067.1 GCA_005843805.1 Chlorobium sp.
TTTACGCCAAGGAACTTCGGTCTAAAGGCTATTGATTGTATTGTTTTCATGGTTCCGTTCCTCCTGTGTTTAGAATAAACCTTTTTTGTTGTCAAGCAGGGAGTCGAGTTCACGGTCAACCTTGATGCGGATTTCGTGATCGATCTTGATATTCATGTTGATTACGATAGGCTTGTCGGGAGCTTCAATTTTCACGGTCGGACTGCACCCGGTCATGAGTGCACTGGCTGTGAGCCAAAGAAGCGTCAGTATGCCAAGGGTTTGTTTCTTCATAACCTCTTTCTTTTGTTAAATGGCTGCTTGTTAATCAAATAAATACTTCATGGCGACAGTTATTTCCAGCTCTTTTGTGTTGAGGGCAAAAACACAATCCTTGTATTTTGGTCCACCCTTTCCGATTTTCGGGTTATTTGAAACACCGACACCCTCTTTAGGTATGGAGAAGAGGATATAAGATCTTTTGTCCAGTTTTCCATTGCTGTTTTCGTCGTGCATGGCGCTTACAGCGTAGCTGCCATAGGGAAGATTTTCAAACACAACATCTTCCGAAGTGGCAGTGATTTTTTTTACCCTGTTGGAGGATGCCTGTTCATATTCTCCGGGAAACCCTTTTTCAGAGTTGTAGAGTGAAACACGAAGCAGGCCTTCAACCCTTTTCAGATCGATGACATGTACCGTGATGTTGCCAGCTTGTTCTTGAGTTACAGGCACTTGTGCAGGGAGATTCTCTGCCAGAAGCGGAACAGTCGCGGCAAAAAAGAAAGAAAGAAAAAGTGTTGTGATTTTTTTCATAATGTGACAATAAACGGTGTCTGGTTTGGCTTTTTGCGAGATCGTTCTCTTCAATTATTATTTGGCAGTTCTTTAATATCGGTATTCCGTCCATCCTCTGCAACTGCCTCTTCTCTCTTTGCGTTCTTTGCGTCTTTGCGTGAGACAGAACAGCGAACTCAGGATTCAGGAAATGGCAGCGATGACCAGGCAGAAGAGGGATTTCATCTCACGCAAAGGCGCAAAGCCGCCAAGTGGCTAAAAAACCAATTCATCAACTCCTGCCTCTTTGCGTGATTCACCAACGGTCTCGATAAATGGTCAGATATTGAAGAGCGAACTCAGTAGCCAGGAAATGGCACTTATGACTATTGAGCCTCCTATTGCCCACCAGAAGCTGTCGATGGCGAATCCAGGGACAATAATGGCGGCGAATTGAAGAAGAAGGGCATTGATAACAAGGAGGAAAAGTCCGAGTGTTACAATGATAAAAGGAAATGAAAAAAAGACCAGCACAGGTCGAACGACAGCGTTGACAAGACCGAGCACCAGTGTGACAAGAATCGCGGCACCGAAGCTTTTCAGGTGGATACCGTTGAGTATATGTGCGGTCGCATAGACTGCGAGGGCGTTAATCAGCCAGTGGAGCAGCATGTTCATTATCGTGGTTTCTATTGTGATCAGCAAGTTTCAGCTCTGAGTGCAATGTAGGAAAGTCGAAAGAAATTGGCAATGAAAACGCTGAAAGCCAAAGATTCAGATATTGAGTTCGTCAAGGGCATCTCGCAGTGTTTTGCATCCGGCGATGGTGATGGGAAGTTTCAATAGAGAGGGCTTCAGCTCCCTTGTGTTGGCTTCCGGCAGAACGATTCGCTTGAAACCAAGATGTGCAGCTTCCCTGATACGTCGTTCGCTGTCGCTGATGGCTCTAAGCTCACCGGCCAGACCGATTTCTCCGCAGCAGACTGTCGCAGGATCGACAGGTCGGTTCATAAGCCCTGAAGCAATGGCCGCAGCTATGGCAAGGTCGGCGGCTGGTTCTGCAAGTTTGAGGCCACCGGCAATTTTAACAAAGACATCCTGTCCCCAGGTCTCTATCCGCAGCCTGTTTTCAAGCACGGCCAGGATAATTGACATACGTTTGAGGTCAAATCCTGTGCTGATTCGCTGTGGCATTGAATAGTTGGTTTTCGACACCAGCGCCTGAACTTCCACCAACAGGGCTCTTGTGCCTTCAATGGCGGCAAGAATGGAGTTTCCGGGAACATCGGTTCTGCGTCCTGAAATAAAAAACTCCGATGGGTTGCTGACCTCCTGAAGGCCGGTTTCATCCATACGGAAGACGCCTATTTCATTGGTGGAACCAAAGCGGTTTTTAACTGACCGGATAATGCGGTATCGCTGGTATCCTTCTCCCTCAAACTGCAGAACGGTATCGACCATGTGTTCGAGAGCCTTTGGTCCGGCAAGTGCTCCCTCCTTGGTGATATGGCCGATAATCATCAGAATCACGTTCTGCTGTTTGGCTGCCCGTATCAGCATTGCGGCGCACTCCCTGATCTGGGTGATGGTGCCAGCGGAACTCTGGTATTCTGCCGAATGAACGGTTTGAATGGAGTCGATAATGACCAGTGCCGGTTTTTCATGTTCAATGACCCCGAGAATGCGTTCAAGGTTAACTTCAGGTATGAGCCAGAGGTTATCGGCTTGAATGGAGAGCCGCTGGGCACGTTCGCGTATCTGGTTGGGCGACTCTTCACCGGAGATATAGAGCACTTTGGCCGGAGCGAGACGGGGAGCGAGCTGAAGCATCAGGGTTGACTTGCCTATGCCCGGTTCTCCTCCCACCAGAATTGCCGAGGCCTGCATGAGTCCGCCTCCCAATACCCGGTCGAGTTCACCGATCCCGGTCAAAATGCGCCGAAACTCTGAAGGCTGGGCGTCATGCAGGTTCTCTACAACCGTCGTTCCTTCCGTAATGCCCTCCCGGCGGTTTTTCTGTTCAGGCTCGACACGGGTCTCCTGGAGCGTGCCCCAGCTCTGGCATTCAAAACATTTGCCCTGGTATTTAAGCGAAACGGCGCCGCAGTTTGAGCAGATATACCTGGTAGCTGATTTTGCCATTATGATTTAAAGTCCGTTGACCCGCTGGAACGATTGCAGCGTGTTTTTAAGGAGCATGGCAATGGTCATCGGTCCCACGCCACCTGGCACAGGGGTCATTGCGGAAGCGACAGCCGATACACCCTCGAAATCCACATCGCCAACCAGCCTGAAGCCGCTTTTGGTTGAAGCGTCCTCAATGCGGTTGATGCCCACGTCGATCACCACAGCGCCAGGTTTAACCATATCGGCGGTAATAAAGCCCGCCTTGCCGATAGCAGCGATAAGAATATCTGCCTGAAGGGTGTAGAACGGAATGTTTTTGGTAGCCGAGTGGCAGATGGTGACTGTGCAGTTTGTCGAATCGAGCTTCTGCAGCATCAGGTTAGCCATAGGTTTGCCGACAATATTGCTGCGTCCTACCACAACGCAGTGTTTACCTTTTGTTTCGATATTGTAGCGCCCGAGAAGTTCAAGGATGCCATAAGGGGTACAACTGACAAAACATTTGTCGAGATGACCCATCACAAGTCGGCCAAGGTTTTCCGGGTGAAACCCGTCAACATCTTTCGCCGGATCGATGGCCAGCGTGACGGCAAATTCATCGATCTGTTTGGGAAGGGGCTGCTGGACAAGAATGCCGTGGACAAGGGGGTCATTGTTCAGTTCATGAATGGTATCGATGAGATGCTTCTGGGTGGTATCGACTGGCATTTCAATGACCGTTGAAATCATGCCGATCTCTTTGCATGTTTTGGCTTTATTGCGTACATAGACCTGCGAGGCAGGATCATGGCCAACGATGATAACCGTCAGTCCAGGTACCTTGCCGGTTGCGGCCTTGAATTGTTCAACAGTGGCCGTCATTTCGTTTTTGAGGTCAAGAGAGACCTTTTTTCCGTCGATTATCAGCATGTTTGGTATGGCTTTGTTGTGAGTATGTTGCCCTGTCGGGTGACCTTTGGGTTCCAGTTACTATAGATGCTCTATAGCTATGAAAAATTCATCGAAGCAGCAAGCCTGAAAAGAGATCAGTTGTAAGAACGCTTTTATTCACTACGATAAGGATAGTGCTGTATGTCGCTTGTTTCCATAGGGGATGTTCTTGTTGACAAGGAAGTTTTTTCAGCTTTTTTTTCATGCGATCTTCATGAATGCAGAGGAAAGTGCTGTGTCGAGGGGGAACTTGGTGCTCCGTTATCTCCCGGGGAAGCGGAAGAACTTCAAAATTCCCCTCATGAGCTTTTGAGAATGCTTCCCGAAAGGAATCTTCACTATATGAGGAGGCATGGTTCTGTCGAGGTTTATCAGGGCAGGCAGTACAGCAGAACCATTGAAAACCGGGAGTGTGTTTTTACCCTTGTTCGTGACGGGATTACCTTCTGCGCCATAGAGATAGCCTTTCGTGAAGGCATTTGCGGTTTTCAGAAGCCCCTCTCCTGCCGATTGTTTCCGATAAGGGTAAGAAAAAAGTTTGGTTTGGATTATCTTGTTTATGAACAGCATGACATGTGCCGCACTGCCCGTAAGGCAGGCGTAGATGGTCAGGTGCCACTTATTGATTATGTTCGTCAACCTCTTGAGGCTCTTTATGGTAGTGAGTGGTTCATGAGTTTGAGAGCATTTCTTGATTCTTCTCCCATGAGGTAATGCTCGATATAAAACTTCAACAGAAACAAAAAACGCTTCTTTCTGCCCAGCAGATTCTTGGCAGTCAACTCCTTCAGCTTCCACTGCTGAATCTTGAGCAGCGCATTTATGAAGAGGTACAGGAAAATCCGCTGCTGGAGCTTGTTGAAGAGCGCAAAGACAGCGCCGGTGACTTTGCTGAGGAGCCTGATCGTTCGGATGGTGACGATATGTTTGATTCGGTTGAGAGGTTCAGCAAAAGTTCTCTCAAGGAACGCAACCGTGACTCTCTACCCGGCGAAGTTTCAGAGGGAAGGCTTAATTTTGCATACGAAAATGGTTCCGGTGAACGTTTTTTTCAGGCAGTGCAGCATGACAGTTTTCATGAAACACTTCTCCGCCAGCTTGCCCTGCATGAAGATGTCGGGGAACGCGAGTTGAAGATTGCCATTGAAATTCTCGGTAATCTTGATCCTGACGGATATTTTACCGAAGAGTGTAGTGTCATTATAGAGAGTATGCACCTTGAAGGTCTTGATGTCAGCAAAACGGAGGTTGAGAGGTTGCTCCGCAAAATCTGCTTTCTCGATCCTCCAGGAGTTGCGGCCAAAGATCTGCGTGAAAGGCTTCTTGTGCAACTGCAGGTTGCTGAAGAACGCTATGATCCCACAATTTTTGACATTGCGACAAGAATTCTTTCTGATCATTTTGATGATTTTCTGCACAAGCGTTATGAACGCCTGCTGAAAAAGCTTGCAGAACCCGCTGAAAGGGTTGAATCGGCCATTTCGGCTCTTGCCTCCCTTGATCCTCATCCTGGAATTTTTCAGAATGAAGGAGGCCATTATATCACTCCCGATTTTGTGGTTACCTACGAAAACGGTGAGCTTACGGCAGTTCTCAATGACCGGAGTTCTCTTTCAGTCAAGGTTACTGACCGCTACAAGGATCTTTTGCAAAACAGGAAAGCGCCAAAAGAGGAGAAACGTTTTATCCGTCAGAATCTTCAGCGGGCAAACGAATTTCTCAGCGCCATTGAAATCAGGCGCCAGACGCTTCTCAAGGTGATCGAGGCACTCATGAAGCGGCAGTACGGCTTTTTTGTCTCCGGCCCGGAGCGGGCGGTGCCGCTTGGCATGAAAACCATAGCTGCCGATACCGGTCTGGATATCTCGACTATCAGCCGTGCGGTTAACGGTAAATATGTACAGACCAGTTTCGGTGTTTTTGAGTTAAAATATTTTTTCAGCGGCGGGCTTTCTACTGAGGAGGGTGACGATCTGTCAAGCAAGATTATTCGTCAGTATATTGCTGATATGGTAAGAGATGAGGACCCCGATCATCCGCTGAATGATGACAGCATGACAGAGCTTTTGATGAAAAGGGGAGTGCATATAGCGCGCAGAACGGTTGCAAAATATCGTGAACAAATGCAAATTCCAGTTGCAAGATTAAGAAAAAAAATATTTTAATTGATGAAAAACAACCAAAGGCCCCAGATTCGTTCAACGACGGTTCTTGGTGTATTGAGAGATGGCAAGGCAGCGCTTGGAAGTGATGGTCAGATGACCCTGGGAAACACCATTCTCAAGCAGTCAACCCGGAAAATCAGGAGATTGTATCAGGGACGGCTTGTTGCCGGTTTTGCCGGCGCAACGGCTGATGCTGTTACCCTTCTTGACCGTTTTGAGGAAAAACTCGAAGCCTTCAACGGAAAGCTTGATAGAGCAGCCGTCGAACTGGCCAGAGACTGGAGAACCGACAAGTATCTTAGGCGACTTGAGGCGATGCTTGCCATTGTCAGCAAGGACAAGGCGCTTATCATTTCCGGAACCGGTGATGTGATCGAGCCGGAGGACGGTATTGTAGCTATCGGAAGCGGCAGTATGTATGCTCTTGCGGCAGCTCGTTCGCTCATGAAACATTCGGCACTTTCAGCAAGGGAGATTGTAGAGGAAAGTTTGAAGATAGCGGCTGATATCTGTATTTATACCAACGATCATATCGTTATCGAAGAGGTTTGAACGTCTGGTATTGCCCGCACGGAAGGTTTTTTGGCGATACAGCCAGTTTTTCTGTAATTACAATTTATGCGTGAAATGACTACGAAGAGTGAGGAGAATGTTTTTGCACTGCCTGAAGTCAGTGGCGGGGGAAAAAGTTCTATAGCAGCAAGCAATCTGACGCCAAACCAGATTGTGTCGCTGCTTGATAAATATATCATTGGTCAGAAAGATGCCAAAAAGTCTGTTGCCATAGCGCTAAGAAACAGGCTTCGCCGTCAGAATGTGGGTGACGATCTTCGCGATGAGATCATGCCCAATAACATTATCATGATCGGCCCAACAGGTGTGGGAAAAACTGAAATTGCCCGCCGGCTTGCGAAGCTTGCAAAAGCTCCGTTTGTCAAGGTTGAGGCCTCAAAATTTACCGAAGTTGGATATGTCGGGCGTGATGTAGAGTCAATGATTCGTGACCTTGTCGATCAGTCTGTCGCTATGGTCAGAAGCGAGAAATCCGAGGAGGTACGAGAAAAGGCGGCACTTCTGGTCGAAGATCGCCTGATCGATATTCTTCTGCCCCCGGTTTCCTCTTCACGTGATTCAGATGATGATGAGATCAGTGGTGATGAAGAGGCTCTGGTGACTACCTCGACCGATGAAGATGACCCTTCGGTCGAAGTTAACCGGCGAAGCCGCCGCAAAATGCTGGAACGTCTTCGCAGCGGCAAGCTTGAGGATCGACAGATTGAAATGGATATTTCTGGTGATTCTCCGGGCGGCATGATGCAGATTTTCGGTCCTTTGGGGCAAATGGAGGAGATCGGAGGGATCATGCAGGATCTCATGAGCGGACTGCCCCGCAAACGCAAAAAAAGAAGGGTTTCGATAGCCGAAGCCCGCAAGCTTCTTGAACAGGAAGAGGTTCAGAAGCTTATCGATATGGATACGGTTGTCAAGGAAGCCATCAACAAGGTTGAGCAGTCAGGTATTGTCTTCATCGATGAAATCGATAAAATTGCCGCACCATCTTCTGGATCAGGTGGCAAAGGGCCGGATGTCAGCCGGGAAGGGGTGCAGCGTGATCTTCTGCCGATTGTTGAAGGCTCCAATGTTGCAACAAAATATGGTATGGTAAAGACCGATCATGTGCTTTTTATCGCATCCGGTGCATTTCATGTTGCCAAGCCTTCCGATCTGATTCCCGAGCTTCAGGGCCGTTTTCCGATCAGGGTAGAGCTGAAAAGCCTTACGGAAGAGGATTTTTATCTTATTCTTACCCAGCCAAAAAACGCCCTTATCAAGCAGTATACCGCCCTTCTTGGCACTGAAGGCGTAGAACTGAGCTTCAGTGACGGAGCCATTCGCGAGATTGCAAGAATTGCGGCACAGGTCAATGAGAGTGTGGAAAACATCGGTGCCCGCCGGTTGCATACCATCATGACCAACTTGCTCGAGGAGCTGATGTTCAACATTCCCGAAAATTTTGCCGAGGAACGTGTTGAAATCGATGAAACCATGGTGAAGGAAAAGCTGAACCATGTGGTAGCAGACCGCGATCTCAGTCAGTATATTCTTTAACTCTTGACCGGGCCGGCTTTTTTTTGCTGGCAGCAACAATCATGATGAGTGCGATGACAATACTTGTTCTCAACGGTCCTAACCTTTCGAGGCTTGGAAAACGCGAGCCGGAAGTGTACGGTCGTCAGACTCTCGATGATATCAACAGGGAACTTGCCAACAGTTTTCCGGAACTCTCCCTTGAGTTTTTCCAGTCGGAAGATGAAGGCAAGTTGCTTGAAAAGCTTTTTCAGGTTGAGGATCAGGGGAGTTTCTGCGGTGTCGTGATAAATGCGGGAGCGCTGACCCACTACTCGATAGCCCTGCGCGATGCCATCAGTGCCATAACCATTCCGGTTGTAGAGGTACACCTCTCCAATATCTATGCCCGTGAAGAGTTCCGTCGTAAATCAGTGATTTCCGAAGTTTGCGCCGGGGTTATCAGCGGCTTCGGAGCAAACAGCTATCATCTCGGAGTCAGGGCTCTGCTCGGCATTGTCCGCAAAGCGACTCTGTAGATGATTTGGCCAAAGGTGGTGCACTGAAGAGCGTTTCAGCTTATTCACTGGACTCACTATTGGATTCATTTTCCGTGGACATCTTTTTCAGGAGTGTGCGCATTTCCTCCATGCGTCGGCGGTCACTTGCCAGCAGAATGGGCTTGTCAAGAGCACTTTTCATCAGTCTGATGGCCTCTTCTTTGTTGCCCTTCTCGATATAGATCAATGCCAGCTCATGGTAATTTCTTATAATCCTCGAATCAATGCGGATTGCTTTGGTGAATGCATTTTCAGCCAGTTCATGGTTGCCTTTTGGTATCTGACCAATGAAAGTGTTGGCCACCATTCTTCTGAACCATCCAATATTGGCAGCTTCGTGATAATATGATCCAAGTATGGAAAGCGCCGTTTCATCGTTAGGATTTAATTGAAGCGCCCGGTCGAGTTCGTGTTTTATCTCCTGTGCCCGCGCTAATTTCTCTTTTGTCCCGATTTTGTCAGCCATGATTCCGAGCGAAGCTGCAAGCCAGGTGTGTCCTTTGCTGTTGGTGCTGTCCAGAGTGATACAGGTTCGGGCATATTCGGCGGCCTTGCGATAATGATGCAGTTGTTCAGCTTTTTTCCCTGGCTCGATCGACTCTCCGATGCTTACCTGCAGACGGGCCATTTTCCAGTAGAGTTCAGCATTTGAATCATGTTTGCTCAGCTCAGAGGTGTAGATTGAATCAGCTTTCGGATAATTCATACTCCAGAACGCCTTGTCGGCAAGGTCAATCAACGCTCCTGATCGTTCCTTGGATGGAGATGCTGCCGGATTTGGGGGAGAAAAAGCTGCGAGTGAAAAGAGAAGAAAAAGGTAAAACCAGCGATAGAAGTAGTTATGCATTGCTTTTATTTGAACCAGATTGAATCCGGGTATTTGGAGTGCAGTTGTTTGTCAAGCCCGAGCCAGTGGCCAGACGGAAAAATCATCATCAGGACGGCAAAGATCATAAAAGGTGGCAGGGTAAGGTTGTAATAGCCTCCGGCAGCAAAATTAAGGACAAGAAATAACGCAAAAGCAGCGTTGAACCTGACTGAAAAGCCAAAAAACAGCCCCAGGCCAATTATAAGCTCTCCTATGGTAAGGATCCAGGCTATAGGAAACGCCAGTGGAATGGCAAACTGTTCAAGGTAAATGGACTGGAATGAACCGGCAGGCAGTTCCGTAAACCGTTTGACGAAAAAGCCATGCATGAGGTCGCTCCACAGCCACCCTCTTACCAGCTTGTGCCAGAAACCGTAAAGAAAAAAGAGGGCGAAGATATAACGAAAAAAGAGAAAAAGTATAACTCCCGCTGTACCGACTGGATGAGATGTCATCCACCCTTTTTTCCATTGGAAAGTGCTCATGTTCCAAAATAAGTTGCTAAACAGGGATTTTTCCCTCTATTACGAATAGCTCAATATACGCATATTTTTATAGAACGATTCTTCTCTGTGAGTTCTTGTTTTTTTTTCTGGACATGCTCACATAAGGTTTTGTGGATCGACATCGACAGAAAAAAAGAGCCCTGACGAACGAAAGCGGGAGCTGATATCATCGCTCATCTGTTTGACGAACAGAGCGGAGAGTTTGCCGTCGAAAAGCTTGACAAGCACATGGAAGCGAAAACGCCCTTTGATTTTGGCAATTCCTGCCGGTGCCGGACCCAAAACAGAGCCTCTCTCCTCGGGCAGTTGCCGTTCGAGGGTTTCCCTGCAATAGAGCGCTGCAGCTTCGGCCTGTTTTTCATCCGTTGAACTGCACTCGAATTTTATGAGCCGTGAGGCGGGAGGATAGTGCAGCTCCTTTCTTGCTGCCATTTCCTGCATGAAAAACTGTTCATAGCTGCCGTGCAAAAGGGCAGTGAAAACATCACTCTCCTTGTTATAAACCTGCAGGTAGACCTCTCCGGGCATTGAAGAGCGTCCGGCACGTCCAGCCACCTGTGTTAGCAGTGAAAATACCCGCTCCGAAGCCCTGAAGTCAGGAATATTGAGTCCGATATCGGCCATGAGAACTCCTACAAGGGTGACGGCAGGGAAGTCAAGTCCTTTGGCAACCATTTGCGTGCCAAGCAGGATGCGAGCCTTCCGTTCATGAAATTCCCGGAGAATTCGCCCGTGCGATCCTCTGGTTGTCATGGTATCAACATCCATCCGCAGGATTGTTTCTTCCGGGAAAAGTTTTTTCAGCTCCTCCTCTATTCGCTCGGTACCGCTGCTTTTGAAAAAGAGATCCGGTGAAGCACACTTGACACACGATTCCGTGTAGCTCTCCCTATGGCCGCAATAATGACAGCGGAGATGTTTCTGGGCTGCATGGTAAACAAGCGGAATATTACAGAAACGGCAGCGGGGCGTATGGCCACATGCAAGACAGAAAATACTTCCGGCAAACCCCCGCCTGTTCTGCAGCAGAATAACCTGCTCGTTTTTTTCGAGGCGAAGCGCTATCTGGCGATAAAGCAGCTCGGAAATCGACGGCGAAGCTTTTGGACTCTCCTTCATCCAGAGAAGTCTGATCAGGGGCATGGTAGCCCCGTCAACTCGTTCAGGCAGGTTCAGAAGGGTGTATTTACCGTTCAGTGCATTGCTGTAGGATTCGAAAGAGGGCGTTGCAGAGCCGAGCACACAGAGTGCTCCGCTGAGTTTTGCTCTCATGACCGCTGTGTCTCTTGCGTGGTAGCGGGGAACTCGATCCTGCTTGTAAGCCCCGTCATGCTCTTCATCAACAATGATTGCACCAAGGTTCTCCATAGGGGCGAAAATGGTAGAACGAGCGCCAAGCGCAATTTTTGATTTTCCAAGCCGAAGGTTGTGCCAGGCATCATATTTTTCCTGATTGCTCATGGCGCTGTGCAGAATAGTTATCTCATCATGAAAATGCTCACGAAACCTTCCGGCAGTTTGCGGGGTCAAAGCTATTTCAGGAACCAGAACAATCGCGGTTTTTCCTGCCGCAAGAACGGTTTTGAGGAGATCGATATAGATCAGGGTTTTTCCGCTACCGGTTACACCGTGAAGGAGAAAGGTCTGGTATTCCTGCTTTTCAAAAGCGCTGCGCAATTGCTCGAGAGCTTTTCTCTGCGATTCTGTAGGGGTTTTTGCACTCTGTGGTTCTTCTTCAAATCCGGTTGAGAAGTTGCTTGTTACGAGAGTCTGAAACTTTTCAAGAAAGCCCTTTTTAACCAGAGCGTTGAGGATTGCACTCGATGTGCCGATGGTGTCGGCAAAAGCGCTGTTAAGGGAAGCCACTTTTTTAAAAGCATCAAGTTGTTTGGGCGCTCCGGCAAGGCATTCTTCCGGGTTTTCCGGTAGTGAACTGCTCAGGCGGTAAGCGGTTTTCAGCTTTGGTTTGGTGGAAGAAAACTTTTTTGCAAGTGCCAGATGTCCACCCCGCTCAAGTTCGGCGATAGTGCGATAGAGCTGTTTTTTGCCAAGTCGTCGCTGCAGTTGAAGAACCGTCAGCCGCTTTTCCGCTGTCATCATCTGCATGATGGAGCGCCGAAGAGCCGTATTGACGACTTTTGTTCTTTCAGCCTGGAGAGTAAAGCCCGTAAGTTCAACGACATCATTAACCGTAGTTCTTACTGCAGCAGGAAGAGAGACGTTCAGGCTATCGATTCGCCTTGCAAAGTAGTAATCGGCAACCCACTCTGTAAGCTGAAGGAGTGCCGTGTTGAGAAGAGGAAGGCCGCCATAGAGTACATCCAATATCTCCTTGTCGGAAACTTCTCCGCCATATTCTGTCGTAAGGCTGAGAATATAAGCGATTGAAACCGCTCCATTGCCTTTTTTGCCAGAAAGAAGCACCATGCACCCCTGCTGGATTTCATGTTCCAGAGGGGCGGGTACCATGACGGTAAAGGGTTCCCCCCTGAAAAATTTTTCTGCGACTATAACTGCATACATGCTCATGAATGAAAAAAAGCCAGTACCGAGCCAATGCTCGGCACTGGCTCGGTACTGACTTTTTTTTAACTGAATTGTTTTTCTATTACTTTTTCAGACTGAAAGTGCGGCAAGAACCCGGTCACGGATCTCTTCCACTTTTCCGGTTCCCTCGATCTTGCTGAATCGTGGAGCGTCATCCGAACCATTCTGTGACCAGCTTGTATAGTACTCAATCAGCGGAGAGGTCTGTGCGTGGTAGACTTCCAGACGTTTTTTTACTGTTTCCTCCTGGTCATCCTCCCTCTGAACGAGAGCTTCTCCGGTTTCATCATCGATTCCGGCAACTTTCGGCGGATTGAAGAGCACATGATAGGTTCTGCCTGAAGCAAGGTGTACCCTGCGTCCACTCATCCGTTCGATAATTTCGTTGTCCTTGACATTGATTTCAACGACATGATCGATATGGATACCATCATTTCTCAATGTTTCAGCCTGGTGGAGTGTACGGGGGAAACCGTCGAAAAGGCATCCGTTGAGGCAGTCCTTTTCAGTCAGACGTTCCTTGACAAGCCCGATAATGATATCATCGGAGACAAGTTGTCCGCTGTCCATCACTTTTTTTGCGGCGATACCAAGAGGCGTTCCTGCTTTTATGGCAGCGCGCAACATGTCACCCGTCGATATCTGCGGTATACCGAGGGTTTTGGAAATATAGTTTGATTGTGTGCCTTTTCCGGCACCTGGTGCTCCCAATAGAATAATTCTCATCAAACTGGTTTTAAATGTTTTTTTTAGTGGTAATGATGGTGATTTTTGGCTTCGAAGAGACCGTTTCACCCGAATTCGTCCCGGAATCAGGGGTTGCAGGTGATGAACCATTCTGTTCTGTGACTCCAGAAGCAGGAGTGGCAGCAAGAGTGCTCTCTTCACTTTTAACCGAGGGCTTCAGCAGGATAGTCTGGATGGCTGGCTTTTTCTTGAATTCAATTGTTGTGGCCTTGGGAGCGCCTTCAGTTTTTTTATGATGCTGAAGTCGGGCTTCATTGAAAACCTGCTGTGCAGCCGCTGCCGATCCTTTTGCGTCCAGTGAACGATGCAGGTAGTCCTCTTCCTTGATCAGGGCATTTCTGAACTCGAAATCCACTGCGCCAAGCATCATCCTTATAGCCCTGCGGCTTTCACCAAGATCGCCTTTGGATTCAATATGGGTTTCAGCCTTGGCATTGACTGTAGAGATCGGTCGTCCGTTGATATCCTTTTCCTCCAGGAGGCCGAAAGTGATGTCAATTTTCATACCGAAAAGAATAAAGGAACTTACTTCAGCACGAATGGTGGTTGTGCCATCAACCGCCGTTTTTTCATTTTTCAGATTCCAGCCTACCCAGTGTTCGATTTTGTGAAGGATAAACTCCGAGATTTCACTGACTGGTCTTTCGTATCGTCTTACTTTAAGTTCATTGAAAACCGGTCGTTCCGAGGTATGCGTTGCATTACTGGTCAAGCCGTGGTAAGCTTTGGTAAACTCGCTTCTGAAAGGAATAAAATCAATCAAATCCATGATTATTGAGACGGTTAGTGATTATTGCGGTTCTCCATGCTGGTAGTTGCCAGTTGGCCGCATGCCGCATTAATGGTTGATCCGTAGCTTTTTCTTACAGTGACATGCAATCCTGAATTAAGCAGATAGTTCTGGAACATATCTCTGGTAGCGCTGTAAACAGGCTTGAATTTAACATTAATGATTGAATTGTAATCAATCAAATTTATTTTGCATAAAAAGTTGTTGGCAAATCGGGCAAGCATTTTCGCGTCTTCCAGAGAGTCGTTGATACCCCTCAGGAGCATATAGACTACCGTAACAGGCATGCCAACCATTGCTGTATAGTCAGCAAGTGATTTTCCCAGCTCCTTGAGCGGGTATTGATGAGCCGCCAGAGGCATGATCGACTCCCGTTTCTGCTGCTCGGCTGCATGGAGTGATACGGCAAGCTTGACTTTCATTCCAGACTCAGCAAGTCTTTGAATTCCAGGAATTACGCCTACTGTTGAAATGGTTATTTTTTTTCGGGAAAGGCAGAACCGGTAGTTTCTTGAACTGAGGTTTTCAATGGCCTCAAAAACATTGTCGATATTGAGCAGAGGTTCTCCCATTCCCATAAAGACAATGTTGGTAAGAGTATTGCCCGGCTTTTTGGCGGCAATCATGTTGTTGAGCGCGAAGACCTGACCGGTAATTTCTCCGGCACTGAGGTTGCGTCGCAGTCCCATTCTTCCTGAAGCGCAAAATGGGCATTGAAGAGGGCAACCAACCTGTGACGAGACGCAGGCAGTCATTCTCTCATCAGCCGCAATGAGAACGCTTTCAATCATTTCGTTATCAGGGAGCTTCAGCAGGATTTTTTCTGTAGGACTCTGCTCACCCTCTTCAGAAGTTTCCTTGTGTTCAATGAGCTGCAACGGGCTGATTGAGAAAGTTTCTGTCAGCTTTTTGCGTAACTCCCGACTGAGAATAGTCATCTCCTCAAAGCTTTTGGCCTGGTGACTGAAAAGCCACTGATGTATCTGTCCAGCTCTGAAAGAGGGTTCTCCCATCGAGACCATGGTGTTCTGAAGATCCCTGAAGGTCAGATCTATGATGTTTGGCAAAGGTTCAGTCATTTAAAACGCGGGTTTACAGGAAAAATGGTTAGTGATGAAGCGTTCAGGAATAAAGAGCGCTGACCTCGGATAAAATATGTGCTCTCGCTGCTTCGCAGTCCATAAAAATACTTTAAGATCAAAAGGTATAAAAAATAATGGTGATTGAACCGTTTAAGATGCAGGAAACCATATTCTGGATGAGTGGGAGAGGTTTATACAGATGATTTTTTAAGCACAGGTATCCGTAAAATGGAGCACCCGTCATTGGTCCGCAGGGGCACGCCACGGCGTGCCCTTTTGAAAATGTTGATGGCATTTTCCCTGCCGCCACAAATATCTGTTTTTTGAGAAACGGTTTATACAAGAAACCATATCAGAATGGTGTGTTTTATCGTTATCCCTCATGGATTTATGAGGTTTTCAGATTATCTTGTTTCACGTCAGAACCACCCTCAATATGCAAAGAGAGAGGTTAAATCCTTTGAAGCTGCAGAAGCCGCTCAAAGCATTGTATTTGCAGCCGTACGCCAACCGTCACAAGCTGACCAGAAATTGTACACTCTATGATTTTCACTGAAGATTCACGAGTCAAAATACCCTGTATTCTGCATCTGGTCAGGCTTGGCTACCACTATCTCTCCCTCAAAAAAGCTAAATGGGATCAAGAGAGCAACATCTTTCCGGAACTCTTCTGTGCCGCTATCGCCCGGATCAACCCCGGCATTGATGGCGACGACATCAAACGCTTGCTGGCCGATGTCCGGCTCCTGCTCGACAATGAGGATCTCGGCAAGGCATTTTATGAAAGGCTCACTGAACGTTCAGGAATAAAGCTGATTGACTTTACCGATTTCACCAACAACAGCTTCCACGTTGTTACCGAACTGACCTACAAAAACGGTGACGACGAGTTCCGGCCCGATATCACCCTGCTGGTCAACGGTATGCCACTTGTCTTCATTGAAGTCAAGAAGCCAAACAATCGCGAAGGCATTCTGGCCGAGCGCAACCGTATCATCACCCGTTGCCGGAATCCCCGCTTCCGTCGTTTTGTCAACATCACACAACTGATGCTCTTCTCCAATAACATGGAGTATGAAGATGGTTCTCCGCAGCCCATTGAGGGTGCCTTCTATGCAAGCCCATCCTACGATGCCCCGGTCTTCAACTACTTCCGTGAAGAAGAGGAGCTTAACCTCTCCGAACTCCTTGCCGACGAGGACGACAAGATCGAAAACGCGGTGCTTCACGACAACAATCTGAACGTCATCAAGCACAGCCCGGAGTTTCTCAGCAACAAGTCGCCAGACACGCCGACCAACCGCCTCTGTACCTCTCTTTTCAGCCCCGATCGTCTCTCATTTCTCCTGCAATATTCATTGGCCTTTGTCAACGAATCCGATGGCCAGCAAAAGCACGTTATGCGTTACCCGCAGCTCTTTGCCACCAGGGCGATTGAAAAAAAGCTTGATTCCTGTATACGCAAAGGGATTATATGGCATACCCAGGGCAGTGGAAAAACCGCGCTGGCCTATTACAACGTCCACTTTTTAACTGATTATTTCCAGCGCAGCGGCATCATTCCAAAATTCTACTTCATTGTTGATCGTATTGATCTGCTCATACAGGCTCAACGAGAGTTTTCCAGTCGCGGTCTGACGGTGCACACCATCGGCACTCGCGAAGAGTTCGCTCGCGATATCAAAGCAACCAATGCACTGCATAATCATTCCGGCAGGCCGGAAATCACCGTGGTCAATATCCAGAAATTCGAGGATGATCCGGATGTGGTTCGAGCCGAGGATTATGATGTCACCATCCAGAGAGTCTATTTTCTTGACGAGGTTCACCGCAGCTATAACCCGACAGGCAGCTTTCTTGCCAACCTCAGCCAGTCCGACCAGAACGCCATCAAGATCGGTCTCACCGGCACCCCGCTTCTGGGGGACGACTATAACTCCCGAGCTCTCTTTGGCGATTACATCCACAAATACTACTACAACGCCTCCATCGCAGATGGCTATACCCTGCGCCTGATCCGTGAGGAAATTGCCACAAGTTATAAACTCTCCCTGCAAGAGGCTCTCGCAGCGGTGGAACTCCAGCAAGGGGATATCGAAAAAGAGGAGCTCTACGCCCATCCCCGTTTTGTTGAACCGATGCTCGATTATATTCTTGACGATTTCGAACATAGCCGTGGTGCCTTGAACGACTCCACCATCGGCGGGATGGTGATCTGTGACAGTTCCGAACAGGCGCGGCAGATGTTCGAGATTTTCAAGCATCGCACGGATCCCGATATTGTCACACAACTCTCCAGTATAGATGGAGACGCACTTGAGGAACTGCCGATGGTCGCCGATCCCAAGCTTTTTTACGCAACCCGGCAGAGCGAGGCAAACAAGGTTAAGCGCTGCGCCCTTATCCTGCATGACGAAGGCAGCAAAGAGGAACGCAAGAGCTGGGTGGAGGAGTTCAAAGCCGGCAAGATCGACCTCTTGTTTGTCTACAACATGCTCCTCACCGGTTTTGACGCCAAAAGGCTGAAAAAGCTCTATGTGGGCAGAGTGATCCGCAAACATAACCTGCTTCAGGCACTGACTCGGGTTAATCGCCCCTACAAAGATTTTCGCTACGGCTATGTGGTTGATTTCGCCGATATCCGCAAAGAGTTTGATGCCACCAACAAAGCCTATTTCGAAGAACTGCAGGCCGAACTTGGCGACGAGCTTGAGCATTATTCCAATCTTTTCAAGTCCGTCGAAGAGATTACCCGAGAAATCGAAGAGATCAAGGATATTCTCTTTCGCTATGATATTCAAAACGCCGAGCACTTCTCGCAGCAAATCAGCCAGATTCAGGATCGTGCTACCGTGCTGGCGCTCAAAAAAGCTTTGGCCGATGCCCGCAGCCTCTATAATTTGATTCGTATGCAGGGCGAATACAGCTTGTTGCAGCAACTCGATTTCCAGAAACTCAATCAGCTCTATCGCGAAACATGCAACCATCTCGACCTGTTGAACCTGAAGGAGAGCATCGAATCAAACGCCGATACATCCAATCTGCTCAATATCGCACTGGAGGATGTGCTCTTTATGTTTACCAAAGTGCGCGAAGAGGAGCTGGTGCTGGCCGACAAGCTGAAAAATACCCTGCGCCAAACTCGCGAAGCCTTGGTAGATAACTTCGACCAGCAAGACCCGAGGTTCATCACCCTGAAGGAGGAGCTGGAGCGGCTCTTCAAAAAGAAGAAACTCAATGAGGTAACCCAGGAAGAGATGACCGCCAATATCGGCGCGCTCAACCAGATTTACGAGCAGGTCAAAGAGCTGAACCGTAAGAACAACCAGCTCAGGGCAAAGTATCACGGCGACCCGAAATATACCCGCATTCACAAACGTCTGCTGGAGCGAGGTTTGCTTTTCGAAACGGAGCGGCGCATCTTTGAGGCATTGACCGGCGTCAAACAGCAGGCCGACAATCAGGTGCTGCAGAACACCCAACTTTTGGCAAACGAAAGCTATTTTGAGCGGATGATGATGCCGATGGTCATTGGCGAATTTCAGACCCGGCGCAAAATAAAACTCAACCCGGACGCCTCCCGTACCATCAACCGGCTGGTCGTGACCGAATACATGAATGAATTTATCTCAGGCAACAGAAAAGGAGCAAGTGCGTGGTAACACAGGATTTCGAAAAAAGAACCCGGCAACTGATCGACAACCTCAAGGGGATCTGTGCCTCATACGGGCTCGGTAACGATGGCAACGAGTTCAAGATCATCACCCAAGTTTTTCTCTACAAATTTTTGAACGACAAATTCGCCTACGAAGCAAAAAGAATCGACCCTCGCCTCTCCGGAAGCGAAAGCTGGGAACAGGCCTTAACCTTGCTCACTGCCGAAGAGCTTGAGATGTTGCAACTCCAGATGGGCCCCGATACCGCCCGCCTGAAGCCTGAGCATTTCATCGCCCATCTGTTCAGAAATCAGAACGCTCCACAATTCGCCAAGCTCTTCGACGATACCCTGCGCGACATCGCCATCACCAATAACGATATCT
>SZXY01000012.1 GCA_005843805.1 Chlorobium sp.
TTTGAGATCCCTTCGTGCTGTCTGGAGGGAGATCCGTTTGTAGAGTATTGAATAGGGCATTGTTCTCGACAGCTCGTTAAGCGAGAAAGGTGCACCTCTCTTGTCAAGGAGTATGTTCAAAAGGTCGCATTGTCGTTTCGATATTGTTTTGTTTGTGCCTAAAAAATGAATATGGTCTCTCATCACCAGTTCTCTGATGAAGAACGAAAGACGTGTTTTCATCTTTATCAGCGAATTTATTACCCCATTGAGCGTGAATTCAAGAAACGGCGTTACATCATGTTCCGCTTTTGTGCTCTTTGAAAATGCGATGTAGTAGTCGTCAACATGGCGGGAATAATAGTTGGAGAGGCTGCGGGGGACGTATCGAATGCCTGCGTCCTGGAGCAGCAGAGCTTCTGTCAGTCTTGCTACGCGGCCATTTCCATCCCAGAAAGGGTGGATAAGTCCCAGGTGGTAATGGGCAAGAGCTGATCTCACAAGTGCGGGCAGGGATATGATCTCCTCGCTGTTGATCCATTCGATGAACGCTTTCATGAGCATATCTACATCTTCGATGATTTTGGGTGGGGTATAGATACCTCCATGTGACTTGTCGCCGACAACCACCTTGCCGTTACGGTAGGTTCCGGGGATGTTGTTTTCATAGGGAATGCCGGAGGTTATTAGTCTGTGCAGCTCACGGATGAGTTCTTCGGTCAGGGTGAACGGCTGTTGTGCGGAAGGAATGCTGTCTGTAAGCTGATAAGCACTGAGTAGGTTTTTGATCTCGATCTGGTCTTTTCTGGAGTATTCGGTTTCAGGCGTTTTGCCTGCTGCGATTACTCTGACGTCCTGTTCGCTGATCGCATTACCTTCAATAGCCGCAGTACCTGCTATTGAGCTGTAAAGAAGTTCAGGATCGATCTGTGATGACCATTTTGGAAGCAGGGGGATATCTCTGATGGTTGCAATGAGAACGGAAGCTTCGACAAGCCACTTTTCCATCTTGCTTTTGTCGTACTGGTCGCAAAAACAGAACTTGCCCGACTTGAATGTCATCACCTCTTTTGTCGACATGAATGATGTTCTTTTTATTGATATGGCTAAATGTATTTTATAGAAAGAATTAGTTATTATATTTTTATAATTGTGATACGTTTAATGTAACAATTAGTGATATATTTTCAATACGACACTCTTTTCATCATTTATATTGTTTGCCCTACATGAAACCACTCAGAGAGGTGGCGGAGTCCTATATGGCTCTTGCCAATGCGGAACGTCAGATGCTCGATGGAGCTTTTGAGGAGTCGGTTGAGAGCTGCCGGAAGGCGATGGAGCTTTCAAGGACGATTCCGGCGGAAGAGGCGTTCGATCATCATGGATTTGACGCATTCTGTCAGGCGAGCCTTGCGGCGGTACTGGGCCGTCTCGGAAGGTTTGATGAATGTCTTGCATCATCTGTCAGTGCACTTCACTATTTCAACCGTCGTGGTGAGCTGAACCAGGAGGATGGTAAATTCTGGATCAAGGCGGTCTTCAGTCGTGCGCTCGCTCTCGATGCACTCGGTCAGGGCAACGAAGCGCTTGCCGAGTTCCAGAAAGCAAAAGAGATGATTACCGAACGCAAGGGTGAACTGCCAGGAAAAGAGGAGATGCAGCAAACCATTGAGCAGCATATTGCCAAGCTGCAGAGTTCGCTGACAGGGGTGAAGAAGCCAGGCTATAAGGCATGGTGGGAGTTCTGGTCATAACCCGAATGAAGTCAGTCAAAACAATACTGGTCATTCGGCTCAGTTCCATCGGTGATATCGTTCTTACAACACCTGTGCTCAGAAGCCTCGAACAGCTCTATCCGCAAGCCCGGATAGACTATTGCACCAAAGCGCCTTTTGTGCCCCTTCTTGCCTCCAATCCCCGGCTCTCGTCTATCCACACGCCTGAACAGCCGCCAGCAGGTTCCTGTGACCTTGTGGTCGATCTGCAGAACAATCTCCGTTCGCATGCCATTGTCCGCTCGCTGAAGGCGGCTCATGTGGTCAGGTACCGAAAAGAGAACTGGAAAAAGTGGCTGCTGGTTCAGTTCGGAATCAACTTCGACAGAAGGAACAGGAGTGTGGTGGATCGTTATCGCGACGCACTGCAGGAGCCCGCTCTTCCTGATGATCCTGACGGGTGTGAACTCTATCTCTCTCCTGCTGAACGCTCTTATGCAGCACCTTATTTTGAGGGTAGTGCGGGCGGAACCAAAACCCTTGCCCTTTGTTTTGGCGCCAACCACTTTACCAAGCGTTTTCCTCCAAAGCGATTTGCCTCGCTGCTCTCGCTGCTGCAGAGGGAGGAGCCTTTACAGGTGCTTCTGCTTGGAGGCAAAGAGGATGCTCCTCATGCTCTGGAGATAATGAACGCTCTCTCGGATTCCAGCCGATCGAAGGTTCTCAATCTTGCCGGGTGCTGTTCACTCATGCAGAGTGCCGCACTGCTCGAACGAAGTGACGCTGTGCTCTGCAATGACACCGGTCTCATGCACATTGCCTCGGCGTTCCGCAAAAAGCTCTTTGTGCTCTTTGGTTCTTCCTCTCCTGCCTTTGGTTTTCTTCCCTATAATTCGGACTTTGAGCTGTTCGAAGTCGAAGGACTCCGGTGCAGGCCCTGTTCGCATATTGGCCGGGATCGATGCCCGAAAGGACATTTCCGCTGCATGAACGATCTCTCCGAAAACCTCATTGCCAAAAAGATTCTCGATCACTTCCGCCAGAGTCATTGATGAAACTTGACTCAACGGCCACCATAAATGCAATAAAAACAACTGCATGCCGGTTCGTTTCCTGATGCGGAACCCCGCCCCGGAGCATTTGTCCTGATGGTTGGAAAAATGATGTAAATAGATTACCTTTAACGTTCAAATTTGCAGATGGTGTTCACTGGTGGAAGCCGTGAAGCCGTGGGGTCGGTCAGCGCAATGCCGGGCCCTCGCCATATTGCAAGCAGGCAGGAGTAATAATGATTATTCAATTTGCGCTATGGAAACAACAAAACTTTATGAATGTACAGTCATCATTGACGGTGGGCTTCCAGATGAGGCCGCTACCGCAGCTTTGGAGATGGTACAGAGGGTCATTACCGAAAAAGGCGGAAGTATCAGTAACGTTCTTGAAATCGGCAGGCGCAAGACAGCCTACCCGGTGAAAAAGAAAACCATCGGATACTATGCTCACATCGAATTTACCGCAGCTACACCGGTTATTGCAGAGATTGAAAGAGTGCTTCGTTACG
>SZXY01000148.1 GCA_005843805.1 Chlorobium sp.
CCCCTGCATTCCATTTGAAACCACTCTGGACATGGGCAACGCCTGTTACGGAAGTAACCCTTGTTGCATCACGGTTGAGATCCAGATTCCACCAACTTGTCGCTTCACCGAATGAGACTGCATATATCGAGGGCGTTCCAATAATTTTCATTGTATTGATTTTGTCTTTTTGATGTAACCAGTAAGGTGCATTGCATTATTGAGCGGTTGTTAAGACAAGCACCATTTCCATAACGATTATTTTCCCTTTGGATAACGTTGTTAAGGCCGTTCAGCCTGATTCGGCAGTGGCGATGCTGCTGTGAAAGAAGGAATCACTATCAAACCATGTTATTCACTCTCAGGCTACTCGCGATCAGTCGGCTTCGGACGCCAGGAACGGTCTCCCACCCAACCATCAGAAGCAGTTTCTATCACATCGAGTCTATGCATGTAAGGTTTTATATCCAAAAGCGGAGTAGCATCCAGAATGTCGATGCCACTCACGATCAAAATATTATCCTGTCGCTCCAGCAGCCGAACAATCGACATCCCGATTCCGTTAGGACGACAGGGGTTCCGAGACGCAAAAACACCATGAGGCGTATCGTCAAGAAAGGTGGGCCTCACCAACTTGACCTCCCCGGCACGATCAAACTCAAAGAGAAGATAGATGTGCGAAAAGGTCTCAATATCCTTGAGACCGGCGGCATACTCCGCAAAAACCTCTACACGGCCCTCCGCATCCCCTGAGTAAAGTGGATGTATCGGACACTCCTCTTTGGTATGATACGGCGAGTGAATGACCCCAATCGGCATGACTTCCATAACCCTACTCCTCAAGATTGAACGTTGCTTATATCGGGTTTGCCAGATAGTTTCGGTGAATGATGAAAGGCGCCTATATCTCTATTGTGTAACGGCTTGTCTCTTCAAACAACCCCTGTTACTTCAATGTAAACAACGGTTCCTGTCCATCAAAAATGCCCCAGTTCCCGGCAACTGCAACACGACCATATTACTGCATCAGTTTTGAAGCTTTTCTGGCAGTCCGCCGGAGTAACTGGTTATGTTTCTTGTATCCAATTTGCCAATATTTGTTTTATACGAGGGAAGCATTGAGTATTATCGACAAAGCAAGAGGGCGGGACGAAGCTTCGCTTCAGTTTGATCTGTTTGAGAAAATCTGATAAGTACAACCTGTGCCTCGGTAATCATGAGAAAGATTCCTTGATATCATGGAGCGAATGCAGTGCCTGTTCGTCCTCCATCCCTCTCATCGCAGTAGATAAGGAAAGATCTGCCCAATCTTTGATCTCCTGCTTTTCTGACTTTGAGCGAAGATATTGTACAAAATCAAGAACTTCTACCTGTTTTGATTCTGACAATGCTTGTAAATCCTTGATAATGGTCTCTGTTAAACTCATAATGATACCTCCATTGATGTTATTGAGTATCATACAACGTTAAATTATACAAGCAGTCAAGAGTCGCTTGGAAATGCCTGAAAAACCGCATCGTACACACTTGTCCAGTGCGAATTTTGTTAACCCCCGTTATAATTTATCAAATGCTTCTGGCTCGACATCAGGAACTTTGCTCAATATTTCAAGAAATTTTTCACTACTACCGCGTTTTGCCCGCTTTTCCAAATATTCAATTGCTGAAATAGATGCAACTTTTTCTGCAACAGCAATCATAATAAACTGATTGACAGAAATACCCTCTTCTTTTGCTACTTCACGAAGTTGCTCGTGTAATGATTTGGGTAAACGTAAACTTAATGCGCTCATTTTTTCACCTCACCCTATGTGTTAATATAGATGTCGCCTCAACCAAGGAGGCGAATTATGGGATATTCCCGAGGGGTTAGAACGCATCTCGGTCTTCGACAGAAGCTCCTTCGCCTAAAGTAAAGGCATCTATATATCCAAGCATCGTATAAATTGCGAGACGCATCCTTTTATCCATAAGCGCAGGAATAACTACAGCAGACAACATGATGCCAATTATCAAGGTCGAATAAATAGGTACCAGTCCATGTGAAGAAGCAAAAGCTAATCCAGTAAAAGCAACGATTAGAAAAAAATAAATATCTCGAACTTCACCACCAAGGTGATCTCTTTTTGCCTGCTCCTGAGTGACCGAGTGATAATAGTCGATATGCTCAATTAGGCTATCGTTCAATATGGAGCTGAGATGTTCGGAGACTTTGCTGATATATGAGTCCGGAATCAATACGTGATCTCCGGCGACATCATTCGCTTGGCTCTTTAGCCTATAATAAGTCAGAACTTGCTCAGAATTTTCTTCATAAAACTTTCTCGCCAACATTGAGATTGGAAGAAAAATCCTTGATGCCCACTTGCGGGAAAGTATGAATATGAGTATCCTCTTTCTCAAAAGTAGGCGAATAAAAATCCCAAAAGTAGCAGCAATATTTTCCAGTAAAAAAAGACCGAGCGCACTAAGCAAACCGAATATAAACAAAATAATGATGCTTGATGCTAAGCTTTGAAACGTATCAAAAGTACCTTTAGACATTAAAGCTAAAAAGTTGTTGCAAAGATTCAAGAATTCCGGCAACGAAACGACAAGAATAATTTGCAAAATGAATGAGAAACCGAAAAAAAACCTGAGCAATACACGCCAAAAGCGGACAAACCCTTGCATTACTTCCATTACTATTGTATCTGGCTGGCCTAACAGTAATTAGATTGATCCGCCTAAACTACGGATTTTTGAATTGCAACCCATATAAAAACCCAATTATCTCACCATTCAAAATATACAGTCAACCGCATGGATGCAAATCGTTCAAAGCAAATGTATAATTGAAGAACTGTACTTTTAAAAGCTTTTTGTATCCATGACTCATCCATAAGTTGCCGTCCCTCTTCATCGGTTTTCGTGTCTTTCTCGACCACGAAATAGCAGAACGTCAGGCATACGCCTTCGATGCTACCGTACCAACAACCTGCCATCGCGCCTCAATGGTGTCGGCTGACAAATCGGCGCCACATTCCCATTCGATGACGTATCCGCCATTGATAACCTTCATAAATTCTTCGTGGTCTCGAAGCTCGTCAAACGCTTCATATTCGAGGTAAGGAGTGACATCAAAGCGACCAATACGACCATCATCCGCAACGATAGTCAACACCCAATCGGGTTGTTGATGAAGTTCGGCAATTCTCATTGGTCATATCCTTTAATCGGAAATGGTTTCCTGCCGTTTACAGCCAAATTCCAGTCAGCCAGTAAATCTTCACATCATGTTGTCATTTTAATCAGCACTTGAATCATCATAAAAATTCTGTAATTGAAATGTAAATAATATTTGCAAACCATCAAAAATATCAGGGAAAGCCTGGCAACTACCAGTTTCATCAAACTTTTTTTCCGATTGAATCACTTGCCCCAAGATAGCCTCTCCGCAACCTGCCTACAGGTTTATGAGAAGCGGCACAGCGCCTCCGTTTTTGAAGGTTCACAAAACAACACTATCTTGATGCTTCGTGTTGCGATGCTGTTGCCCGGAATCCGGGCAGGATCGTCACGCCGGAGTACCACAATAAAATTCAACCACTTTAGAAAATGCCTTATTGGTATCGCCATCAGGCGAGCATAACCTTTCACTCGACATTATGAGAGAGCTTCTTCTTATCAATATTACAGGCCCGGACAAACCGGGCCTTACGTCGGCTATAACTTCGATCCTGTCCAGATACAAGGTGCCGGTACTCGATATCGGCCAGGCGGTGATCCATAACCATCTCTCTCTGGGGATGCTGGTGGAGGTGCCCAAAGAGTCTGCTTCCTCGCCTATTCTGAAGGATCTGCTGTTCTGCGCTCATACGCTTGGCATTCAGACTACCTTTACCCCTGTGTCGGATGAGGAGTATGAGCTGTGGGTGAATGAACAGGGTAAACATCGCTACCTGCTTTCGCTGCTGGCTCGAAAAATCACTGCGGAACAACTGGAACGGGTCTCGTCGATCATTGCTGAGCATAACCTCAATATCGATACGATCAACCGTCTGTCGGGGCGTATTCCCCTGGAGAATGAGAATGGCGGACACACGAAGGCGTGTGTGGAGTTTTCCATCAGGGGTACCCTGCTGAATGAAAACCGGTTCCGGGAGCAGATGCTTGCCATTACTGACACGCTTGGTATAGACATTGCGTTTCAGGAGGACAATATTTTCCGGCGTAACCGCCGCCTGGTGGTGTTTGATATGGATTCGACTCTTATCACTTCGGAGGTGATCGATGAGCTTGCCCTTGAGGCTGGTGTGGGTGAAAAGGTGAAGGCTATTACCGAACAGGCGATGCGGGGTGAGATTGATTTTAACGAGAGTCTCAAGCAGAGGGTATCGTTCCTGAAAGGGCTGGATGAACATGTTCTGGAAACCATTGCCCAGCGACTGCAACTGACGGAGGGGGCAGAAACGCTTTTTCATAACCTGCACAATCTGGGGTTCAAGACGGCGGTCATTTCAGGCGGGTTTACCTATTTCGGTCACTTTCTGCAGAAAAAGCTCAATATCGACTATGTCTATGCCAACACGCTTGAAATCGAAGAGGGTCGGTTGACCGGAAAGGTTGTGGGCCAGATTGTTGATGGTAAACGAAAGGCTGAACTGCTGGAGCTTATTGCAAGCAAGGAGAACATTCGGCTTGAACAAACCATTGCGGTTGGTGACGGGGCCAATGACCTGCCGATGCTTGGAAAAGCAGGTCTTGGTATCGCGTTCAGGGCAAAGCCTATTGTGAGGGAGAGTGCAAAACAGGCTATCTCAACCCTCGGGCTTGATGCGATTCTTTACCTGATGGGGTTTCGTGACAGAGATGACCTCTCGGTCACTCGACATACTCCACAAAGTGCTCAAAATCTGCCGGACGGGGCAAACTGATTGCCCCGGAGGTGCATCTTGGGGCGCATCTGGTGCAGAGCACAACGCAGTTATAAGGACTGGATACTGTCATTTTGGGCCGTTTGGGACCGACCTTCTCGCCGGGGGAAAAAACTCCCGGCCTGCAGAAGATCTCACAATCGCCGCAACCGTTGCATGACTCTGCATCTATCAAAGGGAACCACGCTATCTCCTCCCTCGGTGCGAGAAGCCTGCGTTTTTCAGGTTTACTCAATTTTTATCAAGTCTGCCAACATTCTGCCACCAAGGCAACCAAAATGGATTAACCCTGTGCCGTTCGTGTAATTCGTGGCCAAAAATCTTCTCTTCAACAGGGCAACCACAAGAGATTGTCCCAATTGTCAATCAATATACTCAACGAAGTGTTCGAAATCCTCTTTAGGGGGAAGAATAATAGCGCCGGAAGTACAGATCGGAACACACCGGTTGCAGAGTACGAGGCAGTTCCAGGGATGAGCGACAATCAGTTTCGGACGATGGATGCCCGCAGGATCGGGTTCGCCAGGTTCGAACACGCCGGGCTTGCAAAGAACCTTGCAGTCGCCGCAACCGTTGCAAAGCTCCGGCTTGATTATCGGATACCACGCGATCTCCTCCCTCGGAGCAAGCAGCCGCTTCCGTTTTTTGGGTGCCGCATGTTTCTGCTGCGTTTGCCTGACGGTCGAAATTACCTGTTCAGCCCGCTGCCACGAACCAACCGGATCGTCGGAGGAGTCAAGGGTTTTCTGCATCGCACGCGACTTGAAGGCAAGGCGCAGGGATCGAACAAGCCCGAAAGCACAACCATCGCAGGTTGGTTTAGAACATCTTCCGAAAAAACAGTCAAGAGCCAACATAAAACATTACCAATATTTCGTCCCCGACATGTCGGGATGAGAATTTAGATCCTGACTCGTCGGTACCAGCAAAGCCAACAAAATCGGGGAATAAATTTATAGCAGTGCCCGCAATCAGGCTTCAAGCTGGGCTCTTGCCAATGTGGCAAAAGCTTCAAGAGCCTGGTCAACACCGAAAGGATTTTTGCCACCGGCTGTGGCAAATTCGGGCTTGCCGCCGCCACCGCCCTGAACATGCTGTGCGGCTTTGCGTATCAGTGCGCCTGCATCGATACCAAGTTCTTTTACTGCATTATCGGAAGCAAAGCTGACCAGCGAAACTTTTCCATCCTCGACACAGCAGAGCAGTCCTGCAGCACAAGGCATCTCGTCACGCAATGCAAGAGCGGCCTGGCGCAGAGATTCAGAATCTGCCCCTTCTACAATTTTGGTCATCAGTCTGCACCCTTCAATATCGGGGGAGGAGTGGAGTTCTCCGATCAGCATTGTGAGAAGGGAGCCTATCCGTATCTCCTGAAGCTGCTTTTCAAGCTCTTTTTTGGATTCAAGCAACTCAACGATCCTGGATGGAACCGGCTCATCTGCTCGGACTTTCAAAAGAGAGCGAATCTGCTGGAGTTCGCGGTACTCTTTCCACAAAAGCTTTTCGGCAGCATTTCCTGTCAATGCCTCGATACGGCGCACGCCGGATGCTACAGAGGATTCACTGACAATCTTGAAAAGCCCGATCCGTCCGATATTGTCAACATGAGTTCCGCCACAGAGTTCAACCGAGATGGCAGGAATTTCGACAACCCTGACCCGGTCGGCATATTTGTCACCAAAAAAAGCAAGGGCTCCCTTGGCAATCGCTTCGTCATAAGGAACATCGGCATGTTTGATGACATGTTCTGATCTCCTGATCTGTTCGTTCACCTCGGCCTCAACTGCCTCGATCTCTTTATCGGAGAGCTTTGAAAAGTGGCTGAAATCAAAACGGAGCCGTTCGGCATTGACATAGGAACCTTTCTGCTGAACATGCTGCCCCAGAATCCTGCGGAGCGCGCCATGCATCAGATGTGTGGCTGTATGGTTCCTCTCGGTGTCCTGACGAAGATGGCGATCTACAGAGGCTTCGACAGCGAGCTGCTCTTCATTGAGCTGAATATCGTCGGGGTTGACTGGAGTATCGAGAATCTTGTCGAAAATATCGGTAATGACATGGACAATTGAATCGCCATCTTTCTGGGTATCGGTTACCTGAAAGCGGTAACTGGCGCTCTCTATCCATCCCCTGTCACCGACCTGTCCACCACTTTCCGGGTAGAAGGGAGTCTTGTCAAGTAAAAGAAGAAGCTTCCCGCTGGTATGTTTGATTGCAGTAATCACAACCGGCATCTCAAGCTGATCATAACCTGCAAAGAGGCTGCGATGCAGCTCGCTGAACCAGCTCCATTGCGCGCCATCATCCTGAACCTGATGTTTTTCACGGCGGTCGGCCCTGGCACGGACTTTCTGCTGCTGCATGCAATGTTCAAAACCTTCACCATCGACCAGGAATCCGGCATCAGAGGCCATCAGGCGCGTTAGATCGAAAGGAAAACCGTAGGTATCATAGAGTTTGAAAGCATCTTCCCCTTTAATGGTAATACTGTCTTCGGCCCGGACTTTCTCGATCACTTCGTTGAAAATTTCAATACCCCTGTCAAGGGTAACGATAAAGCTCTCCTCTTCTGCCTTGATGATGTTGCGGACAGCATCCTGCTGCTTCACCAGCTCGGGAAAGACATCGCCCATCGAATCGGCAAGTGTGCCGACAAGCTGATGCAGAATCGGCTCGTTATAGCCAAGATTTTTTGAGTAACGCAGGGCACGGCGGAGTATCCGGCGAAGTACGTAACCACGACCCTCGTTGGAGGGCATGGCACCGTCGGAGAGCGCAAAAGTCAGGGTGCGGGCATGATCGGCAATAACCCGCATGGCAATGTCCATAGGGTCATCCATGGATGCACCGTAGCGTACACCGGTAATTTCGGTTATGCGGTCGAAGAGCGGACGGAAAACATCGGTATCGTAGTTTGAGCCTTTGCCCTGCAAAACGGCTGCAACCCGCTCGAAGCCCATGCCGGTATCGACATGTTTCTGGGGCAGAGGCTCCAGTCGTCCGTCGCTTTGGCGATTATACTGTATAAAAACAAGGTTCCAGAGTTCTATGACACGGTAATCGCCTGCATTGACCAGGCTTCTGCCCGAACAGTCTTCGGTAAGGTCAATATGAATTTCAGAACAGGGACCGCAGGGACCAGTTTCACCCATTTCCCAGAAATTATCCTTTTCACCAAACCGGATAATGTGCAGTGGATCTATGCCCGGCTGTTTGGTCCATATCTGAAAGCTTTCGTCGTCATCGAGATAAACAGTTGCGTAGAGGCGCTCCTTCGGCAATTTCCAAACTTCAGTCATAAGCTCCCATGCCCAGCTTATGGCCTCCTCCTTGTAATAATCGCCAAACGACCAGTTTCCAAGCATTTCAAAGAAGGTGTGGTGGTAGGTATCCCTTCCGACATCCTCCAGATCGTTATGCTTGCCTGAAGCCCTGATACATTTCTGGGTATCGGCAGCTCGTGTATAGGGACGGGTTCCCTTACCCAAAAAAACATCCTTGAACTGGTTCATTCCTGCATTGGTAAACAGAAGGGTTGGATCATCTGCTGGAATGACCGGTGCTGAACGAACAATATGATGAGCTTTTTGAGCGAAATAATCCAAAAAAGATTGCCTGATTTCCCGGGATTTCATAGAGATTTTAATCTTGTTGCAATGCTTGCCGTCATGCCGCTTCAAGCAGAACGGGTGCCTCTTACGGCCTTAAAGTTACTCTTTTTTAAGGCTTATTGCCAAGTTAATTTTATTGCCCTGCACAGGCAATGCTACCCGTATGGAAGAGTCAGCGGAAGGAAGCGATCTGCTGTGTTCTTTTTAAAAAATATTTATATTGAATTATTAAAGTTCAGAGATCGGCATCCATCTATTTTTTCCCAAAAAAAAAGAGGAGCACTGTTATGAGTTGGGGAGTGGAAGATGAAAAACGGCGGAAGGGTGTTCTGGAACTCATGGAGATTTCGTCCAAACTGATGAAGGCGAATCCCAATCATGTCAATGAAGTAAGCAAAAGCACCTCTGGCTGCTGGATGGAGCAGATATACGGCATGCAGCGATGTGACTTTTGTGATCTGTCGCCTGATTGTCCAATCAGGGAGGAACAGGAATGGCAGGATTATCTGACAAAGAACAATATTGTCATTGAAAAAAAATCTTAGATAAAACAGCCAGGTTCTTGTTTTAACCCCAAGTATCTCTTATATTTTTTTCTTGCAGAAGACTGTGGTGGTAAGCTCTTGTCTTCTCTTTACCCACCAGTAATACATTTCACCAGATAACAACTTGACGACCTCGGTGTCGCGCTGTTTTTTGACACGGGGATTTTTTTGCTGTTTACCAACTTTGAAAAGTAATTAACAGGGACAATGACTGATACAAAAACGACAACCAGAGAGGTCAATGTAACATCTAAAACCAGTGTCTCCGTGCTTTTTGCAGGCGACTCAGGTGACGGTATGCAGTTGACTGGTACCCAGTTTGCCAATACAGTGGCAGTTCACGGGTCTGAACTCAATACATTTCCGAATTTTCCTTCTGAAATTCGGGCCCCAGCCGGCACCATTGCCGGAGTATCAGGGTTCCAGCTTCAGTTCGGCAGCAAGCCGGTCTATACACCTGGCGCCAAGTTTGATGTCATGATCGCCATGAACTCGGCGGCACTGAAGGCAAATCTGAAAGACCTGCACCGTGGAGGTATCATTATTGCTGGTACCGAAGGGTTCGACGAAAAGAACCTGAAGCTTGCTGGCTATCCCGAAGGGTCTGACCCCCTGCATGACGGCTCCCTCAGCAACTATATCGTCTTTCCTGTTCCTGTTTTGCAGCTTACCCGTGAAGCCCTCAGGGAGAGCGGACTGAGCAGCAAGGAGATTGACCGTTGCAAAAACATGTTTGTTCTGGGTCTGCTCTACTGGCTTTACAATCTGCCGCTGCAAGGAACTATTGAAACGCTGCAAGCCAAATTCCAGAAAAATATCCAGATGGCCGAAGCCAACATCAGGGCGATGAAGGCGGGATATTTCTTTGGCGATGAAACGGAACTGTTTGCCAACCTTGGTCGCTTCGATATTGCCCCTCAAAAACAGCACGGCATCTACCGCCGCGTTACGGGTAATGAGGCGTGCGCAATTGCTCTTACTGCCGCAGCCATGAGGGCTAACCTTCAGCTCTTCCTCGGTTCTTATCCCATAACGCCTGCAACAGAGATACTTCAGACCCTGGCCAAATTTAAAAAATGGGGTGTCAAAACCTTTCAGGCTGAAGATGAAATTGCCGGTATCGTTTCAAGTATTGGAGCCGCTTATGGCGGTGCACTTGCTGCAACGAACACATCAGGCCCAGGGCTTGCCCTGAAAACCGAAGCACTCGGCCTTGCCGTGATGCTTGAAATTCCGCTTGTGGTCATCAATGTCCAGCGTGGTGGTCCATCTACCGGTCTACCTACAAAGCCTGAACAGTCTGATCTCTTCATGGCCATGTTCGGTCGTCATGGTGATGCCCCTCTGCCCGTTATCGCTTCCTGCTCACCTGTGGACTGTTTCTACACCACCTATGAGGCTGCAAGAATTGCCATCGAGCACATGACTCCTGTGATCTGTCTTTCTGACGGATACCTTGCACTGAGTTCAGAGCCATGGAAAGTAGAGTCACCCGAGAATCTTACGGCAATCAATCCCCGTTTTCCATCTGCAAGAAAACCGGAAGATCCGCCATTCCTTCCTTACAAGCGTGATGACCGGCATGTGCGCGCATGGGCAATCCCCGGCACTGAAGGACTTGAACACCGCATAGGAGGTCTGGAAAAAGAGCATGAGACCGGTTACCTTTCTCATGACCCTGACAATCACGCACTGATGACACGGTTGCGTGAAGAAAAAATCGCAAAAATTGCTGACAGTATTCCGCTTCAAAGTATCGACAACGGCCCGGAAAAAGGGGATTTGCTTGTCCTTGGATGGGGTTCCTCTTACGGCGCCATTAAAACCGCTGTTGAGCAAGCTCTCGAAAATGGGCTCAGTGTCGCTCATGCGCATCTTCGTTATATCCATCCATTCCCGAAAAACCTTGGAGAAATTCTCGGCAACTATAAAAAAGTGCTGCTCCCCGAAAACAACAGCGGGCAGCTCCTCCATATTATCCGCGATAAATTCATGATCGCCCCCGAAGGATTCAGCAAGGTACAGGGCGTGCCGTTCAACGAAATGGAAATATTGGCAAAAATCACCGACCTCATAAAGGAGCTTTAATCATGACCGATAACGATACAACAATAACAGCACCTCCCGTTCTTACCGCCAAGGATTTTGCATCCGACCAGGAGCCCAAATGGTGTCCCGGTTGCGGCGATCACGCAGTCTTGCAGCAATTGAAAAATCTGATGCCTGAGCTGGGCGTTGCAAAGGAAAACATCGTATTTATCTCTGGTATCGGCTGCTCGTCACGCCTGCCTTATTACATGGCAACTTATGGAGTTCACGGTATCCACGGCAGAGCGCTGCCAATGGCATCCGGCCTGAAAACCTCACGGCCTGAACTGAGTGTCTGGGTGGCAACCGGTGATGGCGATGCACTCTCGATCGGAGGCAATCATTTCATTCATACCCTGAGAAGAAATATTGACCTCAACGTTGTGCTGTTCAACAACGAAATTTACGGACTCACGAAGGGTCAGTATTCACCGACCACGAAGCTTGGACTGAGAACGGTCACCTCTCCCTCCGGTGTGATCGACCAGCCGTTCAATACTGCGGCGCTCTCCATTGGTTCGGGTGGTTCATTCTTTGCAAGGGCTTTTGACCGTGATGGCAAATTCCTCCGCTCGGTACTCAAACGTGCCGCGCAGCATAAGGGAACATCGCTTGTGGAGGTTTACCAGAACTGCCCTATTTTCAACAACGGAGCCTTTGAAGAGTTTGCTACCCCAGAGAAAAAAGCGGAAAACACCCTTTATCTTGAACATGGTCAGCCTCTCACTTTCGGCAAAGACAAAAACAAGGGGATCATCCTTGACGGACTCACTCCTGTTATCGTTGATATCACCAAGGCGAAACTCTCCCCTGATGATCTCTGGGTGCACAATGAAGCGGATATCAACAAAGCCTCCATTCTGGCCCGCTTTGCTGACAATCTTTCAGACTCGGAAAGGTTCCTGCCAAGACCGTTTGGTATCCTCTATGCCGACAATCGGGTAACCTATGAAGATGCTCTTACTTCACAAATCAATGAAGCCCAGAGCCGAGGATGCGGAACGCTTGAAGAGCTGCTCAAGGGAGAACACTCCTACGAAATCAAGTAATCCCCCCAAAGGAAGAACATTAGAAAAAAAAAGCCGGCGTAAAACCCGGCTTTTTTTTCTCTATACCTCTTCTTTACACTCCCCCATTCCTGAAAACTTTTCTACCCGGTCATGGACAAGTGCCACAGGATCTTTCGATAAAAGCATTTTCAGCTCCTCGATCAATATACTTTTGAGAGTCCCCGCCATTACTTCAGGATTGGTATGAGCACCTCCAAGCGGTTCTGGAATGATCCTGTCAATAATGCCCTGCGCAAGAAGATCCTCGGCAGTGAGCTGCAATGCCTCGGCTGCCTGCTCTTTATAATTCCAGCTTCGCCATAGAATGGAAGAGCAACTCTCAGGCGAAATCACTGAATACCAACTGTTTTCGGCCATAAGAATCCGGTCACCGACGCCAATGCCTATAGCTCCTCCGCTTGCGCCTTCTCCAATAATGACGCAAATCACCGGTACGGTAAGCTTCGCCATTTCAAAAAGGTTCCGCGCAATTGCTTCCGCCTGCCCTCTTTCCTCAGCTTCTATTCCGGGAAACGCCCCTGGCGTATCAATCAGTGTAATGACCGGTTTGCGGAATTTCTCGGCAAGCTTCATCAACCGAAGTGCCTTGCGGTACCCTTCAGGCTGAGCCATGCCAAAATTTCTGTAGAGATTGGATTTGGTATCCCTCCCTTTCTGGTGACCAATAAACATGACCGACTGGGAAAAACCGGAAGAACTCTCTTCAATGCGTGCAAAACCGGCAACAATTGCCTTGTCATCGCTGAAATGGCGGTCACCGGCCAGCTCAACAAAGTCCCTGGTCATCATATAAATATAGTCAAGCGTATAGGGGCGTTCCGGATGACGGGCAAGCTGCACCTTTTGCCAGCGGGTAAGATTTTTGTAGATCGAGCGGCGAAGCGCGTCAACCTTAAGCTCAAGCGTCTCTATGTCATGATTGAGCTGCTCAGTTTCCGCAGGAGCCTGCTCCCGCGTACTGCTCCTGAGACACTGACGCATTTCAGAGAGTTTGGCTTCAAGCTCAAAGAGCGGTTTTTCAAAATCAAGGACAACTTTCGTGGCCATAGTGCAACAGTATTAATGATAAAAAAAGTCCACCCAAGCAGAAGCTCATGATGGACTTTCAAAAAAAGAGAAATCAAAACGTCGGAATCAACCGCCGACCTCTTCCTTCAAAGCTTTGCCCGGCTTGAACTTGACAACTTTTTTAGCCGCAATGGTGATAGCTTCGCCAGTCTGGGGATTTCGTCCTTGTCTTTCAGCTCTATCGCCAGTGGTAAACGTTCCAAAACCAACAAGAGTAACATCTTCGCCACTCTTCAATGTCTCTGTCACAACATTGATAAAAGCATTGACCGCACGCTCTGCATCGACTTTGGTCAGGTTTGCCTTATCGGCAATTTTCTCGACTAACTCAGCTTTTGACATATTAGATGTTTATTATTATTGAAGTAAAATCAACTTTTTTTTTGACCGCTACTAATTACATGAATTTAAACAGTACTTTACAAACATGCAATGGCTTTTTACCATAATCCCTCTTTGCTTTTCTTCAATTGGTATTCGACCTGCACTGTGTTATATTTAAGTTCTTTTTATACTAACAAACCCTGACTGTCCAAGAAAATTTTTTCCGGCCCATGATTTCAATCAGTAACGTTTCAAAAGGTTCAATTATCCGTTTCAAGGGAGAACCTCATGTTATCGAAAGCCTCACTCACCGTACTCCGGGAAACCTCCGGGCATTTTACCAGGCAAACATGAGAAATCTGAAATCCGGCAGGAATGTCGAATACCGCTTCAGTGCCACAGAGTCGGTTGACCTTATCGTCACCGAGCGCAAGCAATACCAGTATCTTTACCGGGACGGCAGCAGTTTCGTCATGATGGACAACGATACCTTTGACCAGATCAATGTTCCGGAATTGGCAATAGGATCTTCAGCCCGTTTTGTCAAGGACGGTATCATCGTCACTATTGTCTTTTCAGACGATGGCTCCATTCTTGCTGTCGAACTCCCCACCTTTGTTGAAGTAGAAGTAACTGAAACAAGCCCGGCATCAAAGGATGACAGGGCAACCAGTGGAACAAAACCAGCAGTAGTTGAAACAGGTGCAGAGGTCAACGTCCCGATGTTTATACAGATCGGAAGCATTATTCGCGTTGATACCCGCACAGGTGACTACATTGAAAGAGTAAAAAAATAAGTGTTTTCAGGTGAGTTGTCAGGAAGTGAGTTTAAACCTTAAGTAACATTATCATGAACTTTAACGAAATCAAACAGCTTATTGACATCGTCAATAGCTCAGATCTTCAGGAAACCATCATCGAGGAGGGAGAATTTAAAATCATCCTGAGGCGTTCTGCTGCAACAGCAGTTCCCCAGTTGAATCCCGTGCAGAGCACAGCACCTGTTGTTCAGCAACCTCTCCAGACCACAAGCGTTGCATCATCACCAGCCATCGTTGAAGTGCCTTCCGGTTTGATCGAGTCGCGCTCACCTATTGTTGGAACATTTTACCAGTCATCATCTCCGGATTCTCCTCCATTTGTTGCCATTAATGACACCGTAAAGAAAGGTGATGTCCTTTGTATTATAGAAGCCATGAAGCTCATGAACGAAATAGAAGCGGAAGTTTCCGGGACTATCGTTGAAATTCTTGTTGAAAACGGACAGACTGTCGAGTATGATCAGCCACTGTTCCGTATTAAACCATAAACATTCATCACCAAAAGCCTTGTTCAAGAAAATACTTATTGCAAATCGCGGCGAAATTGCCTTGCGTATTATGCAGACCTGCCGCGAAATGGGAATCAGTACGGTTGCAGTTTATTCTACAGTCGATGCCGAATCCATGCATGTCAAATACGCAGATGAAGCTGTCTGCATCGGACCAGCTTTGTCAAGAGAAAGTTATCTTAACATTCCGCGTATCATTGCGGCTGCGGAGGTAACCAGTGCTGATGCCATTCACCCTGGATACGGATTTCTTGCTGAAAATGCCGATTTTGCCGAAGTATGTGATTCGGTCAACATCAAGTTTATCGGCCCTACAGCCAAGATGATCAACCAGATGGGCGATAAAAACACGGCCAAGGCAACCATGATTGCTGCCGGTGTTCCCGTTGTTCCCGGAAGTCCGGGACTGGTGACCGATCTGAAACAGGCCATTGAAACCGCTAAAAAAACCGGTTATCCGGTTATTATCAAGCCAACCGCCGGAGGCGGAGGAAAAGGCATGAGGGTTGTTACCGAGGAAAGCCAGTTGGAAAAAGCGCTGAACACTGCACGCAGTGAAGCAGAACAGGCTTTCGGCAACAGTGGTGTCTATATCGAGAAGTACCTTGAAAATCCCCGTCATGTTGAAATCCAGATTCTTTCTGATCAGCATGGCAACACCATGCATCTTGGAGAACGCGACTGTACCGTTCAGAGACGCCACCAGAAGCTTATCGAGGAGACCCCTTCACCGGTCGTTGATGAGGCACTGAGAAAGAAAATGGGAGATGCTGCCGTTGCTGCGGCAAGTGCCATCAATTATGAAGGTGCAGGCACCATCGAGTTCCTGCTCGATCGACACAAGGATTTCTATTTCATGGAGATGAACACCCGTGTTCAGGTTGAGCATCCTGTGACTGAAGAGCGCTACGATGTCGATATCGTCAAGGAACAGATTCTCATTGCTGCAGGTGAATCAATCGCAGACCGAGTCTACACTCCCAAGGGCCACTCGATCGAGTGCCGCATCAATGCCGAGGATCCGGAACACATGTTCCGTCCTTCTCCCGGTCAACTCCAGGTCTTTCATACCCCTGGTGGACACGGTGTAAGGGTCGATTCACACGCCTATGCAAGCTATGTGGTGCCTTCCAACTACGACTCCATGATCGCAAAGCTCATCGTTACCGCACACACCAGAGATGAAGCCATTGCAAGGATGTCACGGGCGCTGGATGAGTTTATTGTTGTCGGCATCAAAACAACAATCCCGTTCCACAAGCAGGTGATGCACTCTCCTGTGTTTCAGAGCGGTGAGTTCGATACCGGTTTTCTTGAAACGTTCCGGTTTGAAAAGAAGTAAACAACTTGCTGAGCAATTGTCTATCTGACTAAACCGATTGACACTTCCTTCTCTTTATACACACTTCAGTCTGCTGTCATAGAAATACAGCGCACTAAAGTGTGTATAATGTTATAATTTCTGTTCCGCAATCCCATTGCTTTCTTTTGGCAGAACTCAACGTCGCCAATTAATAGACTGCTATATCATCGTCTTTGCTCACTCCGCTTGCAACTCAAATCGTTCACGGCAATCTCATTTGGAGGCTTCATGCAGCACCTCCTGTAGAAGTTTGTGCCACAGGCCTGCCACGTTGCTCCAATCCAGTTCCGGCCTCTGGGCCCACTCCAGAGCCCTATAGGCCATTTGCCGTCTATAGTCACAGTCTTGATAGAGTTTCTCCAGGGCTTCTGCCAAGTCCGGGGGATGAATAAACCGCCAGCGTAGTTTCAAACCCGGATGATCAAAGCTCTCCCTGGCTTTCAACAGCACGCCGCCTCCCGTCCAGAGTTCGCCGCAGGAGCTATGATCCGGAACTATCTGTGGCGCACCAGTGGCCGCATGCTCAAAGCTCACCAGCCCCCAGCCCTCTCCTCCGCTGGTGTTCACCCCCACATCACAGGCGTTGTAGAGCCTGTTAAGCCATGCGTCGTCTTGAGTGGGATGGCCTTGCTGGGCTCCAGGGGTGAAAATTAGGCGTCGCTCCAGACCCAGACGCTGGGCTATCTCCTTCAGATGGGGACCCTCCTTGTCCAGCCAGGTGTGCAGGTAGAGCCTGACCCCGTCTGGTTTCTCCCTTGCAAAGAGGCCAAATCCCTCCAAGGTCAAATCAAGCCTCTTGCGGGGCTGGTGTTTGTTGGCGTTTAGTACCACAAAGGAGTCGGGCCCGGCCAGTTCCGGCCCCCACAGGGTGGCTTTGGCTTCGCTTCGGGCCAGAAGATCGTGACGGACCTGGTTGATGGGTGCAAAACAGGCGTCTCGGCCATGAGGGATGATCGCCAGGTTGCGCAGTTCCCCCCCTGCCCGCCGGGCTGCCCGGGCCATCTCCGCCAAGCCAAAATGGTTGTAGGCCACCACTCTCTGAAACAGCCTCAAGGGCAATACCATCTCAGGAGCCAGGATCTCCCCATCCACCGGACAATAAGCCACCACCAAGGGTCGGGGCCACACCATGTTCAAGCGCTGGGCATGGGCCGTGCAGAACCAGATGTCGCCCATGATGAGAATCAGATGTGGCCGCCAATGCTCCAACAGCTCAACAAGGCGCTCCACCCCATGCATATCTCCCCTCCGGGGATTGCCCCAAATAGGCCAAGGAGCGGCCACTCTCTCTTGACGATGGTTCACCGCAAGGTGCCGCACCTCGTAATCCAGCGGCAGATGGGTGATGATACCGTGCAGTACCCGAGAAAAGCCTGTTGCCGCCGCGCCGTGGCCAACAACCAACAGGCGGGTCTTGCCTCTTAGCGAGTCAGATTCCCTCATCTCCAGCCTTCCTTAAGCTTCTCCTGGGTTCTGAGGGAGTGTTCTTGCCTCCAATGCAGAATGAAACCCATATCCCCCCAGGAACCTGACCAATCTCTACCACTCACCTGCACCACAATAAGGGGATGCAAGCTCTTTCCTTGCCAGAGAACGGAAAGAAGTTCCTTGCAGCCATCTTTTACCACGGTGACTCCATGGCTCTGGCAATGCTCGCAGATCACCAGAGAATGGGCTCTTTGTCCACGGCCATGGAGCTGGCGGCGTTCCAGTATTTCACGGCAAAGTGGCTCGTGCTCCATGAGTTCCTGGAAGGTGATGGGTTGACGATTCTGGTGCCGATGTGAGACAAACCTCTCACCCTCGGGGTCGGTCCACCAAACAGGATAGACCGCCCCAGCGGCAAATATGGCTGCCGTGCTTGAAAAACGCCGAAAAACCGGATCCTCTGGCAGATCGGGCAAAGAGGTTGCCCCCTGCTCCCGCCAGATCTGCTGATAGTCGCCGTGGGTAAGGCGGGTGCCCTGACCGGGGTGGGCAAGCTGGTCTATGGTAGTGGGCATTTCTTTACGGTTAACGCTGCATGGCGGTAAGGTCAACCAAGCGGCTCTCTTGCAGGCGCAAAGCCTCTACCTCAACATTGGCCATCGGAGCGGGCAGATCCAGCCAACCCATAAAAGAGTGCCAATGCTGTGCGCCAGTATCGCAACTGCCGGCCCTCTCAAAGCTCTCGTGCCCCTTGCCTTTACCTATGCCAGGTATGCCCACAAAGGCGTAGTTGACATGGGTGGCGTCGCAGGAATACCAGTGGGGGTTGGATTGGGGCAGGTTGTGCACGTTCTCCCAGCTTTCAAGGCCAAAGCCCGCTCCGCAGTCTATCAGGAAATCATAGAAGCTTTTGGGAGGCAGGCAGGTACCAAGCATCGACCAGGTGCAGAAGGCGAAAATGTGCTTGGAATTTCGCAAATACTTGATGTCAGAAAGTGCGTTTAAGTACATCTGGCTACTGTCGAAGAAATTGGCGCTGTAAGACTTGGCAAAAACCACGTCCAGACTCTGGCGATCCCATGCTGCGAGCTGCATGCCCACCGCCTTACCGCTGCTGGCTGGCAAAACGGGCTTGCCATTGTAGAAGATGACGCAGGAGCCTGTTTTAGACTCAGCATAGATCCTCGCTTTTGCGTAGGCTTCCAGAGCAGTTTTCACTGCTTGAGCCTTTTGGCCGGAAAAAAGGGTATCCACGGAGGCAAGGCGAAAATCGATGACTGCAGGCATAGCTTCGCAGGAATCCAGCCAGCACTTGTAGGATGTGCTGAAATTATCCGGAAAGCCAGGGGCCAGGGCGGAGAGAATGTTATTATTTCCCCCAAGGGCGTTGACCGACACGCTGCGGGCATCCGACCATTCCTGGCCAATCTTCCGCCATTCGCCCTCGGCCTCAGCTCCCGCCTTTATGAAAACGGCGTTGTATTCAGCCTTGATCTTGGTTTTGACCTCCTGCTCGGAATATTTATGGCTCTTGAGCACCGAGCAGGTATAGAAAAGCCTTGATCCTACGTTGACACCGGTTACGAAATAGGTACCGTACTTGTCAAAGAAACGGAAGAACTGGTAACGGTTTTCTGTGGTGTATTGTTCAGGGATATTCTGAAAATCAGGATCATTGGTCACCCAGTCGGCCAAGGCCCCGGCGCTGCGATCCTGGAGATCAATGCTCCAGAACTGGGAGAAAGCCTCCATGAGGCCGTACTGGTATTCCTGATCCCGCTTCACAGTCTGGGCATAGCTGGCGGAAAATTCACCGCTGAACATACCGTATTTGGCGGTAATACCAACCTTGGAGGATATATGTTGCTCCACCTCTACCCGTGAATTGAAGGAATAGGAGGTTCCGTAGTGGCTGGAGGATGAATCAAAGCTGGCATTCATGGGCAAGAGAAATCCCTGCCACTGTTTGCTCGTATCGTACTGGATATTGAATAGCGGCGATATCCTGGACGAAGCATCGTAGCGCCCAAACACGTCAAAGCCATAGCCCAGAATGTCTCCTCCTGGAATTGGAATAGCCATTTTTAGTCTCCCTTATCTATATGTTATTTATTGTGTTATGTCTTGAAATAAAGTTATGGATCGTATCTGGAAAAAACTTTTTTTTGAAAATTTGACAACTCCACAACACTCAAATGCCGCCTGTTTTTGAGTTGGCAATGAGGTTTTTAGCGTTTATCAGGAGTTTACAAGAGCAAACCACTGAATTTTGCTTCCAAAAAACCTTGTCACGAAGAACAACATAGTGATTCTGCTTCTTGTGCAGCAATATAATCGCGCTGAGCCTGCATTATTGCCTGATTTTTGTGAGTTTTCTTTTCCGGCTTTTTGGAGGTCGGGTTCTTGAGCTTTTTTCACAACACAAAGCTCTTTTTTTAATTCCCGGATGTTCCCCGTTTCGGTAGATCATCGCTGCCACTGGACAATGTTGTGCTCACCTCAATGGCTTTTTTTTCTGTTCGGGACGAAGCTTTTCGAGAATGGCAAAAATTCGGTAAGAGCAAACATCAATTGGTGGTTGATGACTCTATCACATAGTGAATTTCTGAAAAAGAGGTTGGGAGCCAGCTTCTCTGGGGGGCGTACAACACCTTTTCTCACTCATAAATGCTTATAACGGAGGGGTTATTACGCTTTGGATCACTGGATTATAATTTTAGTCCTGGTTCGATGTCTTGAAATGTATAAACAAAAAAGGGAGACTCGCGTCTCCCTTTTTTTGTTTCATCTCTTCTGCCAGCGAAAAACACTACCGCTCATTGGCAAAACCCTCACGGGTTGTAACCTCACCTTCCGGGTGTTCCGCAACAGCACTACTCTCATGACCGTCGCCGGTCAGTTTTATAGCCTTGTACTTCTTCAGTCCGGTACCTGCAGGAATCAGTTTACCGACAATCACGTTCTCTTTCAGGCCAGCCAGAAAGTCAACCTTTCCGGCAACAGCCGCATCGGTCAGAACCTTTGTTGTTTCCTGGAACGAGGCCGCCGAGATAACACTCTCCGTCTGAAGGGCTGCGCTGGTAATACCAAGCAGTACAGGGTGAGAGGTAGCCTGAAGGGCAGGCTCGAACGCAATCATGTTTTTGCTGTTCTTGCGAAGCTCGCGATTCAGCTTGGTAATGTCACGCAGTTTGTGGAGCTGACTATCCTGAATCCTTGCCGGAGCATCACCTTTCTCTGTAATGCGTACCTTTTCGGCAATATTGTCATTGGACTCAACAAAGGCGCTTCGGTCAATCAGGTCACCAGGCAGCAGTTCAGTATCGCCAGGCTCTTCAACCCGGACTTTCTGAAGCATCTGACGAACAATAACCTCAAGATGCTTGTCATTGATCTCAACACCGGCATTGATCTGGTAAACTTTCTGAATTTCGTTGACCAGGTACTGCTGCACAGCGTTCGGACCCTGAATACGCAGGATATCCTGGGGAGAGACAGCGCCGTCAGTCAACGGATCGCCAGCCTTGACTTCATCGCCCTCGTTGGCAAGCACGTGCTTTCCAACCTGTACGTAATAGATTTTTTCCTCTCCGAAATCGTTCTTGACCTTGATCTCCTTGCTGCTTCTGCGCTGTGAACCGAAGCTCACATAACCATCAATTTCAGTCACGATGGCCGGATCAGAAGGAATTCTGGCTTCAAACAGTTCGGTAACTTTCGGAAGACCGGCAGTAATGTCGCCGCCAACACGGTCGAGGTTTCTTGGCACCTTGGCCATGATATCGCCCGGAGCGATCCGCTGTCCATCCTCAACATAAAGATTTGACTTGATCGGCACGGGATAGGTCTTTATAACCTCACCACTCTCGTCAATAATCATCAACCTCGGCTCCCTTGTTTCGGTAGCTCTCAGTTTGGTACGCCAGTTGATGATGGTGTGCTGTGCAAATCCGGTCTGAGGGTCAACCTCTTCCTTGTAGGTCACACCTTTTTCGATATCGGCAAACTTGATAAAACCAGGAAGCTCGGCAATAATCTGTGTGCTGTTTGGTTCGCTGCTGAACATCACCTGGTCTTTTTTGACAAGGGAACCATGTTTGCAGTAGAGATGCGCACCATGTGGCACAAGATAACGCTTCAGAATCTTGCCGGATTCTGGATCGGCAATATTGATCTTGCCATTTTTCTGAATAACGATTGTCCGGAAATCCTCGACTCCGTCTTCGTTGATGGCGGTATGTGCAACAGTCTTGATATCCTCAAACTGAACCTGGCCTTCATAGAATGCCTTGGTTTCTGTTTCGGAAATACCACCCTGCGCGGTACCACCCTGGTGGAAGGTACGAAGTGTAAGCTGTGTTCCTGGTTCACCGATGGACTGGGCAGCGATAACTCCGACAGCCTCACCGATTTCAACAAGTTCATGCACCGAGAGGTTGGTACCGTAACATTTCGAACAGATACCAATTTTTGACTCACAGGTCAGAACCGAACGAATCTCGGCCTCTTCGACACCCGGAGTATCCTGGATAAGCTCGGCAAGTTCTTCGGTAATGATCTCACCGGAATTGACGATGACCTTGTTATTGAGGGTATCGTAGATATCTCGGGCAGCAACACGTCCCTTGATTTTTTCACGGAACTTGATCTGGCCACTCGTCTCTTCCTCGATGTTGCGGTGAACATAGAGACCACGTGTAGTTCCACAGTCATCGATGGTAACAATGACATCCTGCGCAACATCGTGCAACCTTCTGGTCAGGTAACCTGCATCAGCCGTTTTCAGCGATGTATCGGAAAGACCCTTACGGGCACCGTGCGTTGAAATGAAATACTCAAGAACGGTCAGTCCCTCCTTGAGGTTCGATATAATCGGGTTTTCAATAATTTCGCCCGGTTGTCCCGACATGGACTTCTGCGGACGTGCAATAAGACCTCTCATACCGGTCAACTGACGAACCTGCTCCCTGGAGCCACGGGCTCCGGAATCAAGCATCATATAGAGCGGATTGAAGCCTTCACGATCTTTTTTCAGCTTCTGATAGGACTCTTCAGCCACAATGTTGGAGGTTTTCTGCCAGACATCGACAATCTGGTTGTAACGCTCATTATCAGTCAGGGTTCCACGATTGTACTCCTTGACAACCTTGGTACTGTCACGTTGGGCATTCTTGATGTGGCGAACTTTGGTGTCAGGCACGATAGCATCGGAAAGACCAACCGAAAGACCACCTTTCATGGCAAAATGGAAACCGACCTCCTTGATATTGTCAAGGAATTTTGCGGTTTCGACATTACCAACATCGCTGCTCAGTCGCCCGATAAGCTCTTTGGCAACCTTTTTATCGATCACCCTGTTGATAAAGCCTATCTCTTCGGGCACATTCTGGTTAAAAATAACCCTGCCGACGGTAGTGAGTAAAATAGCCTTCTTCTCGATCTGTGCTCTCAGCCAGATGGCCTTTTCCGACTTTGGATCGACAATGGTATCGAGCACACGCAGTGGATCGAATTTCTGGTCGATCTGGCCGGTATACTGGACAAAAATCTGTGCGTGCAGTCCTACACGCTGCTCATTGTAGGCAATAAGCACATCCTGGGGACTGTAGAATATCTGACCCTCTCCGACATCTCCATTACGAGACTTGGTGAGGTAGTACATACCGAGTACCATGTCCTGAGATGGAACCGTAACCGGTTTACCGGACTGCGGCAGAATAAGATTGTGAGAAGAGAGCATGAGCAGTGATGCTTCAAGCTGCGCTTCCTGCGACAGGGGAATGTGAACCGCCATCTGGTCACCATCAAAGTCAGCGTTGAATGCCGTACAGACCAGCGGGTGAATCTGGATAGCCTTGCCTTCGATCAATACAGGCTGGAAAGCCTGAATACCGAGACGGTGAAGGGTTGGCGCCCTGTTGAGCAGTACCGGTCTTCCGTCAATTACTTTTTCCAGTACATCCCAGACAATCGGGTCTTTCTTGTCAATGAGTTTTTTGGCTGATTTCACCGATTTTGCTATACCGCGGTCGACAAGACGACGAATCACAAATGGCTGAAAGAGTTCTATGGCCATGCTTTTCGGCAGGCCACACTCGTGGAGTTTCAATTCCGGACCAACCACAATAACCGAACGACCAGAGTAATCGACCCTCTTGCCGAGCAGGTTCTGGCGGAAGCGGCCCTGTTTGCCCTTGAGAGCATCCGAAAGAGATTTGAGTGGTCTGTTCGACTCGCCGGTTTTGACGGCATTGGCCTTGCGTGAATTATCAAACAAGGCATCGACCGCTTCCTGGAGCATTCTCTTTTCGTTGCGCAGAATAACCTCCGGGGCACGAATATCGATAAGTTTTTTCAACCGGTTGTTACGGATGATAACCCTGCGGTAGAGATCGTTGAGATCCGAGGTGGCAAACCTGCCGCCTTCAAGCGGAACAAGTGGACGAAGTTCCGGTGGAATAACCGGGACAACCTCCATCACCATGTATTCCGGCTTGTTGCCTTCATAAACATAGGGCTCCGGAAGCTCATCCTCAGGGAAGAGCCCGACTGGCTTTTTGCGCGTTTTCTTGTGTGGCTCGTAACTTTTTCTGAATGCCTCGACAACCTTGAGTCTTTTGAGTGCGTCGGTTCTTTTCTGCTCGGAACTGCTCTCCTTGAGCACTTTGCGCAGATGTATGGCCGAAGCATCGAGGTCGATGTTTTTCAGAAGCATGTGAATAGCTTCACCACCCATTTTCGCAACAAACTTGTCCGGATCTGAATCCTCAAGGTCCTGATTATCTTCATATTCGGTGATAATCTGGAAATACTGTTCCTCGGTCAGACGGTCAAGCTTCTTGATTCCCTGTTTTTCACCAGGTTCACCGGGATTGATGACGACGTAGACCTCATAATAGATGATCCTTTCGAGTTCCTTGGTCGAAAGATCGAGCAATGCGCCGATCTTGCTCGGAACAGAACGGAAAAACCAGGTGTGAACGACAGGAACTGCAAGGGATATATGCCCCATACGCTCCCTGCGGACACTTTTGGTGGTAACTTCGACACCGCAGCGATCGCAGATAATTCCTTTATAGCGTACACGCTTGTATTTGCCGCAGTAACACTCCCAGTCCTTTGTAGGTCCGAATATTTTTTCGCACATCAACCCGTCACGTTCAGGCTTGAAGGTACGGTAGTTTATAGTCTCTGGCTTCAGTACCTCTCCCCTTGAATGGGCAAGAATGCTTTCAGGTGATGCAATACTGAACTTTATCCGTGAAAAATCGCCTTTCAGGGGCGATGCTCCCTGTGAAAAAATCATAGTCAATATCCTTTGTTAAACGACTCTGTTGAACGTCCGTTAATGATGTACACGCCAATTAACACATTACTAAGGAACCTTGTCGTCAATACGAATCTCAAGACCAAGACCCTGCAACTCCCTGACAAGGACATTGAAGGATTCGGGTATACCCGGCTCAGGCAGGTTCTGACCTTTAACAATTGCCTCATAGGTTTTATTCCGGCCAATCACGTCATCAGACTTGACGGTCAGCATTTCACGCAGAATATTTGCTGCACCGTAAGCTTCAAGAGCCCACACCTCCATTTCACCAAACCTCTGACCGCCAAACTGGGCTTTACCGCCAAGAGGCTGCTGGGTTATGAGTGAGTATGGCCCGGTAGAACGGGCATGAATCTTGTCATCGACCAGGTGACTGAGCTTGAGCATGTAGATATAGCCTACAGTAACTTCATCATCAAACTGCTCGCCGGTACGACCGTCAAAAAGACGAACCTTGCCGTGAGCCGGAAGACCAGCGCGTTCAAGTTCATGCTGCACCTCCTCGTAGGTCGCGCCATTGAAAATCGGGGTCTTGAACTTGACACCAAGCTTCTTTGCCGCCCAGCCGAGTGATGTTTCATAAAGCTGGCCAATATTCATACGGCTCGGAACACCAAGCGGGTTAAGGACAATATCAACCGGAGTACCATCTTCCATGAAGGGTAAATCCTCAATCGGCAGAATTTTGCCTACCACACCCTTGTTACCATGCCGGCCAGCCATCTTGTCGCCAACCTGGATTTTTCTTTTCTGTGCAATATAAACCTTGGCAAGCTCCTCGATACCGGGAGGAAGTTCATCGCCAACATTGATTTTGTACTTTTCGTTTTCACGCTCGTCAGCGAGATCTTTGAGTTTGAAACGAAACTCCTTGACAAGACGAAGCACATTGTCGTTTACTTTTTTGGAATCGGTCACTCCCTTGGAGAAATCAATCGACTCGAGGAATGGCATGGTGCTGAATTTAGCCAGCACGCTGTCATCATAGAGAGCGCCTTCAGCTACAAGCTGTTTTGCCTTGTCACTGTAAAGACCGGTTGAGGTTTTGCCTCCAAGAAACTGTTTCATCCAACTGGCAAACCGTTTCCGCAAATCGTACTCTTTATGATCAAACTTCTTGTCAACAAGTTCAATCTTCTCCTTGACATCCAGACCGACCTTTTTCTTGCGGCTGAAAAGCTTTGTCTTGATGACAATACCCTTCATTCCTGCAGGCACATGCATGGATGCATCCTTTACATCGCTTGACTTGTCACCGAAAATCGCCCTGAGCAGTTTCTCTTCCGGTGTCGGATCACTCTCACCTTTCGGTGTTATTTTTCCTACCAGAATATCCCGCTCCTTGACTTCCGCACCGATACGCACGATACCGTTCTCGTCAAGATTTCTGAGCGCTTCATCGCTGACGTTATATATATCGCGGGTAAACTGCTCCTCACCACGCTTGGTATCGCGAACATTGGCCTCAAATTCATGAACATGAATCGAGGTAAAGACATCGTCATAGACAAGCCGTTCGCTCAGAATGATGGCATCTTCAAAGTTATAGCCACGCCAAGGCATGAAGGCAACCAGCACATTTTTTCCAAGAGCCAGCTCTCCGTTGTCAGTCGATGAACTGTCGGCCAGTACCGACCCTTTTTCAACGCGCTGACCAATCCGAACCAGAGGTTTCTGTGAAATGCAGGTATCCTGGTTGGATCGCTTGAACTTGATCAACTTATAGGTTTTCAGTCCTTCATCAGGATCGAGCAGCGACAGACGAACGTCATTGTCGGTATCGATATCATAGCGAACCTGAATATATGCCGCAGTAACATCCTCGACCACTCCTGTACCTTCCGCAAGAATGACTGAACGGGAATCCCTTGCCACCTTGGCTTCCATACCAGTACCAACCACCGGAGCTTCAGAGGTCAGAAGCGGAACCGCCTGGCGTTGCATGTTGGCACCCATAAGCGCACGGTTACCATCATCATGCTCGAGAAAAGGAATGAGAGCCGCTGCTGCACTGACAATCTGAACAGGAGAGACATCCATGAAATTGACATCCTCTGCGGCCACAACCGGGTAGTCACCTTTAGTCCTGGCCTGTACAGTCTCAACAGCTATCCTGTTGTTCTCATCAAGAGGAACACTGACCGGAACCGTAATCTTGTTCTCCTCATCCTCAGCCGAAAGCATAAGGACGGTCTGGGTTACCTGACCCTTGTCGACCACCCTGTAAGGAGTCTGGATAAAGCCCTTGTCGTTGATTTCCGCATAGACCGACAAGGAAGAAATAAGACCGATATTGGGACCTTCAGGTGTTTCAATCGGGCAGAGCCTGCCATAGTGTGTATAGTGAACGTCACGAACCTCGAAACCTGCACGTTCTCTGGTAAGACCTCCAGGTCCAAGGGCAGAAACCCTTCTCTTGTTGGTCATTTCAGCCAGAGGATTGGTCTGGTCCATGAACTGAGAAAGCTGGCTTGTGGCAAAGAAACTCGATACAACGCTCGAAACAGTACGTGCGTTGATAAGATCCGCAGGAGCGATCTTGTCCGAATCCCTTGAGTTGAGCTTTTCACGGACATTCTTGCCCATCCTTGCCAGACCGATAACAAACTGCGCTGCAAGCTGTTCACCAACCGAACGCACACGACGGTTTGCCAGATGATCGACATCATCGACCTCAGCAAGCCCGTTGACCAGTTTGATGAGATAATAAATGACAGAAATAATATCATAATGCGTCAGCACCAGAATATCATCACCTGTCGGCTCATCGGAAAAGGATTGTATGGTCTGAAGAATTTTCTCGTAAATAGTATCCGAAAGCTGTTTCAGCTCGGGCTTTTCATCCAGATATGAGGTCAGCTCATTAAACTCTTTGGCAAGTTTTTTCTGAATCCTGTAGCGACCGACATCACCGAGATCGTATTTCTTCTGGTTGAAAAAGGTTCTCTCAAGAAAGCTTCGTGCCGCATCGATATCAGGAGCCTCGTTAGCCCTCAGCTCTTCATAGACAATTTCAAGCGCCTCTTCCTCGGTCGCAGAGTTGTCATTGAGAATCGTATTGATAATGATGGATTTGTCAGGCCCCTTGTCGCCGCCTGAAAAGGTCTTCATCACCTTGACACTTTTGTATCCGGCAGCAAGAATCTGCTCGAAAATATCCTCCGTGATGGCTGTTCGTGCACTGACCACCTCGCCGGTCTGCATATCGACAATATCGGAAGCAAGGTACTGTCCGACAAGCTGCTCCTTTTTGCTCGATTTCAGTGGAACCTCTTCGACCAGATCGAACAAGCCAAGAATATCCTCATCACGGGCAAATCCTATGGCACGCAAAAGCGCACTGACCAGAAAGTTCTTTTTCTGGTCGATATAGACAAAAATCTGGTTATTGATATCGGTCTGAAACTCGATCCACGACCCTCTGGTCGGAACGATTTTGGCCGAATACATTTTTTTGCCGTTCGGATGAATGGCTTCACTGAACACAACACCGGGGGAACGGTGAAGCTGCGCAACCACAACCCTTTCAGCACCATTGACAATGAAGGTACCACGCTCGGTCATGTAAGGAATTCTGCCGAGGTAAACCTCCTGCTGAATGGTCTCCTTCCAGTCAGTCTCATCAACCTCATCCTTGTAGGAGAGCTTGAGCTTTACTTTCAGGGAAACATCATAAGTCAGGCCACGTTCGATGCAATCCTCTACAGTGTACTTTGGCTTGTCAAAACTGTATGAGATATACTCAAGTAAATAGAGACCCCTGGTGTCTGTAATTGGAAAAGCGCTGCGAAGAACCCTTTCAAGGCCCTGGTCTTTTCTTTTTGCCAGCGGAACACTATCCTGTATAAAATTATGGAATGAATCTAACTGAACTTTTAATAGGTCGGGAGGATCTATAACACTCTGGATTTTAGAAAAGTCAATACACGGTGTTGTTGTTGCATCAGCCACTTTCACATGCACCTCGCTTTTATCAATTGCATGAATTACTTACAGATTAAGTCATCACAAAGAACCGCAGAAACTTTGCCGAACTACTGGAACATCCGGTTGAACCTTAATCGTATCATCACAGGAACTATCAATCAAAACAGTACTTATACAAACAGACAAAGCTCCGCCTCATGTCGAAGCGGAGCTTGCTTAAAAAATGACTCTTTTCAAAGATCACTTCAATTCAACTGATGCACCAGCATCCTTCAACTCTTTGGCAATCTTTTCTGCCTCGTCCTTGGAAACGGCTTCTTTCACAGTTTTCGGAGCACCGTCAACAAGATCCTTGGCTTCTTTCAGACCAAGACCTGTCAGTGCACGAACAACCTTGATAACGTTGATTTTGCTTTCGCCTGCGGCTGTCAGCACAACGTCAAACTCAGTCTGCTCTTCCTGTACAACAACTTCGCCTGCAGGAGCTGCAGCGACACCAGCAATAACAGCAGGAGCGGCGCTGACACCAAACTTCTCTTCCAGAGCTTTCACCAATTCAGAAGCCTCTGTAAGAGTCAACTTACCAATCTCTTCTACAAGTGTTTCAATAGACATTATTCCCCTCTCTTGTTTAATTTACAATTATATAATTTCTTGAGTGCGTAATAGTTTGGTACGGAATCACTGTTTTTGTTTTGCCACCTGATCAAGTACTGATACCAGATTTCTGGTAACCGCATTGATAACCATCGGGACAGAACTGACAACATTGTTGACAACACCTGCTGCACGACCGATATTTTCCGTCTTGGTAAGCATTTCAGACAGCAGTGCAAGCTTGTCAGACGAATAAACAACACCATCGATGGAAGCCATCTTGAACTTCAGCGCTTCGTTGGTCTTGCTGAACTTCTTGATAACCTTTGCCGGAGCTACCGGATCGTCAAAACCGAAAGCGACTCCGGTTGTTTGCTTCAGACCAGCGAAAAACTTGTCGGTACCGGCAAGATCTTTCATGGCCTTTTTAACAAGCGTATTTTTTACAACACGGTATTCCACTCCTGCTTTCCTGAACTCCCGGCGCAACTCAGCCATTTTGGCTACGTTCAAACCCTGGAATTCTGTAAGATATATACCCTGTGACCTCTTGATCTTTTCAGCAACAACCTGAACGATCTGCTCTTTTTTATCTCGCTTCATCGTTATAAACCGTTTTTATTAGGCGACAAATTTTTCCATTTTAACCTTCACGCTCGGGGACATGGTGCTTGAAAGCGCAATACCCTGCACATACTGACCCTTTGCTGCCGATGGCTTAAGACGTACAACCTCCTTGAGGAAACTTGTAATATTGGCCACCAACTGAACGGGCTCAAACGAAACCTTGCCGACAGGAGCATGAATATTGCCAGCCTTGTCAACCCTGAATTCGATTTTACCAGCCTTGACTTCCCTGACCGCCTTGGCCACATCCATCGTAACGGTTCCCGACTTCGGATTAGGCATCAAACCACGGGGTCCAAGTATCTTGGCAACTTTACCAAGCTGACCCATGACGTCAGGAGTTGCTATAATGACATCGACACCTGTCCATCCTTCCTGGATTTTCTCGATATACTCTTCGAAACCAACCATGTCCGCACCAGCCTCCCTTGCTTCATCAGCCTTGGCCTCTTTGCAGACAACCAGCACCGATACAGTTTTTCCTGTACCATGCGGAAGCATAACCGTACCGCGGACAACCTGGTCTGCGTGACGGGGATCGACTCCAAGCTTTACAGCAATATCAACGGTAGCATTGAACTTGGCATCCGTGATCTCTTTTACCTTCTCAACAGCATCAACCAGATCATACTCCTGAAAACGGACGATCTTGGACGCTGCATTTCTGTATTTTTTTCCAGCCATTATTTTTCTTGTAAAAGTGGTTAAAAAAGCGGCCTTTCAGCCTCCCACAGCCTGCAAACAGACACAAATCCGGATCAGCCCTGTACTGTAATCCCCATACTTCTGGCCGTACCCATAATCATCTCCTCAGCTCCCCTGAGATCAAACGCATTGAGATCGGGCATTTTCAGCTCTGCGATCTTGCGAACCTGATCACGGGTAACGGAACCAACCTTGTTGCGGTTCGGCTCACCGGAACCTTTCTTCTGGTTCGCCTCCTTGAGAAGAAGAACTGCCGCAGGAGGGGTTTTCGTAATAAACGTGAATGACTTGTCAGAGTACACCGTAATGACTACAGGAATAATCATTCCCGATTCAGACTGGGTTTTTGCATTGAACTGCTTGCAAAACTCCATGATATTGACACCTTTCTGACCAAGGGCCGGACCAACAGGAGGAGCAGGATTAGCTGCAGCAGCCGGAATCTGAAGCTTGATAAAACCGATTACCTTTTTTGCCATAACCTATTTCTATTCAGAAGCTTAAATTACTTAAGCCCGTATTATTGGGAAACTGACTTAACCTGTGAAAAATCAAGCTCTGTCGGCGTACTGCGACCAAAGAAGCTTATCATAACCTTGACCTTCATTCTTTCTGTGCACACATCATGAACCACACCTGTCAACGAACTGAATGGCCCGTCAATAACTTTGACTGAATCACCAACCTTGAAAGGCGCCTCGATCACAGAGCGATGCTCGATTGAGCTTTCCGGCTCCAGAATCTTTTCAACCTCATCCGGCCTGAGAGGAGTAGGATTATCATCGACACCAAGAAAACCCATCACAGAAGGAATATCAAGGATCAGATTCCTTGTCTGCTTGTCAAGCACTGCTTCGATAAGCACATAGCCCGGAAAGGCATTTTTGGTGAGACTTCTTTTCTTGCCGTTTTTAACCTCCACAAAGCGCTCGTAGGGAACATAGATCTGCAAAATCTTGTCGCCAAGACCGCAACGGAGAACCTCTGCCTCGATACCCTCTTTAACCTTGCGCTCATGGCCCGAATAAATCCTGAGTGCATACCAGCGTGCTACCGGAACACCCTGAACATCCACATCCTTTTTTCTTGCGCTCATCAATTCACCTTAACCCGGTTTCTTACAATAACTTTCCCATAACGAAATTTATGACCCAGTCGACAAGAAACGTAAACAAGGCAAGAATACCCGAAACCGTCAGCACAACAATCGTCAAATCCTTGATCTCATCCTTGCTCGGCCAGATAACCTTGCGCATCTCACTGATGACATCACGATAATACTGACTGACTTTGCCGATATATTGATTCATGAATAACAGTCCGGAATAAACTTCAGTGACATCTATTTTCTGCCTGCACGTCAGGAGGGACTCGAACCCCCAACCTGCGGTTTTGGAGACCGCTGCTCTACCAATTAAGCTACTGACGTAAAAATCAATACCTCCAAAACCTGGAGCTGATGATCGGACTTGAACCGATGACCTCTTCCTTACCAAGGAAGTGCTCTACCGACTGAGCTACATCAGCCTAACAATAAAAAAAACTGTGGGTAGGGGAGGATTCGAACCTCCGAAGACATAGTCGACAGATTTACAGTCTGTTGCGTTTAACCACTTCGCTACCTACCCATTTACTTCCAGAGCTGGTGATGGGACTCGAACCCGCAACCTGCTGATTACAAATCAGCTGCTCTACCAATTGAGCTACACCAGCAGCTCGAATTCAAAAAACAGGGCTGGTAATATAATGACAGGTTTTAATAATACAAAGAAAAAAGGAATAATTTATTCATCATCCTTTACAGCAGCAAAAAAACCTGCAAGCCGTATAACCGTTTGGCGAGAAACAAAGCGTTGAGAAAAAACCAGAAGATAGTCAAGCATGGTTGGAAATACCCTTATCCTCTTTTTTTCAAGCCCTTTGAGCGCTGCCTTCACAACCACGCCAGTTCCTGAAATCGGCAAAAAAATATTTGCAGCATTATGACCGGCTTTTTCAAAAAAACCGGTATCGATAAAACCTGGACAGACGGCAACGACAGTTACCCCTTTCCCTTTCAGTTCAACATGAAGCGCCTCACTGAGTGTGATGACAAATGCCTTGGTTGCCGAATAGAGCCCCAAACCCGGAACCCCCTGCAAACCACCCACTGAAGCCACATTGATAACACCACCTTTCTGACGTCCAATCATGGCTGGCAGAAACAGACGGGTAAGGCGAGCCATTGCCAACATGTTGACCATCATGATCTCTTCAAGCTTTTCAGGTGCAATAGTGTGGAAATCACCTGCCCGTGACAATCCCGCACAGTTAACCAGAAGCTCAACCTCAAGGTTGCTTCGTCGGCAGAATTCAGCAATGCGAGCGGGGCTGTCTGGTTCACAGAGATCCTCAATGCAAACCTTGACCTCCACACCTCTCTTTTCACGAAGTTCCTCAGCCAACTCCTGCAATCTGCTCTCAGAGCGGGCAACAAGCACAAGATTGCAGCCTCTTCGGGCTAATTCACAGGCAAAAGCTTCGCCAATCCCCATGGAAGCCCCGGTTATGAGGGTATAAGACATTATGGCCAGGCTTCGTTATATCGGATCAACCCATTTCCCCCGCTCCCTGATCAGAGCTATAAGTCGATCTACAGCCTCTTTTTCAGAAATATTTTCCTCAACACACTCTCGACCAACATAGAGACTTATGCGGTTTTTCCCCGCACCGACATAACCGAAATCTGCATCAGCCATCTCTCCGGGACCATTGACGATACAGCCCATGATGCCGATCTTCAGCCCCTTGAGGTGGGAAGTTCTCTTCTTGATTGCCGCAGTTGCCTGTTCCAGGTCGAAATAGGTTCTGCCGCAACCGGGACATGAGATAAATTCGGTTTTTGACATTCTGATTCTTGCGCCCTGGAGAATGTTGAATGCCAGATTGATCTCATCATCACAGGAAATCCCGGTATGAAGCGCAAGCATATCACCGATACCGTCACAGAAAAGCGTCCCCGCCTGAACTGAACTCTCGATGAGCGTTTCAAGACTCCCGGAAATCTCATTCCTGAAACGGACAACAAGGGGATAATCGAGTGAGCGGCTGTTGAAGAGTTGAACAAGCCTGCGATAGGCAAAAACAGCCGTTCTGGAAATCACTGAAAACAAGAGACGCTCCACGCCCTGTTTTCGGAACTTGTCGGCCAGGTGGGCAAGAACTTCGGCAGGAACAGACTCCCCTGCCCGATCATGAATAAAACATAACTCCAGAGCAGCAAGCCGGTCATTGCCGATGCGCTCAAGAAACTCCTTGCCAAGCATCTCGTTCTCAACAATATCAAGCCTCACTTTCGTGAGCTTATCCAGTAGCCGAAAAAAAAGTGCAATATCACTTGTCGAAGCAACAATAAAACGCCCTGCATCGCCAAGTTTACCAAGAAGATCATCAAGCGCATCGAGATCTTCATCACTGTCGACGCGAACAGAGGCAAACTCCGAGCGAATTGAATCCTGAGGCTTCTCTGGCGCAAGTCTCAGCAGAGCCTCTTGAAAAACCGCATCACGATCCTGAAGCGAAGCATGCAGCTCAGTTTCAACTCTCGGCACATCGTTACCTCCAACCGGAATACCTTCAAGCACAACACTGCCGGCAACCCGTCGCTCATAACTGAATGGATTGAAAGGCGGCACCTCAGGGATGGAAAGATCAAGACGCGACTTTTGATTGCGGCTTTCAACAACCTGCTTCAGGGGAACATGAGCCCTGTCACCCTTGACAAGATGAAAATCATTATACTTTTTGACGATGGCAAATCCGACAGGAACCTCATTGACCGGATCCTCGGTTAGAGAGACCCTTATTGTATCACCAAGCCCATCTTCAAGGAGCGCACCAATACCCATGGCAGATTTTACTCGACCCTCATCACCATCGCCGGCCTCGGTAACCCCGAGATGAAGCGGATAGGCATAACGAAGCTCGGCGTCCGCTTTTTCAGCAAGCAACCGGTAGGCCTGGATCATCACCCGGACATTGGATGATTTCATGGAAAAAAGAATATCGTAGTAGCCCATCTCTTCACAGATACGGGCAAACTCAAGAGCCGCCTCAACCATGCCTGCAGGTGAGTTACCATACCGACTGACAACCCTGTCAGACAGAGAGCCATGATTGGTGCCGATTCTCATGGAGACCCCGTACTTGCGGGCTTTTTCAACCAGAGGAGCAAACTCCTGTCGGACATGCTCAATCTCCGTCAGATACTCCTCGTTCGAATACTCATTGCTGGAAAACTTCTGGCTCGTGGCATAATTTCCCGGATTGATGCGGATATTTTCAACGAATTCAACAGCCTTGAGCGCTGCACGCGCTGAAAAATGAATATCGGCAACCAGCGGGGTTTCGATTCCATCACGACGGAGCTGGTCTCTGATATTTCGGAGATTTTCAGCATCCTTCTCTGTCGGTACCGTAAGCCGGATAATTTCACAACCAGCCTCATAAAGTCTTCTGCACTGTGCAACGGTTGACTCGGTATCCATTGTGTGCGTATTGGTCATTGACTCGACCCTTATCGGCAGGTATCCTCCCAAAGCAATGGTACCAAAAGCAACTTCACGGGTTAAACGACGGCGGTAGTGATACATGGAATTGTAAAACGGTTACATGAAAAGTTTATTGGTGCTCCCGGATGATAAAGAGGGTTTCACCCGGTTTTCGGAAATTATATCTCTCCCTTGCCGCCTTTTCTATACTGTCCGGCTCATTGAAATGCCGGATACGCTGATCGTTATCAAGAATTTTCTGCTGCTCGACCTTCAGCCGCTCAAAAAGGAAACGGTGTTCAGCTTCCATGCGGACTCTTGTGAGCATACCATAATCTTCGAAAAGAAACCAGATCAGAATAAAAAGAAACACAACCCAAAAAAGAGATGTTTTCGGGTAGGAACAAATATACTTCCAGATTCTATTGATAATCGTTTTCACTCCTCAAAAGCTTTGATTAGCCAAGCAGTGCCAGAGTCGCAACAGACAATGGAAAAAGGGGAAAAACAAAAAAAGGAACCCTTTTTTTTGCAAAAAGGGTTCCTTTTTCGAGTTTTCTATACCCGGAATGCTTTTCTTCCGGGATAGCGAGCCTGACTGCCAAGCTCCTCCTCAATACGAAGCAATTCATTGTATTTGGCCATACGATCAGAACGCGACATGCTGCCGGTCTTTATCTGACCAGCATTTGTTGCCACAGCAATCTGGGCAATCGTACTGTCTTCGGTTTCACCGCTGCGATGGCTGATAACAGATGTATAACCATTGCGCTGGGCAAGATCGATCGCCTGAAGGGTCTCTGTCAGGGTTCCAATCTGGTTGACCTTGATAAGGATGGAATTGGCCACTCCCTTCTCGATACCTTCAGCAAGCCTTTTGCTGTTGGTCACAAAAAGATCGTCACCGACAAGCTGTACTCTCGACCCTATCTTTTCGGTAAGCAGTTTCCAGCCCTCCCAATCATCCTCAGCCATACCATCCTCGATTGAAATAATCGGATAATCTTCAGACCATTTTGTCCAGTACTCGGCCATCTCAAGAGAGGTCAGCTCACGTTTTGATGACTTTTTGAAAACGTACCGTTTTTTGGCGGAATCATAAAATTCAGAACTTGCAGGATCGAGAGCAATCATGACCTGTGCATCACCAAGTCCTCCCTTGTTGGTTGGAGAGCCAGCCTTGTAACCAGCTTTGCCGATAGCCTCGATGACCAGCTCGATTGCCTCTTCGTTAGACTTGAGGTTTGGAGCAAAACCACCTTCGTCGCCGACGGCAGTGCTCAAACCCTTGCTTTTCAAAAGAGCCTTGAGTGCATGAAAAATTTCAGCGCCACAGCGAAGTGCATCAGAGAAAGAAGCAAATCCTGCAGGCATGATCATGAATTCCTGAAAATCAACCGTATTGTCGGCATGTGCACCACCATTGAGCACATTCATCATCGGCACTGGCAAGGTGTTTGCCATCGTACCTCCGATATAGCGGTAAAGGGGCAGACCACTGTATTCCGCACCAGCCTTGGCACAAGCCATGGAAACACCAAGAAGGGCATTGGCACCAAGCTTCGATTTGTTCGGCGTTCCATCCAGATCGAGCAACGCCTGGTCAATCTCCTCCTGTTCAGTAACAAGCATCCCTTTCAGCGCATCATTGATAACCGTATTGACGTTTTCAACCGCCTGAAGCACACCTTTTCCAAGATAAACCGCAGCATCGCCATCCCTGAGTTCGACAGCTTCATGAACACCGGTCGATGCTCCGCTGGGCACAGCAGCCCTGCCGAAAGAATTTTCAGTGTAGACATCGACTTCGACCGTTGGATTTCCTCTTGAATCGAGGATCTGACGAGCAAAAATCTTCCTGATTATTGGCATAAATTCTTGTATTTATTATTGTTAAACACTTTTCACATGAGACGATACAGCACTGCAACAACTTCCGAAAAATTCAATTCAAAATATATCCTTTTTTAAGCACCATTTCATTGCAATCCAGGCAGCAAATAAGACTTTTTTTTGTTTATTATTTCTTGTGCTGTTTTCCACAATGAAGCTACAGCCCTTGCTTTTTTTATCAGTGGCCTGCAAGACCATCTATTAAATTCAACAAAGGAGTTCTGCCATGCAAGCCGTACAACCGGATCAATTGCGAAACATTGTCATTACAGGCCATGCCGGAAGCGGCAAAACCCTGCTCGCTGAATCACTTGCCCTGACCATGGGAGTCATAAACCGACTCGGCAGTATCGATGAAGGAAACACTCTCTCCGATTACTCCGCAGATGAGATTCAAAGAAAACACAGCCTCAATACCAGCCTTATCCACGGCTTCTGGAACGACCGGAAAATCAACATTATCGACACACCCGGCCTGCTTGACTTTCACGGCGATGTCAAATCAGCCATGCGGGTTGCCGACACGGTACTGATAACTGTCAATGCTGCTACCGGTGTCGAAGTAGGCACCGACACCATCTGGGAGTACACCAAAGAGTACTACAAGCCAACCATGTTTGTATTGACCAAACTTGATGCCGACCGCACCAACTTCAACAATACCCTGCAAGGACTCAAGGATCATTTCGGCCATCTTGTTACCCCCATTCAGTTTCCCATAGAAGAAGGACTCGGCCATCATATCCTCATCGACGTCCTTTTGATGAAACAACTTGAGTTCAACCCCGACAAACCCGGAAGCATGACCGTCTCGGAGATTCCTGACCTTTATCTGAAACGCGCCGAAGAACTTCACATGCAGCTTGTCGAAGCAGTCGCTGAAACCGGTGAAGAGCTGATGAACAAGTTTTTTGAAGAGGGCAACCTTTCCGAGGAAGAACTGCGAATTGGAATAAAATCCGCACTGGTCACGAGAACCTTTTTCCCTCTCTTCTGTACCTCACCACTTCACCTCATTGGTTCAGAGAGGCTGCTGAACGTTATCGTCAACCTCTGTCCATCACCAATTGAACGCGGCCCGGAACACTCTATCTGTACAATAGATGAAACCCCGACCCTGATTCAGCCAAACCCCGATGGGCCAACCATTGCCTTTATTTTCAAGACCATGTCGGAACCTCGGGTCGGTGAAATCTCATACCTGAGGGTTTATTCAGGCCACCTTGAAACCGGACATGAACTGATCGATGTGCAGACCGGACAGATTGAAAAACCAGGACAGGTCTTCACCGTTCTTGGCCAGAAAAGAGTTCCGGTTGACAAGCTCCTTGCCGGAGATATAGGTATGGTTGTCAAGCTGAAAGATGCACACACCAATGACACACTTGCCGACAAGGGAACCAACTGCCGTATCAGTCCAATTACCTTTCCGATCCCCGTACTGGCAACGGCAATCATTCCTGTTGCCCAGGGTGATGAAGAAAAAATCTCCGCCGGACTGCACCATCTTCATGAAGAAGATCCAAGCTTCAAAATTGAACATGATGTCGAATTCAACCAGACCATTCTGAAAACTCTTGGTGAAACCCACCTTGAGACCATTATCAGCCGACTTCAGACCAAGTTCAATGTCAAGGTTGACATTGCGCCTATCAAAATTCCTTACAGGGAATCCATCAGGATAGCGTCATCATCGCAGGGAAAATATAAAAAGCAGTCCGGCGGCAAAGGCCAGTATGGCGATGTCTGGATACGGATTGAACCTCTTGCTCGCGACACCGGCATTGTCTTTGCAACTGAAATTGTTGGCGGTGTCGTTCCTTCGAGATATCTGCCAGCCGTTGAAAAAGGAATTCGCGAAGCCATCACCAACGGTATCCTGGCTGGCTACCCTGTTGTCGATTTGAAGGCTGTAGCTTATGACGGTTCATACCATCCGGTTGACAGTTCGGAATTTGCCTTTAAAATCGCAGGCAGCATGGCATTCAAGGTCGCTTTCGACAAGGCAAGACCTTTCCTGCTCGAACCAATCTACTCCCTGAATGTCTATGCACCAGAACAGTACACCGGAGAGATCGTCGGTGATATTTCAAGCAAGCGGGGTAAAATTCTCGGCATGGAAACCGATGTCAAAATGCAGATCATCAAGGCGCTCATTCCACAGGCCGCATTGACCGCATTCCATCATGCACTTACGCGCCTGACACAGAGCAGGGCACGCTACTCCTACAATTTCAACCATTATGAGGAAGCGCCGCCAGATATCGCACAACAGATCATCGCAGAACACAAGAAGGAACCATAAATCAAATTGTAAGGCAGCCCCGACCGGGTCGGGGCTGCCCCTACAGGAATCCCAACATCGATTTGATTTTCAGCCACCAGACAATCCAGATAGCTTCCCGGATATTCTTTTTGGACATTTTTGATTTTCCCACCGAACGATCAACAAAAACGATGGGAACCTCCCTGATTGTAAACCCCTTTTTCCATACCCTGAAATTCATCTCGATCTGAAATGAATAGCCCTGGGAGTTTATTCTCTCGAGATCGAGCCCACGCAATACTTCCGCCCTGAAACATTTAAACCCGCTGGTAGGATCAGCAACCGGAAGGCCGGTGATAAGCCTGGTATAGATACTTGCCATTTTGGAAAGGATCAACCTGCCGAGAGGCCAGTTGACAACATTGACCGTATTGTTCATGTATCGGGAGCCGATAACCAGATCAGCCCCGTTCATGGCATCAAAAAAGCTCTGCAGCATGGCAGGATCATGCGAAAAATCAGCATCCATCTCCACAATATAGCGGTATCCCTTCTCCAGGGCGTAACGAAACCCGGTAAGATATGCTGTGCCAAGTCCAAGCTTTTTTTCCCGTGAAATGATATGCAACCCCCTTGTCGTCGCCTGCATGGAAAGCACAATATCGCGGGTTCCGTCGGGAGAGTTGTCGTCGATTACCAGAACATCTGCAATGGAAGGATAGAGTGATGAAAGCTCACTTACCAGCCTCCAAATATTGTCAGCCTCATTGAAGGTAGGTATAATGACCAGCACTGAGCTTGCGCTCGAAGCATCAAGAAAGGGAGTGATGCAGGGTTTTTCTGGAGTAACGCTCTTGAGTTCCGGCATGGCAGATATTGAGCTTCAAAAAAAAAGCATTGCTTTGAGGTAAAGCAATGCTTTTTATGGAAATTATTGACAAGTACAATGGCAAAACCTTGCCTCTCCTACCTCGCTTCCCTGTGAAACCTGTGCAGGAATCTCAAGTCAAAATCGAGCCTTTCAGGCGGCGTGAAGCTAAAATCAAGCACCTCACCATCAGGAAGCACTTCAAGCAACGCACCCGAAGGACACTCGTCGGTAGAAAAACAGGCTGAACAGGAAATACAGGCATCCTGGTCTATATAACACCTGAAGCCACCTTCCTGAACGTCACCATAGAACTTGTAGCCAATAGCATTGACTTTTGGCGGACACTTGTCGAGACAAAGTCCACATCCCACACAAAGGTTCTCAAGGATGAAATAGTGGGACTTGGCCCTTGGAGTCGGCTTTGGCAATGGCTGTCCAGCCGCTGCTCCCGGTGCACCCTTTGCTGCCGGTGCTGCCGGTTTGGCACCCGGTACTGGCTTTGCGCCCGGTGCTGGTGGCTTTGCTCCAGCAGCAGGTTTCGGGGCAGCTTTTGGCGCTGCTTTCTTGACCGGAAGAGCAGATTCCTGCGCGATTCCAGTTCTTCCAAGATTGATATTCAGTGGTTCCATCCGAGACTTCCCGCCTTGTTTCGGCGGAGCCCCCTGTGGTTTTGCCTGTCCCTGCTTTGCTGCCGGAGCAGCCCCTTTTGGAGCAGCAGGTGGAGCTTTGGGTGCTGCAGGTGACGCTTTAGGCGCAGCCTTTGGGGCAGGAGCTGACGATATATCTGGCTGTTGTACAGGATCGGCCATAAAAACCCTCCTCTTAAATTACAGGATAAACTTTAGTAGCAAAAATGCACTCCGGAAGAAGCCTTGGCAGCTTCTTCCGGAATGATAGTTTAGGCAATCAACTTCATCAGATAATCCACAACCTGTGTCAGCATAACCTGACCTGATACAGAAGCATCACTGACAGTCGGCGGCAGAGGCGCATCAGTCTGATAGAACCCGTTGGCAATAAAGAGGAAGACCAGCATAAAGGTACCACCAAAATAAAGGAATGTACCAGCAAGCTTTGAATCCGAAATCGTCAGAACCGGGAACCTGAAAGCAACGTCTCTTCCAAGGAACTTCTTGCCAAGCCAGCGAACTGTTCTGGTCTGGATGTCAGCACCTTCAAGACGGGAACCGCGATCTTCAAACCATACGGCAAAGCTGATAAACCATACAAGGTGGCCGATCATCAGAATGGTTGAAAGGTGCGAACTCGAGAAGATCGTAACCGTTTCAGTCCAGAAGTAATAGAAAATACCGGAGGTATAGTGATGATGCAGACCGGCTACTGAATCCCAGGCCTTCGCATCGGCAGCAGGCACACCATACATCATCGAAGCAATCCATGCACCGTCGATATACCAGCAGACTGCAGAAAGACCCTTGACTCCCCACAACATGGCAAACCAGAGCTGATCCTGGATGGATACACCGCATGTACCACCATAAACCGGGCCGAGACACGGGAAAGAGTAGGAGTTCTTCTTGAGTCCAAGATCATCCCACAACGGTGAGGTATGTGCAAAGAAAGCGATACGGACAAGAGCAATCAGCGAGAAGAGCGAACCAGCGGTAATAACGTGAGCCATTACCCAGTCATTGATACTCGGATCAGCAAACATCCACTGGAAAATCGGAAGCGGTTTGAGCCAGTAGAACGACATCATGATGTTCGTTCCGAAAATATTCAGCTCACAGATGGTATTCCACACGATAACAGCATAGACGGAAAGCATGGTAGCAAAACAGAGAGCCATGACAGTACCGAGAATCTTGACCTGAACTTCCTGATCACGTCCCTTGGTAATCCAGATGGACTTGATCTGGTTGTACATGCCGTTAAGCTGGATCTTGAGCAGATACTGACCACCGTGGTAAACACCGGCAAAAACATAGAGAACACCGCAGATGATATGGTTAAAGGTAATGAGGTTGATCACGACCCTTGACATACCGAAAGAAGCACCATTCTTCGGGAGAATTGCAAACGGAGCAAAGTCAGCAAACTCTTTTGCGCCGGAGACAATCTTGCCACCCTCCTGCACGAAATTGTAGCTCACCCGGTTGAAAGGCTCACCATAAAGGTAAAAGACCAGTTTGTCGAGTTCCTTGTAGTAGGCGGCAAACGAAGGCTGCTGGAACGCAACGAAAGCAATGACACCAAGAGCGATATTGATATAGCCGATTGCTGTCAGGTGGACAGAGAAAGCGGCTTTCATGTCATCGTTCAGGTGAATGGCTGCATTCGGAGGATTGTTCCACCAGTAAATGCCGAGAGCAAAGAAAACAACTGCAAAGACAAACGACATGAATGTCTCTGAATTGATCGTCTGGAAATCAGGAATAGGAGCAAAACCAAGCACAAGCCACATCAACAGGCCCCAGCCGAGGAAAAGCAGCGACATGTAGACTGTATGTGGTCCAAGTGCATCCTTGTAGGTTTTTGCACTGGTTCCGCTGAACACCACATCACCAAACTTGCCAAGAAAACGGAAATCGCGGAAGTTACCTGCACGACCCGTGAACGGGTTTGTGAGGTTGTGCGTCCAGTGACGCCATCCACCAAACAGAAGAATTGAGCCGGAAAGGAAGTGGAACAAGGCCCAACCAATAAGTTTTGACGCTGCAAACTCCAGATCTTCGGTCTTTGTACTGTAGGTATCGATACCCAAAGAGACCATTCTTGGTTTGATTGTCAGATAGAACCAGTTGTCATGAAAGCCTGGTGCACCCCATGGAAACACCTGAACCCCCGAGATGTAGTAGATCGCCATGAGAAAACCAAGCACGCCAAGCAGTGCAAGGTGCCCGCCGACAACCTGTTCATCATCAACCTTGTCGGTATCAAAAATCTGATACCACTTTGTTGACCGGGTTTCTGTTCGCTGGAACAGAAATCTTCGCATTTTAGATGCGTCCTGCTCCTTGATTACAGATGGGCCACCAGGGGCGCCGTTTCCCTTGGGAGAAGGAGCATTCCCCTTGGGAGGTGGGACAGAGCCCTTTGGCTTGACTCCTGCCGGATTCACTTGTTCAGCCATTGTATTCTCTCCTTTGTTTGGACATATTTCAGGTTAAAGAAACCGAAAAGAAAACCGTTGCGTTATCGCTTGCAAAAACAATGAGGAAGAAGCCCTTAAGCAGAAAAGCCGCACCTGAAACTTTCAGCTTGTTCTACCTGTCGGAACGCAATAAACATGAGCATTATTGAACACCTATAGAGAAAAACCCGTAATGACCATCTTCAAGAGGCAATTTGCCAATGAAATATCATGGCGTATCAGAGATTAAAATAAGAAAAAATATTTAATAATAAATTTTTTTGAAGGCGCAATGATTAGCTATTGTTTTATTATACAGCATGAAAGCCCCTGCCGGAGCAGTTTATCGCCGCTGAAAGGCAACTGAAAGCAACTGAAAAAATATCGGAATCCAGAAAAAATTGCACCCTATGGAGATCAAATTCAGCAAACTCTCCGGAGCCGGCAATGACTTTATCATTATTGACAACCGGAATCTCTCCATCAGCCTTACTCCTCTGCAGATCAATGCACTCTGCACCCGCAGGACAGGAATCGGAGCTGACGGCCTTATACTCATCGAGCCATCAGCAAACTATTCCTTCAGCATGAAATACCACAATGCAGACGGCTTTCTTGGGTCGATGTGCGGCAACGGTGGAAGATGCGCCGTTTATTTCGCCTTCGCCACAGGAATTCCAGCCGAAGCCGGCAACTCATACACCTTCGAAGCCAACGGCAACCGCTACGACGCCTGGGTTACCGCCCCGGAAACCGTCAGGCTCCGGATGCTTGCGCCTGAAAACTTCAGAAACGATATCGCAATCGAAGGATTTGCCTGCCACTCAGTCAATACCGGCTCTCCGCACGCAATTATATATATATCCGACCTCGAAAAAGCCGATGTCACCGGAACCGGTCGCACCATCCGCCACCGCACCGACGTTTTCCCCGACGGCACCAACGTCAACTTTATAGAAATCACCTCTCCTGACTCGCTTTCACTCCGCACTTTCGAACGCGGCGTCGAGGACGAAACCCTCGCCTGCGGTACCGGAGCAGTAGCCGCAGCCCTCATGAGCCACCGACTCGGCAAAATCGAGGGCAAAACCGTCAATGTCAAGGTAAAAAGCGGAGACATCCTGGAAGTCCGATTCAGTGACGACATGCAGGAGGTTTTTCTAACTGGCCCGGCAAAAATCGTCTACAAGGGCAGCTTCACCATCGACTAAAAAATACCATGAGTGAACCCTTTTCCAGCGTGAACCTGTTCCAGACTGCCCAGAACCAGCTCGATCAGGCAGCCGCCATTATAGGGCTTGACCCGGCGGCCCATGAACTGCTCCGCTGGCCCCTGCGCGAACTACGCGTAACCATGCCGATACGAATGGATAACGGCAGCACACAAATTTTTCATGGATTCCGGGTTCAGCACAATGACGCCCGGGGACCCAACAAGGGCGGCATCCGCTTTCACCCGGATGAAACCATTGACACCGTAAGGGCGCTCGCCGCATGGATGACCTGGAAAACCGCCCTGCTCGACATTCCGCTTGGCGGCGGCAAGGGCGGCATCATCTGCAACCCAAAAACCCTCTCCATCGGAGAACTCGAACGGTTGTCGCGCGCCTACATCCGCCATACCGCCAGTTTCCTCGGCCCGGAAAAAGACATTCCAGCCCCCGACGTCTACACCACTCCGCAGATCATGGCATGGATGCTCGATGAATACTCCCTGATGCAGGGCCACAACGAGTTCCGGGCCATCACCGGCAAACCCCTTGCGCTCGGCGGTTCCGCCGGAAGAGGCGACGCCACGGCAAGAGGAGGAATCTACTGTGTACGTGAGGCAGCCGAAACACTCGGCCTCAACCTCAGCGGCGCAAGAGCCGCAATCCAGGGATACGGCAACGCAGGCTCCAATGCCCACAAACTCGCCGCCGAACTGCTCGGGATGAAAATAATCGCCGTTTCCGATTCCAGAGGGTGTATCTACAATCCGGCAGGATTTACCTGGGCCGACCTCAAGGTATACAAACAACAAACCGGATCAGTTGCCGGATTTCCCGGATCAGCCGCCATATCCAACAACGAACTGCTGGAACTTGACGTCGAAGTGCTCTTCCCTTCTGCGCTCGAATCCGTCATCACCGCACAAAACGCGCCGGATATCAGGGCAAAGATCATAGCCGAACTGGCCAACGGCCCCACCACCCAGGAAGCCGACACCATTCTTTATAACAAAGGCATCACCATCATCCCCGACTTCCTCTGCAACGCCGGAGGCGTCACCGTCTCATACTTCGAAATGGTACAGAACGCCAGCGGATACTACTGGGAAGAGGAAGAGGTGCACCAGCGGCTGGAAAAAAAGATGACCACAGCGTTTCGGGAAGTGCAGAAAGCAGCGCAAACCCACAAGGTGCACAACCGCATGGCCGCATACATCGTCGCCATCCAGCGCGTCACTGAAGCCATGAAGCTACGGGGGTGGTGTTAGGAACAACCATTGAAGCAATAATTTGGGGCTCTTCACCAAGCTGAACGAGCAAAGCGTTAAGTGTATTTCTTATTATTGGATCAAACGAAGTGAATCGTTTGAGTAGTGCGTGGGCATGTTGCTTAAGTTCGGTATCACTAAACCCTTGACAATACCATCCCACAACAAGAGCTGCTGCTTGATCTTCTAAATTGTGCGATTCGTGATATTTCAGAAATATCTTTTCAATCTCTTCAGGCAAAAGTGAATCAAAATTCCACTCCTGTCGTCGCGTGGAGATGGGTTGATTTATCAACGCATTCGATGCTTCGCCTCGTATTACCTTACTATTACTTTTTCGCCAGAGCCAGACAAGTCGATCAAGCACATATTGAGAAGGTTCATCTCTAGCTATAGGGATAGCACCTAATGCATAAGCTGCTGCAGATTGTTCCTGTAAATAAGGTTCAAACAAAAGATGCTCAATTAAAAACACAGCATTACTGAAAACCTCTGATAATATTTTAGGAACAACATCTGAGACGCGAAAACCTAGCTCATTACATATAGTACCGAAACATAGGGCACCCTTGCATCGTGCAAGCCTTTCTTTGCTATCCAGCATTGCGATATAATTCGTTATTATCGCTAAAAGTGCCTCTGTCTCAAGACTCTCTGTAAATTCTCCAGTAATAGTTGCAATCAAAGCACGTGCTGGATTCACAAGATCCTCACTCGCAGACATAAAGGCATTCTCAGCCTCTTCTCGCAATTCCCCTCCATATCTACCACGACAAAGCATCTTGCATGACGGCTGTTGAGTCAAAGAGCATCCACTCCGCACTAACTCAAGAATAGCTGCCCGAATCGTTTCGGGACGAGCCGCAGCCTCGTCTGCCAGACAATTAACAAGTGCAATAAATGTCGAATCATCATCCTTAACATTGGCTTTTGCATGAACTATCTCCGTCAGTCTGTTAATAAGAGCTTCGGTCGCTTTTCCACCCATTACTGCTGCAAGCGGGATAACTTCTCGCCACTTCTCATCTTCAAAATATGGTTCGAGAACACTTACAAGCGTGTCGCCCTCATTTCGCCCAGGATGCCAACCGTCAACCATTGCTCGGGCAGCAAGAAACTCCTGAAAGGTAAGATGGCGGAATTCGAAAAACTCAACCAACTGCCCGTCCTCCACATCAAGTCCAGTCATCATTAGAAGGCTGCTACGATCTTCAACGCGATGGATAAACTCTTCAACCGTACCTTTCACGTATCCGAGTTCAGTTGGAAGCGCATCCCGAGCTTCTTGAATCAGAACAGCCAGCCGACGACGGCTGATTCTTTCCACTTTGGAGAGCATCATCTCCGACGCAACATAGCACAGTTGTGGTAGAGCTTCTTCTTCGGGAATTGGGTCATGCCCTTCAGTGTTCCACGTCATCAAAAGAACTTCCACGGCCTTGCCGTAAAGCACTGCCCTTCTTGTTGGAAGGGAACCCACCCACCTCTTTACCAGCAACAATGTGGTAAGCAACAGCGGATTTACAGCTAATCGGTTGATTCGATCATTTTGCACAATTGTGTTCGCAAGATGCTCGGCATCAGTGCGAACTTTTTCCGTATCGCCAACAACTTCCTGATGCCATGCAACACTGAGCCTGCGAATGTCATCTGGATCAAACGTGGAAACTGTCGCTTGGGTACAAACAGGCGACAAATGGGCAGCCACATGACGAAACCCAGCCTCGCGAGAAGTAACAACAATAGCAATTCCAGGATATGCTTGCAGCACCGTTCGGATAGTACAGACAAATGCTGCACGGTCACCCGGATCGGATATCTCATCCAGCCCATCTACAAGCAAAAGAACACGTCCAGCAAGTAACTCTCGATCAACATATGAACGGAAAACTGTAGCGTACTGGCGGACGGGTTCACGTTGAGACAGAGCTTCCAACAATTCAGCAAAGGAAGCCCGAGCTAAACCGCGCAATTCCCGACAACGAAAAAAAAGCGGAAACCAAGTACGGGAAGGAAGATTATCTGCTACATTTTCTCGCCTTGCAGGATCAGCATAAGCAACTGCCAACCTTTTAAGAAGCGTGGATTTGCCTCCACCGGGTGCAGCTAACAATGCAAGACGAGGATAAACTGCAAGCACGGTACCAACTGATTGACGTTCCAATTGTTTTTGCTCACCATTTACCTCTACAGTGACATCTATATGAATCGGCACAAACAGGTTTTCGAGTCTGAGTCGACGTGAACCCACATCACTGTCGGCGGGAAGTCCATCAAGTTGAATATATCCACACTCATTCGCAAGATAAGTACCATAAGCAGCAAGAGCTTCCGAGACAAGCTGCTCAGCATCTATCTCTTTTTGAGGTTGCGGGTTAAGGCAATTAAGTTTACCAAGTCCACCTCCACATGCCCGGTCAGACTCAATGACTTCATTTGCAACCGCACGAGCGAGCGGAGTACCATCGGAATGAATTAACGTAAAGTGCGTGCGTTCTTTACCGCAAGTGTAATAGATCGCCCATATCCAGCCGCGTTCGTGCGCTAAAAGCTCAGTTTCTGGATCCAGAACGCAATTATCGAGAGATTCACAACACCTACCGGAGAGTTCTGTAACCCGCTCTTTTGGAACAAGAATACGCCCTTTTACCTACTCATCAATTACTTGAGCACCTGTAAGAGTGATAATTTTAGTTCTCTTCCGCTTTTTTTCCTGTTCAATAGCGGCTTCCGTGAATCCAGCAAGAGAAATGAAATACCCTGTAACCGGACGCTCGTCATTATACTCGGCATCAACTACTCCGATAAATTTATTCAAGACTGCACCGCCAATAGTATCTTGTGTAGCCTTGCACTCCCCAATAGCGCGACGAGTTTCGAGACGATGGTCTGCCGAAAGGTCAAGTTCTCGACCAGATTTATGAATATTAATACGGGGTTGCTCGTAGCCAAGTGCCACAAAAAGATCCGCCATGAGCCTCCCAAAAAGATCACCTCGACGGTTGGTATCTTTCTCAAGTATGCGGATGGAGATTGAGTTGTTCATATCGTTTTCAATGTTTTGTTCCCAATTTCATCGTTCTCCATCCTTCCCACTCAACCCCCGCGCCCGTGCAGCCAGCTCTGGAGCGAAAAGCATGAAGAGGACACCGAAAACCATCAGCCCACCTTTGGAAAGATCGTAGTCAGAAAGTACCCGATTCCATGAATATCCCAGAAAGTATCCAAGGCTGAACTCGAAAATGAGCGTAAGCACCACCCAAAGCGCACCAACCTGCAGTTGCTGGCGGTACGAACCAGCACCGATCCAGCGAATGCAGAGCCATGCAATCGTAAAAATTATCGCTGAGCCAACCACCACACCGATCTGATGTGAGAGCAACTCACCAATCCGGGGAACAAGAAAAAGCCGCCGAAGGGTTCCGTGAACCGATTCGGCAACTGCAATCAAAAGCCAGACCACCACCGCTCTTTGCCAGTTCATTGGTGCCTCCTTG